>NZ_JBIATN010000006.1:0-388901 GCF_042891825.1 Streptomyces sp. NPDC001852
ACGCTCAGGTTCATCAAGAGCGTGCAGGACACGAACGTGACCAGAATCTCGTCGATCATCCTCCCGAGCGGCGGGCACAACTTCAACACCTGGCGGCGGGAGATCCCGGCCACGCTCCAGTGGCTCAGCTCGCGACTGGTCGCCCACTGAAACCCCCGCGGTGCGTGACCCCGGGCGAAGCTGTCCAGTGACGGCAGTTCCGCTCAACGAGCGGACGCCTGCGGCTGCCGGCCGTCACATGTCTTTTCCTCCGGGCCGTGACCTGTGGATGTACTGGTCGGCCCAGGCGCTGATGATGTGAGCGGCTCGCTGCGCCTGTCCTCGTGCGGTCAGGAGATGGTCCGCTCCTTCGAGCGAGACGAAGCTTCGCGGGTGTCGTGCCTCGCGGAAGATCTCCCCGGCGTTGGCGATGTCGACGGTGTTGTCGGTGGGCGAATGCATGACGAGCAGCGGCAGACGCAACTCGCGTATCCGGTCGCGTAGGCGAGCCTGGTGGACGTCGTCGACGAAGGCACGTTTGAGGACCAGGGTCCTCCCGCCGACGAACCATTCGTGCGACCCTTCACTGAGCACGCGTTCCATGACCGCGTCGTACTGTCTCTCGACGTGGCTGGGGTCGGCAGGCGCCCCGATCGTGGCGACCGCGCGGACGCCGGTTGCCTCGGCCGCTGCGGCAATCGCGGCGGCGCCTCCCCACGAGTGCCCCACCAGCAGGTCCACCGGAGTTCCTCGCTCTGCCATCAGCGTTGCTGCACGGACGGTGTCCTGGACCTTGATGGTGAAGGAACCGTCCCCCCAGTCGCCGTCGGAGTCTCCGATGCCGAGGTTGTCGTAGCGCAGCATCCCGATCCCCTCGCGTGCCAGCTGCTTGCTGACACGCGAGGCGGCCGGCGAGTCCTTGCCGAGTGTGAATCCGTGGACGAAGATTCCCCAGCCGCGGATCTCGCCTTCCGGCAGGTCGATCGACCCGGCCAGTTCCGGGCCGACGACGCTCTTGAATCTCACTTTTTCAGTCATGTTGATCGCCTCGGCACGGACTGGTCGTGGGGGAAGGGCAGGTGGGTGAGTGCGGGCGACACCGGCTGGTGCCACGCTCGTGCTCCGCGCAGGCGAGCCTTGAGCGCGGTGCTTGTCGCTGTCGGCGCGTCAGAGGGCCGGCCCGTGCACGGCGGTCGGCTTGGTGGTGAGCAGCGCCGTGATCTCATCGGCGAGGTGTGGGCCGAGCTCGCCCCAGCCGTCCTTGTAGCCGTAGACGCCGGCCAGGGTGCGGGCCTCGTAGTCACCGTTCATGATCTCGATGTCGTGGGGTGTGATGAGTGCCGGGTGCGCGACGCCGACGGCAGCCGAAACCTTGATCAGCTCCTTGCGCAGGGTGCGAAGGTAGACAGCGGCTCGGGTGGCCTTCGAGGTCGGGTCGAGGCCGCGGGCCAGCCACGGGTTCTGGGTTGCGATGCCGGTGGGGCACTTGTCGGTGTGGCATTTCTGCGCCTGGATGCAGCCGATGGACAGCATCGCCTCACGGGCCACGTTGATCATGTCGGCACCCAGCGCGAAGGCGACCATGGCGTTCTCGGGCAGGCCGAGCTTGCCGGAGCCGATGAAGGTCAGGTCGTCGGTCAGCCCCAGCTCGGCGAACGTGCCGTAGACCCGGGAGAAGCCCATCCGGAAGGGCAGCGACACCGAGTCGGTGAAGATCAGCGGCGCCGCCCCGGTGCCGCCCTCGCCGCCGTCGACGGTCACGAAGTCGACACCACGGTCACCACGCGCCATCAGGGTGGCCAGTTCCTGCCAGAAACCCATCTCTCCCACCGCGCTCTTGACCCCGACCGGCAGACCGGTCTCGGTGGCGAGCAACTCCACGAAGTCGAGCATCGAGTCGACATCGCTGAACGCGGTGTGCCTCGACGGGGAGGCGCAGTCCTTGCCGACCGGTATGCCGCGGATCCCGGCGATCTCCTCGGTCACCTTCGCGCCCGGCAGCATCCCGCCCAGTCCTGGCTTGGCGCCCTGGGAGAGCTTGATCTCTATTGCCTTGACCGGGGCGCCGGCGACCACGTCCTTGAGCTTGTCGAGGTTGAAGCTGCCGTCCTCGTTGCGGCAGCCGAAGTACGCCGTACCGATCTGAAGGACGAGGTCACCACCGTTGCGGTGGTACGGCGAGAGGCCGCCCTCGCCCGTGTTGTGCATCGTGCCCGCCAGCGCCGCCCCCTTGTTGAGCGCCGTGATGGCCGCGCCGGAGAGCGATCCGAAGCTCATCGCCGAGATGTTCACCACGCTCGCCGGCCGGAACGCCTTGGCTCGCCCGCGCGGCCCGCCCAGCACCTTGGCCGAGGGCAGTGGGGCCTGCGGGTCGTGCGCGTCGGGCAGAGTGCCGGCGAACGTCCGCTGCTTCAGGTAGGCGTGCCCCTGCACGTGCTCGACGTCGACGTCGGTTCCGAATCCGAAGTAGTTGTTCTCCTCCTTCGCCGACGCATAGATCCACGTGCGCTGGTCCCGGCTGAACGGGCGCTCCTCCTCGTTGGACGTCACGATGTACTGCCGCAGCTCCGGCCCGATCGTCTCCAACAGGTACCGGGCGTGCCCGATCACCGGGAAGTTCCGGAGCAGTGCGTGCTTCTTCTGGATGAGGTCGCGGGCAGCCAGAAGCGCCACTGCTGTCGCGGCGGCCGCGCCGATCCTCCGGGCGTGCATGAACGTTCCTCCTCGATGCACGACCCCATCGCCGTGCGGTGGTGTCGTTGTGTCGTGTGGGGCGTTGGTCGGCAGGCACCGCCAAGCGGGCATCGGCGTCCGTCGAAGAATGCGACATGATATTAGGAGGCCCCTCGGACAGGCACGCGGCCAGGGGTCCGGTCCGGGTTCGGCCTCGCGCGGGCGGGAGTGGGTCCGCGCACCGATCGCGCGTGAGCCCGTTGCCGCCTCAGCGGAGGGGATGCGGTGCCAGGACTGTCAGCCAGAGGAGGGCAATGGTCCCGGCACCCATCAGCGGCGTCAGCATCTCGGTCTCCAGCTTGTTGCCGCTGCTCTTGATCAGCACGACCTCGTAGCGCCTCTTCAGCGGCCACAGCCACGGGGCTCCCTGCTTGGTGATCGAGTCACCGAGCAGGTGGGCCAGGCAGCCGAGGCCGACCACGTAGGGCAGCCAACCCGGCGCCGCCGGAATGAACTTGGCGATCGCGGCGGTGCCGAGCGCAGCCATCGCCACGATGGTGCCCCACGCGTGGAATCCGTGTCCGGGCGGGCACAGATTGAGGGCGCGTACCGCCATCGTCAGGAGGAAGAAGCACATCCCGAGCGTGAACGGCCTGCCCACATGGGCGATGCCGGCCCATGTGCCGACGGCCATGAGGGCCACGAAGAGCAGGGAGTGGGTGGCATGGCGGTGACCGCCGGATATCCAGGCGACGAACCGGCACAGCAGCCGGGAGACCGGACCGAGGAAGTTCGCGATCGTGCCGTCGTGGTGGTCCAGGTCGGGCAGCAGTGCGGCGCCCGCGCACAGCACCGTGCCCATCAGGATCTCCTGGGGCTGCAGGTGCGTGTGCAAGAGCACGGGCGGCAGGTACGGAGCGGTGCCGGCGAACAGCAGCGCGCCGCTCACGGCATGCGAATGTCCCATCATGGTGCGGTGGTTCTCCCCCGATCAGGCGCCGTCCGGACGGCACGTCGATGTTCAAGTGTCAAGATGCGTACTGCGCCCCTGGAGCACGTATGCCGGCATGGGTACGTGCGCCGGAAGCGAGCATGTGTCACAGATTGGTGAGCTGTTCGCTCCTGCCGTCCTCGATGATGTGGTCCACGCACACGGCGAGGATGACCAACAGCAGCGAGTCGGGCTCGTACATCACGTCCACGGCATAGGCGTCGCGGATGCTGAACCAGCGGCGCGAGATGTGTGCCAGGGTGGTTCCGTCGTCCGCGATGTCGAACTCGCGATCCCAGAGGTTCCCCGATATACGCAGCCGACGGCCGTCCCGCAGGGTGACCTTGAAGCGGTCGCCGAAGATGCGGAACCTCCGCTTACTGATGCGGCCGATGGTCTCGCCGTTCTGCTTGATGAGGATCGTGTGATGAAGGGTCAGGACCTTCTTGACGATGCTCGCGACCTGGTCGCCCTGGGTGTCCACGAAGTGGAACGTGGTACGCAGCCGCAGGAGTTTGCGGTCGACCCTGAACAGCTTCTGCCGGTGCTCCGTCTCGACCCAGGCCTCCTCGTGGAACGCCAGCATGCGATCGCGTACCAGATAGCGCATGGAAAACCCCGTCCAGGTCGAGAGATGGCGCGGACACCTGTCTGATGATAGTTGCGGCATTACGCAAGGCGGCAACTGGCTACCCCACTCGCACCGCCCGCGTGTCCGCCATGCTCGGCTGCGGGCACGGCGGAGAGCCGGTGACGTGGGCAACGGCCATGCTGCATGCGGCCGCGGCCGGGTTGCCGGCGTATGGAGGCGGCGGGTCGGTGTCCGGGCTGCGGTGTACAAAGCCCGGGAACACGAAGTCCTGGTGACACATGCCCCGGGCTCCAATGCGGAAGCTGTCGCCGAGCACGCCCTGGCGGTCATCCTGGCGGCGAACAGGGGACTCGTCGGGCACAAATGCCGCCTCTCACCGGGGACAGTGGCGCGGGTGTCCCGTGCTCCGGAACTCGCCGAACTCACCCTCGGGATCGTGGGACCGGGACGTCGTCTCGCTCCACTGTCCGCTGACCGACGAGACCCGTGGGTTGATCGGTGCGCAGGAACTCAGTGCCATGAAGAAGGGCTCGATGCTGGTCAACATGGCGCGGGGCGGAGTCGTGGACGAGGCCGCTCTCGCCGCTGCCCTCCAGGACCCGTCCGCGCCGCTGTCGGCAGCCGCAGTGGACGTCTTCGCGAAGGAACACGCCGACTTCGACTCCCCGCTGATGGGACTGGACAACGTCATCCTCACACCACACATCGCCGGCATGACCAGAGCGGCGGCGCACCGCGCGGCGGACGGGGTCCCGCTGGGGTGAGTTGGCTGACCCAGCCGCATGCTCCGGCCACGGACGCCGACGAGCCTGTCGGCCTGTCCCGCTTCGGCGAACGATCCGGGACACCGCCAAGGACAACCACGGCCGTCCGGCGGTCCCCGCCGCCCGTCACACGGCGAACCCGCAACCGTCCGGCCGACATCACCAGAACCCGGCGCCGCAATCCCACTCCAGATCAGGCCGGGGCGCGCTTCGCATGCAGTACGCCGATGCGACGCTGGCGTCCTGGTCCTCGTGCGGCCTCCGACCGGGCATGTTGCCCGGAATGCGCTGCCGGCTCAGCTCCGCTGCACGACCGGTACCGATGGCGGATCGCCGATCTGGCCGTTGTCGGTTCGGGCGCGGCAGAACAGGAGCTGCTTCGGCGAGGCGCTCGTGAACGGGGATTGATCGTAGTCCCCGTAGCGTTGCGTGACATCGAGCCCGGCCAGCCGGCAGAGCGCCAAGAGTTCCTCGGGAAAGAAGCAGCGCATGCTGACCTTTTTGGTGCGTACGCACGTACCGCCGCGTAGGTAGTCCAGCGTGAAGCGCAGCACTTGGGCGGCGGCGTCGTAGCCTGTCGTCGCCCGTACGTCGAGTGTCGCCCCGTCCCGGTCCACGACCGACTTGTGGTGGTAGGGCGACTCGGGGAGCCTGCACAGCTTGGCCATGTCGGGGTTGAATACGTCCAGGATCAGGGTCCCGCCTGGTCGCAGCACGTTTCGCGCCGAGGTGAGGAACGCGACCACGGAATCCAGGTCGTGCAGGTGCTGCATCGCGTTGGTTGCCGAGAACACCAGGGCGAAGCGCCTGTCCGAGCGGATGTCTCGGCAGTCCTGTTCCAGCCACTGGACCGGCAGTCGCTCGTCCTCGGCCCGCTGACGGGCGCGCGCAAGCATCGAGGGCATGATGTCGAGCCCTGTGACATCGACACCCGCCCGCGCGATCGGCAGGGTGATGCGCCCGGTTCCGCAGGCCACCTCCAGGACCGGACCGCCCGCCTGGACCGCTTGGCCGAGGAAGAACGGGATGTCGTGGGTGCGCGCCGTGAACTCCTGATCGTAGAAGTCCGCATCGTCGTATACGGCCAGGTCCTTCAGTGGTTTCACCGCGCCACCGCCGACGTCGGGCCGAAGGCGTCAGCAAGGCTGGTCAGGATGGAGCCGGACCAGCTGCTCTCCCCGAACACGCTGACCGGCATGGCGAGCACGCCGCACTCGCGCTGAAGCGTCTCCGCTGGGATTTCGATCGGGAAGAAGTAGTTGCCGGGACACGTCCGGCTCGCCGTGGGAATCGCCCTGAGCACCTCGTCCGGCAACCGTTCGAACAACCGCTCAGCCCGTGCGGACAGTTCGTCGACGACCTGGCGGGGCAGCTCGCTGTGCTCGCTCAGCAGACGATCGGCGAGCCTCAGCTGTGCCGGTGACGGCGGATCCGCCCGGAACGCTTCGGCCCATTCGGCTTGCGCCGGAGGCAGCAGGACCACGCCGAACGTGCGTGGCCACAGCCATCCCTTGGTGACCGAATGCAGCAGGACCGCACGACCGGTATCCACCAATCGCCGTGTGCCGGCAGCGAACGGGGCTCCCAGGTCGTAGACGCTGTCGATCAGCAAGCGGCGGCGTGGTGATTCCCGCAACCACGAGATCACCGCGGCGCACTCGGCATCGGACAGGTATCGGCCGAGCGGCTTGCTGGGGTTGGCCAGCAGCAGGTATTCGGGCCGGTCGTCGGCCGGCGACGTCGGCAGGGCCGGCGCCGGTAGCGTCGGGTAGGACGCGGGCGCCAGGCCCGCAGCGCGGGCCAGCTCGAAGTAGACCGGGTACACGTCGCTGGGCAACCACAACCGCGCCTGCACGGCGCGCAGCCGGTGGAACACCACACCGAGCCCGTGACGGACCCCTCGACAGACCATGGCGCGGCCGGACCAGTCTTCCGGCAGCTCGAAGCGCCGCAGCCAGGCACGGGCGAGATCGCACCGGTGCACCGTACTCATGTCGGCCGGCGATTGCGGTCGCATCGGGGCAAGCGCCCCGTACACGTTGGTCTCGGCGGCGTCCAGAAGCAACGAGGAAGTTCTGAGCTGCCGTTGCCGGAATTCCTGGAACTCGTCGAACCTCATGCCGATACATCTTCCGGCACGATCTCGCTGGCCCGGTCTTCCAGGGAGGCGTAGCAGCGTCCGTCGGCCATGACGTTCCAGCTGCGTGCGATCCCGCTGGTGCGTTCCCAGAGCAGGCTGGGCTCGGTGTAAGCGGCGATCCGCATCGGCCGGCCCTCCCAGCTGCCATGGTAGACCGGCGCGCCCCAGGGCAGGCGGCTCGCCACTTCGAAGCCATGCTGCTCGGCGAACCGGGTGACGACGGACAGCGAAACCTGGTGCTCTCGGCTCCAGACGTTGGCGGCGCGGTCGAAGTAGAGCGACTCGGTACTGGTGGAGACGTAGAGCTCTTTGAAGCAGATTTCCTCGACACCGAGAGCCGCGGCCCACGAAAGGTAGTCGGCGACGCCGGCTGCGTCGGCGACGCCGCCGTGCTGGAGCACGCAGATCAGCCTCATCCGCAGGCGCGGCCAGCGGTCGCGTTCCCCACGCCAGGTGTCGACCACAGAGCTCACCGGCGTGCGCAGCATCATCAGCCGCTCGCTGACGGCGTCGTCCTGATGATGCCGGGAGACCGACAGCACGCTCAGGCCTGCGGCGCTCAGGGCTGCCAGTCGGCCGGCCCGGTCAGCGTGCCGGCCCTTCGCCAGGGTGTGCGCGTTGGTGATCAGGACGACCTTCGGGAAGGCCGCCGAGCAGGCGGACACCAGCCGCAGCTGCTGTTCGAAAGGTATGAGCGTGGGTTCCCCGCCGCCGGTGATCACCGCACGCTCGGCACCCGCCGCACGGGCGCGCTCCAGCCAGTGGGCGACCGCGTCCCACGGCACCCGTGCCGGCGCCTGGTCGCTGGAGATCGAAGCCGAGGAGAAGCAGAAGGAACACCGGGCTTGGCAGGCGGAGGCGACCGGCAGAAGCGAAACCGAGCGCGGTCGCGTGTCGGCGTAGCGACGCTGTGCCGATCCGTGCAGATGCAGGGAGGCCGCCATCGCGTCCTCGACGGTTGTCGGGCGCAGAGTGAACTCGTCGCCTGCTTGGTCGAGTTCGTGGACCGCTGACAACCGGATGCGCGCCTCGTGCCATTCCATGCCGAGGCCGGTCGACGCGTTGGGCACCAGCTTGTCGGGGTCCACCGTGGTTTCCAGCACCAGAAGTCGGTCACCCGGAATGGCCAGACGGTCCAGCAGGCGTCGCGCCTTGCCGATGCCGATACCCAACTCCGCACGGGTCAGCAGGTGGAACCGGTCGGGATAGGTACTCTCGGGAATCCCCGCCTTACCGTAAGCGAACGCGTACTTGTCGAAGCCCTTCGCGAAGTTCGACAGCACGATGACGTGGAAGCGCTGGTCGCTGTGGTTCATCCCGTCATCTTGCCCGAACGGGCCCCAGACGACATGGGCGGACATGAACCGGCAGGAAGCCTGCCGGAAGAGCGTCGGCACCGGAAAGCTGACGGCCGATGGCCGTCGGTGACGGGGAGGTCCTTGAACGGGTCGTGCGGGAGCCGGAAGTCGCCGCGTGGTGGTCGGCCCCGGACGACTTCGAGGGCATGCCGCCGTTGTCTTCGAGGGCGAGGTCATCGGAGCGATCCGGTTCGCGAAAGAAGCGGACCCCGAGTTCCGGCTCGCCGGCATCGACATCTTCCTGACGGCGCGGCATCACGGGAAGGGATCGGCACCGAAGCCGTACGCACCCTGGCCGGGTGGCTGGTGCGCGAACGCGGCCGGCCTTCGCCGTTCCGGTGCCGCCTGCGCCGGCCGGCGCCGTGGACGCGGCTTCGCCTCCGTGCCACCGGCGAACACGGTTGAGACGATGGGCGACCGGCCGCCGGGCGTGCCGTCGTTCCGGCCGGGGGCCACTGACGCTTTCCGCGCAGCCACTGACGGTGATTCCCCGGCCGCCGGCCGATGGGCCATGCGTCGCGTGAGGGGCTGCGGGTTGCGAGTCCGGCGGCGAAACAGTGCACGGTCGTTGGCTTCCCCCGCCCGGCAGTGGAGCGTCGGAGACGGAGGAGGCGAAGGAGGCGAAGGAGGCGAATCGTTTCTCCACAAGCGAATGCATGTTCGCCACGCGCTTGCCTATCGTCTGTCTCCCGTTCCGGTTCTTCGGGGCCTTCCGGCCCCGGTACTTACAGGGAGTGCAGCCATGGAGTCGTTACGGCATCTCGCCGCCCACCTCGGACTCGACCTCGCCGCCGTCGGCGTGCTGACCTTCGCCCTCTACTGTCCGCGCCACGGCCGGCGCGACCTCGTGCCGGCCTATCTCGCCCTGAACACCGGCCTCTTCACGGTCGTCACCGCCCTCGCCGAGGTGCGCGGCGGAGGGGGAGCGGCCCTGGGCTTCGGTCTCTTCGGCGTGCTCTCGATCGTGAGACTCCGCTCCGACGCCGTGCAACACGAGGAAGTCGCCTACTACTTCACCACCCTGGTCCTCGGCCTGCTCTGCGGACTTCCGAGGCTGCCGTTCGCACTCACCGGCGGGCTGTGCGCCACCCTGCTCCTCATCGTCTGGGCAGCCGACAGCCCCCGGCTCCTGGCCGGCACCCGGCGCGCCGTCGTCACTCTCGACACCGTCCACGAGGACCCGGCCGCGCTCCGCGCCGACCTCGTACGGCGCCTGGGTGAGCCCCTCCACTGGACGGTCATGGAGGTCGACTTCGTCCGGGACCTCACCGTCGTCGACGTCCGCTACCGCGAGAGCACGGCGGCCCCGGCCGGCCGGGGCCCCGTGCCCGCCGCCGGACCCGCCCGCCGGACCACGCCCGCCTGGGAAACCGCATGACCACCGCACCGGTCCGCTCCGCCGCTGCGGTCCGCGCCGTCGGCGACGCCGCCCACGGCGCCGGCCCGATCTCGCTCGACGAGCTCAACGAACGCGCCGCTCTCCTCGCGCGTTTCGACCACAGCTACCTGGTGCCCGCGGACACCTTCCTGCGCATCGTCGGCCGGCTCACCGACCCGCACCGGCCCGGCGGCCCCTTCCGCGCCCTCGCCATGGACGGCCGGCGTGCCTTCCGCTACCACTCCGTCTACTACGACACCCCCGAGCTCCGCTCCTTCCATGACCACCGGCAGGGCCGCCGGCTCCGCTTCAAGATCCGGGAACGGGTCTACGCGGACACGGGTGAGCGGCAGTTCGAGATCAAGCTCAAGGGGCCGCGCGGCGACACCGTCAAACACCGCCGTCCGCTGACCGGAGCGGCCACCCCGCTCGACCCGGGCTGCCGGGGGTTCCTCGCCGACACCCTGCGCACCGCGTACGGCATCGGCGCCCCGGCAACCCTCGAACCGTCCCTGTGCACCGACTACATTCGTGCCACCTTCGTGGCCGACGGCGAGCGCATCACCTGCGACGCGGCACTGGTCTGCGACGACATGCGCACCGGGCGCACCGTGCGGTGCACGGACGACCTCGTTCTCGTCGAGACCAAGTCCACCGGGCATCTCACCGAGGCGGACCGCCTGTTGCACGCCCACGGGATACGCCCCGCCGTCTTCACCAAGTACTGCAGCGCCTACGCCGCACTGCGACCCGCACTCCCCGCCGGCCGGTGGCGCCGCGCCGCCCGCCGTGCTTTCGGTGAGGCGGCCCCGGAGCCGGCGTGTTGAACGGCCGGTGAAAGCCCGGTGGCATGACGGGCCCGCCGCCGGGACAGCCCTGTGGCCGGGAGGCGATGTGCGTCCTCCCGGCCGGACATGGAGGCCCCGGCGGGTGAGCGGCGCGGCGGCCTGCGCACGGTCCTGGACGGTGTTTTCGTGGGCTTCACCAACCCCAAGGGCCTCCTCTTCTCCGCGGCGGTGCTGCCGCAGTTCGTGAACCACTCGGCAGGCCGTGTCCCCTTCAACCCCCTCCAGTCCGGCACAGCCACGTGGTCGGTTCCACGCCGGCCACGGCTGTGAGCGGCAGAAACGCCGGGCCCGTGCGCACCTGCTCGCAAACGCCGTTTCCTCGGCCCCCTCCGACCAGTACCCTGTTCGCCACTGTGCGTGAGGATCTGCCGACGCTACGCGGGGGAACAGGGCGGATGAGTGTCCGGGAACTGAAGCCTGAGGGCAGGCAACCGGTGCGGGCCGAGGACGAGGACGAGCAGCGGCGACTGTCGGTGTTCCACCTCGTCGGCCTGGCGGCTGGGGGCATGATCGGCTCCGGCTGGCTGCTGGGCGCGGACGACGCGTTCCGCCGGGCTGGTTCGGACGCCTACCTGGCGTGGGTGTTCGGCGGCCTGCTCATGCTGCTCATCGCTGCGGTCATGGTCGAATTGGGCACCGTAGCCCCCAAGACGGGCGGGCTGATATTCCTGCCGCTGCAGAGCAGCGGCGCGCTGGTGGCGACGGTGGTCGCGGCCGGCCTGTGGATCTTCTACGCGATCAACCTCTCCAGTGAGGCCGTCGCGATGACGAAGGGCCTGTCCTGGAAGGTCCACGGGCTCCTGGACTCCTCCCAGGCGCTCACCCTCAAAGGCTGGGGCTACGCGCTGGTGTTCATGGCGGCGATCTCCGCGGTGAACCTGGCGACCCCGCGGATCTTCTTCAGGATCAACTCCTGGCTGACGGTGGCGAAGGTCATCGTCCCCGTCCTGACCGTCGCGCTGCTGATCACGGCCGGCTTCGACCACCACAGCCCCCACGCGAGCGGCGGCACGGGAAAAGGGGCCGGCGCCGCCTTGGCGGCGGTCGTCGGCAGCGGAGTGATCTTCGCCTACGTCGGCTTCCAAGGTCCGCTGGACTTCGCCGGGAACATCAAGCGGTGGGGACGGGGAATCGGTGAGGCGGCCCGGCTCCGCAGGGCGGTCTTCGGAACGATCATCGGGGCGATGGTCCTGTACATATCGCTTCAGGTCGTCTTCACGAAGTATCAGGCGTCCTACTGGAGTCCGGCCGACATCGAGCCGTCGCCCTATGCCCAGTTCGCCTTCGCCCTCTCCCTGTGGTGGCTCGGGTGGCTGCTCAGGATCGGTGCCGTGATCTCACCCATGGGCGCGGGCCTCGTCTTCGCCCATGCACTCACCCGCGAGGTGGCAGCCCTCAGCCGGGCCCATCTCACGCACCGCGGGCTGCAGACCGCCCGCAAGGCCTCCCTGAAGCGGCGGTACGACGTGTACTGGCTGGTCCTGGTTGTCGA
Source organism: Streptomyces sp. NPDC001852 (assembly GCF_042891825.1). Classification (NCBI taxonomy): domain Bacteria; kingdom Bacillati; phylum Actinomycetota; class Actinomycetes; order Kitasatosporales; family Streptomycetaceae; genus Streptomyces; species Streptomyces sp. NPDC001852. The sequence goes on from NZ_JBIATN010000006.1 coordinate 12,216, forward strand.
CTTCTTCGTCGCGAGCATCGCGTTGCTGGCGGTCGGCGGCAGCTGGAGCTCTCTCGTCGCGATCACCGGAGTCCTGACGCTGGTCGTCTACGCCGTCCCCGGTGTCGTCCTCGTGTCGCTCCGCGACCACCTGACCGGCTGGTCCCGCGTGCGGCGCGGCGGCCGCGAGGTCCTGGCGCGGACCGGTTTCGCCCTGATCGCACTGATCCTCTACGGGGCGGGCTGGGCCCCCCTGTGGCGAGGCATGGCGACCCTCACGGTGGGCTGCGCCCTGCTGCTGTGCCTGCCGATCCTCGCCCGGTGGCTGCCCGCCTTCGGCCGGATGTACGACGCCAAGGTGCACGTGACTCTGTTCCGGCACTGGCGCACCAGTCCCGCCGCCCAGGCTGGGCTCTGGCTGATCGGCCATCTCGCGGTGCTGACGCTGCTGACGCTGCTGGGCGATTCCTCGGTCGGAGTCCTCCCCAAGCTCCTGGGGGGCTTCCTGGCCGTCGCTGCGGCGCTCGCGGCCTTCGAGGGCCTGGTCAGCGCGTCCAGACGCCACATGGCCGAAGTGGCGCCCATGCTGCCGGCTCCGGGCACCGGCCGCCCCGCCACGGCCGCTAACGCAGCGAACGAATGACCTCCGTGGCCTCCGCCTCGAATCCCCTGCCGCGCAGCTCCTCGACCGCCTCCTCCCGGCGGTTGGTGTCGGACCAGCGGCCCACCGTGGCACGGATCAGGAAATACCTGTCCTCTTCCTCCATCGTGCTGGTGCACAGCCGGTCCACGACCAGCGCCACACCCCGAGGGGTGACACGCTGTTCGTTCTCCAGGCACCGTTCGAGCAGGTCCCAGCCGTCGCGGGGCAGCTCTGCGCCGTACAGGCGGGCGGCGATCTCTGCGATGACCGCACCCGAACCTCGGCGCACCCCGACGGAGTGGGACGGGTCCGCCAGTTCCTTGCAGGCCAGATCGACGGCCTCGGCGCGCCCATGGCCCCGCAGCCCTCTGACGTACTCGACGAAGAGCCCGGCGTCGGCGCCCTGTTCGAGGACACGCGCGGCCAGTCTCTGTGCGATCGTCTGCGCCACTCGGTTGCGGTCCCTCGGCCGCTCGATCCTGACCAGCAGATCGGCCAGTTCGGTTCCGGAGCGGCCGTCCGTGTGCGCCGCGGCGGCGATACGCAGCAGCCTCCTGCATTCCGGCTGGGCGTTGAAGTTTCCCAGGACCGTGTCCAGGTAGTCGAGTTCCACCGGCGAGCGCGGCCCGGACGCTCGCGCCGTCCCCCTGGCCACGATGTCGGCGAGCAGCTCCCTGGTCGTCCTGGTGAGAGCCTCTGAACGGTGCCAGGTGATGACGATCTCCGCCAGGTGCTCCACGTTGTCGCGCGATGCGGCGTGCTCACGGATCAGGGCGCACTTCTCGGAGGACCCCTGCCTGACCAACTGGCCGCAGATTTCCGCGATGTCGTGCTGGGACAGCCGTTTGCCGACATGCTCCACGAGAGTGTCGGGGCTGTCGGTCCGGGTGGCGATCAGATGGGCGACGATCCGTCTTGTCTCGGGTACGTGATCCGGAATCCGCAACTGCGCGTCGACCCACTCCTCCAGGATCCGCTCCGAGGGACTGAGCTGGTGGAGTGCGCCGGCGAGATCCTGGAACTCCCTGGGAACGGTGTACGAGGCCTGCAACGGCACGTGCGCGTGCTCGGTGATCGCGAGGAGGGTCTGCCGGAGGAGCTCAGCGGCCTCTTCCCCGCACCTCTCGTCGCGCAGCGCGATGTAGAGGAGGGCCTTGTCGAGATTGGTCCGTCCCGAACTCGGTGTGGTGAACACGCGCAGCGTCTTGTCCACCAGCTCGCTCTTCCCTGCGTCACGGCACTCCCGGACGAAGACGGCGACGTCGAGCACCGTCCGCTGGCAGGCGATGTCATGGATGACGCCGTCTGTCAGCCGCGGGTACCGGCCCTCATGCGTACGCTCGGCATCCCATTGCCGGATGGCGAGTTCCGCGGCATGGATGATGTTCCGGCTCAGCGCCGCCGTGGCCACCATGTTGACGGCGTCCCGGTAGTCGAAACTCACCGCGCATTCGATGAGCCGGTCGATGGTGCTGAGCATGGCGAACGCGTGCAGGGCCCTGATCGCGTTGGCGGGCCGGGGCCTCTCACTGCTCTCGGTGACGGGCTGCTCGCCCTCCCGCATGGCCTGCATGCGCTCCCGGAAAGCGGCGACCGAGCACTTGGTCACCCATTCATAGCCGAAGCGCCACGGCTCCGTCGCACCGTCGTCCTCGGAACGTCCGGCCACGCCGGAGCCCGCGGCCTTCTGGCCCTCCGTCATACGCGCAGTGCTTTCTCCACCTGGTTCCAGTAGCGGGCAAAGGCATGGGGCGAGTTGAAGGCCTGGTTGGCCCTGACGTCGATGTGCCGCGCGAGATGCCGGCTGGCCTCATCCGGCCTGGAGCTGAGCAGAGCGACCACGTCGCCGGTCTTCCGCTCGTCCTTCAGCAGTTCATCGAGGCGGGAGTCCCGGTCCATCATCAACGTCTTGACCCAGTCCGCAGGTTCGACCGGGAGTTGCGGGACCGGGTCGCGCTTCTTGAGCTCCATCTGGTTGGTGAAGAGCGGGGTGCCGTCACGGGCGTCGTTCAGCGACATCCTCGGTACCTGGTGCTGTGCACCTGTGCAGTTCTCCATCTCCTTCTTCACCGCCTCCCGCAGGAGGCCGATGGTGAGCTGGTGATTGTGGTCCTTCGTGCCGTCCTGCAGTATGTGCAGCAGGTGCCCGCTGAACGGTGTGCACTTCGAGAGGTTCCCCGGCAGCGCCGAGCAACCGTCAGCAGGCGCGAAACTGGCGTTCTTGACGGCCGTGAACACACAGGTGCCCTCGTCCAGAGCGCCCAGGACTCCGGGAAGGACGGGCTCCTCCCCCAGCTGAGGCAGCAGGTTCGAGTAACAGCAGTCGGCGATCAGAACCTTCAGCCTCGCCCTGGCCTTGCGCATGACGCGGTAGACGTACCAACTGGAAAGCCAGGTCCATGGCTTGTCCCGGTGGGACGAGCCCACGGAGAAATGGACCTGCGCGCCGGGAACGTCACTCCAGTACTGGCCGTGGCCGACATACACCACCAGGAAGATGTCGTCGGGCCCCGTCTCGTCCGCGGCCTCCTGCAACGCCCTCATCACGCCGTCAGCCGTCTGGACCTCGTCCTCGGTCAGGACCCGGCAGCAGTCGGTACCCCACATCTCGTCGCCGGCGAGAACCTCGCCGTACATACGCGCGCTCGCACCAATCGGCGGATGGCCGTCCATCCCCGAGTCGACGGCGTACCTGGCCGGTCCTATCACCACCGCACGAGGCGCCATCTCAGCCGTCCAGCCCTTCCGCCGTCGGCTCCGCCGCCTCGTCGGGTACGGACTGGGTGCCGACCGAAGTCTCGGGCGGATCCAGCCGTTCACCGCGCCAGCGCTCGACGACCCGCTTCACGGCGTCCACCGCGGCAGACACGGTCATCTCGGTCGCCTTGCCGACCACGGCCACGAGGACGATCTCGACGATGCCGCCGGTCAGCACCTTGCCCTCGTCGACGGCCGAGGAATGCCACGACAGACCGGTCTCCGCCTCCAGCTCGTCAAGCATCCGGTCCGGATCGTCCAGACCGGTCGGCCCTTTGACGGTCACCGAGATCCTCGTAGCCATGCCAATGCCCCCGCCCCGAGCTCAGGTCTACCACCAGGACGCCGAAGCCCGTTCCGCAGTTCCCGGGTCAACGCCCATACCAGCGTACTCACGGAGGCAAGACGCCCCGGTCCGATCAGCCCGCCTCGGCCCCGGCCGACGGCATGCCCGGTCCCCGACCGCGCGCCGCCTGCCGGGGCGGGACCTGTCCTACAGGACGGCGACCGTCTCCTCGTCGCCGTACCGGAAGCCGTCGTTGTCGAAGTAGAAGACGGTGACCTTGACCTTGTCCCCCTTGTCGAAATGCGCGCCCGCGCCCGGGCGCATGGTCACCAGCGCGACATGGTCGTTGTAGTCGCAGACCAGCTGGTCCTTCTTGACGGTGCCCGCGGCGATGGACTGGTCGTGGGGGCTGTGGTCGAGCGTCGTCGCGTTGGCCACGAGTTCGTGGTCCATGCCGATGTCGCAGGAGTAGGTGACCTTCACCTGCAGGCCGGGGGTGTGCAGCGACACCTTGTCGATGGACAGCAGGTTGGCCTTGGCGGCCGCCGAAGGCGCGGTCGCCAGGGCTCCGGCACCGATCAGAAGAACGGTGGCCGCGGTTCCGGCGACGCGTCGACGGAGACGGGATGACGTCATCTTGGTTTCTTCCTTCCCCCTTGCGCGGTCACCCATGGTCGAGGCGTGGAGGATTCTCCAACTAAGCGGGCAACTGCGGCAGTTGGTCATTTCGCCCCGGATGCTACGTGATCTTTGAGTGATTCCGGTACGGGATCGCCGACAGCGCCTCGTGAGGAACGCCGCACCCTGCCGGATGAACCACTCCCGGCTCGACCTCGTCGGCAGCGGGGGCCACCGGCCGACCGGCAGCGACGAGGTTCCGAACGGCCGGCTCATCACCCAGGCGAATTCGCCCAACGGTTCGATCACCGAGCAGCAGTGCCGTACTCTCTGCTAGTCCTATCGCCTGCGTGGCAGAGAGTCACGCCAAGTGGGGGGAATTCAGCCCAAAAGTGAGCAGAACTGCTGGGCACCGCGCGAGTCGACGCGGTGCCCTTCTCGTGGCCGCCGTCGGCGCGATCACCGCGCTGGCCGGAACTCTCGTCGTCTCGGTCGACACGGCAGGCGCCACGAACGCCCCTCCGGCGTACACGTCCGCGATACCGGACACCGCCCCGCGTCCCCCAGCCTCCGCGCCGCACTGGACAGCCTTCGCGGCCAAGCGGTTCTGGACCGCGCAGCGCATGGCAGAAGCGAAGCCGCTTCCGGACGACAGACCGCGGACCGCGGGCAAGGCCGCCCACCCCACGCCCCAGGGCCTCGTCAAGCCGCCGGTGACCGGTGGCCCGAACGCCCAGGACCTGCGCGAGGTCCCGATGGACGCCACGCCGACCGACACCGCCGGCCCGACGGACACACCTACCGACACCTCGACCCCGGATCCCTCCGCCACCGCTACGGACACCCCGACCGCCACGCCGACGGACACCACGTCCGCCTCCCCCAGCGCGTCGGCCTCGGCGAGCCCCACCGCCTCGCCCAGCCCGTCCGCCACGGCCACGGCCACGGGCGGCACAGGTCCCGTCAGCTCCTACTTCGGCGGGCTGCCGATGGTCGGCCGGATGTACATGCAGACCAGCAGCGGCTCCTACTTCTGCACCGCGAGCGTCATCAACAGCCCGCACCACGACATCGTGCTCACCGCCGGACACTGCATGGACGGGCGGGCAGGCGGCGGCTCGCTCGCCTTCGTCCCCCGGTGGACCGCGGCCAATCCCCAGCCGTACGGCATCTTCCCCGTCGCCACCGACTCCGAGGGCCGCAGCCGGGTCTGGGTCGATCCCCGCTACTACGACCGCGGACACGTCCAGGGCGCCCCGTGGGACGTGGCATTCGCCCAGGTCGGCGCGCGCAGCGACGGCAAGCAGGTGCAGGACGTGGTGGGCGGCAACAACCTGGCCACCGGCCGCGGCTACACCTTCCCCAGCATTCGGCTGGTCGGCTACCCGGGCACCGCCACGCAGCCCCTGACCTGCGACAACAACACCACGCAGTACACCCCGACCGACGGCACCCCCGGCTCGTACCTCCGGATCGCCTGCAACGGCTTCGCGTCCGGCACCAGCGGCAGCCCGTTCCTGGAGAACTTCGACCCGGCCACCGGCACCGGCGACGTGGTCGGCAGCATCGGCGGCTGGGACACCGGCGGACCGACCGATGACGTCTCCTACAGCTCCCCCTACGGCTCCGACGTCCAGAACCTGTACAACGCAGCGGTCGCCGGCACCGCCCCCGCGCGTCCCAATGTGCTGCCCGGCGCCTCCACACTCACCCATGCCTCCCTCGTCACCTCCGGCTCCTTCACGCCCTCACCTTCGCCCGATCCGGACAAGAGCGACCTGATCGTGCGCTGGTCGGACGGCGAACTGACGCTGTACCGGGGTGGTGGCAACGGACGCTTCGACAAGGAAATACGGCTCGTCGCGGCCAACACCACCTGGACGAAGGCCGTCTCCATCACGGCCGGCGACTTCACGGGCACCAGCACCTACGACCTGCTGGTGCGCTGGAGCGACGGCAGCCTCACCCTCTTCCCCGACGTCGACGCGCGCGGCCTGCACAGCCAGATCACCCTCGTCAAGCCGGGCACGCTGTGGCAGCACGAGGTCGCCATGACCGCGGGCCGCTACACCACCGACGACCACTGGCCCGACGACCTGATCGTGCGCTGGTCCGACGGCGAGACCACTCTCTACAAGAACCTCAACTCCACCGGCGTCCACAGTGAGGTCCGGCTCAGCGCTCCCAACTCCACCTGGACGCACGCCACATCCCTCACGTCCGCCGACCTCACCGGGACCAACGAGTCGGACCTCGTGGTCCGCTGGTCCGACGGCGAACTGACCCTGTACCCGGACGTCAACCAGTACGGCTTCCACGGAGAGGTGCGCATGCGGGCCCCGAGCACGCTGTGGACCCACGCCACGCTCACCACGGCGGGCAACTTCACCAGCACCGACAACCGGCCCAACGACTACCTCGTGCGCTGGTCCGACGGCCAACTGTCCCTGTACCAGGACAGCGGCACCAGCCTCGGCACGGAAGCCGTACTCGCGACCGCGTCCGGCTCCTCGCTGCCGTACCACCGGCGCTGACCACGAAGTCCCTTGGGCGTCGGCCCAAGGGACTCCTGGCGGTGGCGGTCACCAGGACTTTCCCGCACACACCGACAGCCTGAACCCGGAAGGGGTCCTGAGCGCGGCCGGGCACCGGCGCGTTCGGTGGTCGGCCGACCGGCCGGCCGTCAGCGCCGTCCGCCGAGAAATTCGAGGATGTGACCGAAGACGTCCAGGGCGGCGCCCCGGCCGAGGAACGTGTCCAGGTGGCCGTAACCGGGGATCTCGGTGTACGACACGTCCAACTGCGGCTGGCGGTCGGCGAGTACGTCGTGGCAGAGCCGCTGGGAGTCCAGCCACAGACCGTTCTCGCTGCCGGCGAGCAGCAGCACGGGGGTGTCGATCCGGTCGGCCGCGTCCAGCGCGTTGGGCGGCAGGGCCCGGTAGCGGTGGTCGGTGTCGTGCCAGCGGACCACGCTGCGGGCCAGCTCGATGCGGCGCAGGTGGGGCAGGATCCACAGCGGCGCGGGGCCGAGGAGGTCGGCGAGGCGGTCGTGGGTGGCCTCGGACAGGTTCTCGTGCGCGAAGAGCGAGGCGCCCGTGCCCCAGGCGGAGTTGTGCAGGATCTGGCAGGTCGGGTCCGGGCAGCTCGCCTTTCGTGACGCCAGGGCGAACAGCGGGGTGTACTTCGACCACAGGCCCACCTTGCGGAAGTCGACCGGGATGTGGTCGATCCGCGTCTTCAGCAGCTCCCCCGCCAGCGACATCCGCAGCGACGTCCGGCCGGCGAGCTTCGGCGTCAGGAACACACCCTGGGACACCACGCCGGCGAGGCCGGGCACCAGTCCCGCCGCCATGCTCAGGGACAGCGTGAGCGATCCGATGCAGTGGGCGACCACGAACAGCGGACGGTCGCCCGTGTGCTCGCGGACGTGACGGACGGCCGCGGGGATGTCGTACAGGGCCACGTCGTCGTACGTGTACCTCTGGCCGGTCTCGTTGTACGGCAGCCGGCAGCTGCCCCGCCAGTCCAGCAGCCAGGGCTCGTAGCCGTCGTCGAGGAGGACGTCGACCAGGTTGCGGGTCTCCGGCAGCAGGAACATGTCGGCGGACGCGGTGTGTCCGTGCAGGAGCAGCACGGCGGGGCGGTCCGCGGCGCCGGTGTGTACGCGGGTCAGGCCGAGACGGACGCCGTCGTCCGCCCGGAAGGGGATCTCCTCGACGCGGGCCGGATCGAGCCGGTGGTGGAGCGGCCGCAGGGCAGCGTCGGTCCTGACCCGGCGCAGCGTCGGCCGGGTCGGGCGCGTGGTCGTCCTGAAGATCATCGGTGGTGCTCCGTGAAGGTCGGGGTACGGCGCAGGTCGAGCAGGTCCGCGGCGGCGCGCGCGAAGGGGCCGAGCAGGCCGCGGCCCATCTCCAGGCCGAACCAGGCGAGCCAGGTCAGCTTGGCGGCCCGCTTCTCCTGGCTGGTCAGACGCGGGTCGACCTGGATGCCGTCGATCTGGTCGCGGACGTAGGAGTCCGCGGGCACCACGACCTCGCCCGCCAGGCTCGCCGGTTCGCCCTCGCGGCCGATCCGCACGGTCAGCGCGCGGGTCTGGCGCCACACGTCGCGGCGGGCCCGGGCGTACTTGTGACCTTCCAGCCACCAGTGGCCGCCGCCGGCGTCGCGCAACCGCAGCCGGTAGCGCAGAAGCTGGTGCCTGAGCCCGTGCTGCCGCGGGATCCCCTCCTCGGGGCGGATCCATATGTCGCCGCGTTCGACGGTCAGCGGCTCGGGGTGTACGGCGGTGCAGACGACCTCGCCGGTCACGTCCACCCGGCGCTCCTTCACCAGCTGGTACATGCTCGCGATGGAGAGGGTGAGCGCCATGGAGCAGGGGCTCTCGGGCGGGGCGCCGACCGGTCCCACGCTGCCCTCTGTCCTCTCCGGGAACCACAGGTAGGGCTGGTCGTCCTTGTGCGGCAGCCGGGCGAGGCCGTCCTCGGCGAGCCGCTCGAAGGTCCTCAGCTGGGCCTGCGCGTCGTAGCGGGCCGCGGGCGGCAGCCCGAGCGCCTCGACCAGCGCGGCGGTGCGTGCGCCTTCGGCCGCCGGGCCCTTCAGGGTCGCCTCGCACAGCCTGAGGGCGGTGGGGCTCTGCAACACCCTGGACAGGAAGGCGAGTTCGGGGACCGGTTCGGCCTCCAGGCGGGCCAGGGCATCGGTGCGCCACTCCTCCCAGTCCTGGACGCGCACGTGCATGCCGCCGAGCGCCATGTCACGGACGACGTCGTCGAGGGTGTTGGGCACGCCGGTGAGGTGGTAGTCGTAGCCCCAGGCGTCGGGCTCGCAGATCGCGGCGACGGCGACCCGGCTCACCCAGTCCACCGGCGCCGCGTTCAGGTGGCGGAAGGCGGGTACGGTGCGGAAGCGGCCGAAGGCCGAGATCAGGCCGCTGCTGAGGTCCTGTGGGTTGTAGGCGCCGGTCTTCGTGTGGCCGCCGATGCCGCCGGGGCGCAGCGCGGTGACGACCAGGCCGTGGTCGCGGGCACGGCGCAGGGCCACCTCGGCGGCCCACTTCGACTGGTCGTAGCCCGAGACGAGGCGGTCGACGTGGGCGAGCGGGTCGTCCTCGCCCATGGAGGTGATGCCGACCTCGTTGAAGACGGCGATCGAGGAGATGTGGTGCAGGGGCTTGGGCCGCCCGGTGACCGCGAGTTCGGCGAGGGTGAGCGCGCCGAGGACGTTGCTCGCCCGCAGCGACTGGTAGCCGCGCAGGAAGTCCACGGCCGCGGCCACGCCCACGACGCCGTCCAGCTCGTGGGCGAGCGTGTGCCACAGGTCGTCGGACAGGCCGAGCCGCGGCCGCCGGATGTCGCCGGGCAGCACGGTCACCCGGCGCCGCACCTCCGACGACCAGGGCAGCCGGTAACTCCTCAGCGCCTCGCCGAGCCGGGCGACGGCTGCCTCCTCGTCGGCCGCGCGCACCAGGCAATGGACGTGCGCGTCGCTGTGCCGGAGGAGGTCGAGCAGCATGTGACTGCCGAGAAAGCCGGTGGCGCCGGTCAGCAGGATCCGGCGGGGCGGCAGCGGCTCGGGCACGTCGGCGAACGGCAGGCGGTCGGCGAGGCTCAGATCGGCGAGGATCTGCTCGAGGTCCTCGCGGCGGGCCCTGGCATACCGGTCGTCGTCGCTGCCGGCGCGTGGGCGGAGCGCCGGTGGGGTGGGCCGGGCGGGGGTCTGAACGGCTACAGCACCCGCCCCGGAGACGGGCGGCGTGCCGGGGGGCGCAACGGGCAGAGCGCCCTCGGTGGTGGGCGCCGGGGTGCCCGTGTGCACGGCCGGCGAAGCGGCCTCGCTCGGCGCTTCGGCCCCGGTCGCCTGCAGCCAGCGCCGGGCGAGACTGATCGGACGGGCGTCGGCGAACACCTCGTCCAGGTCGAACTCGATGCCCAGCTCGCCCTCCAGCTCCGCGACGAGTTCCACGGCGTGCACGGACGTGCCGCCCGCGTCGAAGAAGTCGGCGTCGGGCGACAGGTGTCCCGCGGGCAGGTAGCGGCCCGCCGCGGCGGCGATGGCCGTGGCGACGCCGTCCACGTCCCGGGGCGGGGCAGGGGTGGCACCGGAGTCCGCACCGGTGGCGGCCTGCATCACCCTGGCCAGCAGGTCGTCCACGCCCAGCCCGCCGCCGCGCTCGATCGCCTCGGCGGTCGCCAGCTGCCCGGAGTCCTTCGTCACGTCACGCATGAGAGCCCTTCCACGATGTGCGCGTCCTTCCCCTTGCCCTCGAAGTCCTCACCGGCCGGTGCGGGACGTCCTCACCGCTGTTCCCAGGACCGGAACGCCCTCAGGTGGTCCGGTGTGACCACGGCCTCCAGGCGCTCGTCGTCCTGGTCACCGCCGCCGAGCGCGGCCACCAGTCGCCGCGCCGGTACGTTGCGCTCCGTTCGCCCGGCCGTCAGCCGGACCTTCGCGCAGCCCAGTTCCTCGGCGCGGTCGGCCAGCCACTGCAACAGGCGCTCCTCGACTCCTCGGCCGAGCGCCCGGCAGCTCATCAACCAGGCCAGGACCTCGAGTTGGTCACCGTCCGCGCGCAGGGCGAGCAGGGCGATCTGGCCGTAGTCGCCGAAGCGGTCCCGGGCCGCCGCCGTCCACACCTCGCCCTGCTCCCGCCACCGGGCGACGTCGCCGCCGTCGGCCGACCGGGAGTGGAGCGTGAACTGGTTGGTGCGGCGCACGAGTTGCTCGGCCCGCTGCACGTCGGCCTCGGACAGCGCCCGGATGCCGACCTCCAGCTCCAGCTGTGCGAGGAACTCCTCGAACCCGGCGGTTTCGCGGACGGCCTCCCGCTCCCGCTCCTGGGCGTAGAACCGGGCCCGCAGCGCGTCCTCGGCGGTCGCCGCCGCGGGGACCAGCGGCCACAACCGGCCCAGGAACTCCTCCAGTTCGTCCGCGGACGGGCAGGTCACCGACAGCACCTGCGGCAGCGCGGAGCGCACCTTGGCGATCTCGGCGGGGTTGTCGTCCAGGAACAGGAAGCTGTCCAGGCCGAGGCCGAGCGTGCGCGCGGCCTCGGCCAGGCGGCCCGGCTTCGGTCCCCACGCGGCCGACAGCACACTGAAGTGCTCCGCCTTCAGCAGGCTGTCCGGGCGGTCCAGGACGGCGCGCACCGTGGCCTCGTCGTTGTTGCTGACGAGCGCCAGCAGCGCGCCCGCCTCGCGCCACTGCAGCAGCCTGCGCGCGAGCAGGGCGCGCGGACCGGTCAGGTCGACGGCCTCGGGGCCGACCTCGCCGGCGACCCCGCCCCACAGGGTCTCGTCGCCGTCCACCGCGATCACCTTGGGCGCGGGGCGCAGCACCGCGCGTACGACGTCGGCGAGGCGCAGCGCCACGGCCGCCTGGAAGGGCGGGGTGAAGGGCAGGTGGGCCAGCCGCTCGGTCCGCTCGTCGAAGGGTTCTGCGACGGGGTGGTGCCGGGTCCAGTCGTCGGGGCCGAGCACCGCGATGCCGGGCAGGCCGGCGAGGTCTGCGGCGACGTCGCGCTCCCACCGCATCAGGCGGTACTCCTGACGGGCGGCGGGCAGGAAGCCGACGATCAGCGGCTTGCGGGTGCGTTCGGCCAGGGCCTTCAGCGCGGCCGGGTAGGCGGTGCGCAGCTCGGCGAGCAGTGCGTCGTCGACCGGGCCGAAGCGCTCCAGGTCCACCGCGCGCAGCAATACCGCACCCACCGCCGTGGCGGGGTCGGCGAAGACGCCCGAGGGGTCCTGGAGACTCGCGAGCACGTGGTGGTACGGCGCCTCGGTGATCGCCGGTTCGCCGTTCCCGGCCCCGTCCTCGACGGCTGCCTCGCACATCAGCGGGAGGTTGCCGAGGGCGAAGGTGCCGGCGAGGGCCAGGGACCGGCGAGGTACGGGCGCCGTACCCGCGGGTGCCCGCGTGCCGGCGCGCACCGGTGCCGCAGGGTCCTCAGCCGCCTCCCCCAGCAACCGCAGGAACTCCTCCCCCAGCTCGGCGGTGGCCGTGGCGTCCAGGACGTCCAGGTTGTGGTCGAGCCGGACACTCGCCGCGTCCGGGGTCATGGTGATCATCAGGTCGAGGTCGGAGTAGCCGGTGCCGGCCGGCAGCACCTCCAGCCGGGTGAGGCGGCGCGAGGACCGTACGTAGTTGAAGTAGACCTCGACGAGGGGCGCGTTCTCCCGGTGCAGGCCCTGCCGGGCCAGGGTGGCCAGGACGTCGGAGAACATGGCGCCCTTGGCCAGGACCCGCTGCAGGCGCGCGTCGGTGCGGCGCAGCACTTCGGCGACCTGTTCACCCGCGCGGGCCTCGGCCGGGAACGGCACCGGCACGCCGAAGAAGCCCACCGCGTCGTACGCGTCGGCGTGGATGCGGGTGTCCACGGGCACGGCGAGCACGAACCGCTCCCGTTCCCGCTTTCCGGCCAGCAGCACCGTCAGGGTGCCGAGGCAGAAGGCGGCGGGAGTGACGGCCAGCCGGCTCGCGGCCGCCGCGACCCGTTCCATCAGCCCGTCGGGAATCGTCACGGTCACGCTGCCGGCCCGGTACGACCGGGTCGCCGGGCGCGGCCGGGCCAGCTCCAGGTCGAGCCGTTCGCTGCCGTGGAAGTGCTCGCGCCACTCGGCGCCCGCGCCCTCACCGCCCTGCTGGGCCTCGACGAGCAGGGCGATGTCGCGGTTGGTGACGGCGGCGTCGAGGGGGGTGCCGGACAGTTCCGCGTCGACCTCCCCGGCCACGAGCAGCAGCGACTGCAGGTCACTGACCGCGTGGTGGGCGCCGAACACCAGGATCTGGCCGTGTGCACCGCCGTCCACCAGCTCGAACCGCCACAGTGGTGTCGTCGCCAGGTCGAACGGCGGCTCCAGCAGGGCGCGCAGGTGCTGGGCGCCGTCGAGTGGGCCATCGGCGGCCGTGCAGCGCAGCACCGGCTCCGCCGGCTCCCGGTCCACGCGCAACTGCCGGACGCCTTCCTCCCCGGTGACGACGGCGGTGCGCAGGGCCGCGTGTCGCGCGACGAGCCGGTTGAGGATGCCGGTGAGCGTCTCCGGGGTGGTCGGCTCGGTCAGCCGTACGGCGAGGCCGATGCCGTGCGCCGCGTCCGGCATGCCCGGCCGGGCGCTGCGCAGCAGGCGTACGACGTCGCGCGTCGCGGGCCGCAGTTCGGTCTCCGGGACCTCCCCGGCGAGGTCGCCGGAGTCCCGCCGCGCCACGGCGCCCCGCTCCGGAAGGCCCTCGGCCAGGGCCTGGGCGAGGCCGCGGATGTCGGACGCCGCGAACACGTCCGCGGTCGGGAGCTCCACCCCCAGTTCGCGGACGAAGGCGTTGCGCAGCCGCACCAGCATCAGGGAGTCCAGGCCCAGTTCCTTCAGGGCCGTGGTCGCCGACACGTCGACCGCTCCTCCGGAGACCTCGCCGACCCGGGCCCGGACGTACGCCTCCAGCCAGGTGGCGCGGTCCTGGTCGGTCGTCGCCGCGAACACCTTCTTGACGAGGTCGTCCGAGGCGGCCGCGCCCGTCGGGAAGGTGACCAGATCGCCCAGGATCGGGCGGGTGCGCACGGCGTCGGGGACGAGCGTCAGCATCTCCTGGTCCAGGGCGATCGGAGCGAGCTGGCGGCGGGCGGTGGCCAGGACCCGCTCGAACAGCTCGCCTCCCTCCTGCGGCGAGAAGGCGACCAGGCCCGAGCGGCTTGTCTCGGCGGCCCGGGTGCCGGACCCGGCGACCATGCCGGCACCGGCCCAGGCACCCCAGTCCAGGCTCAGCGCACGGCGGTCGGTGCGGGAGAGGTGGTGTGCCCAGGCGTCGAGGAAGGCGTTCGCCGCCGAGTAGGGGCTCTGCCCGGCCGACCCGAGGAGTCCGGCCGCGGAGGCGAACAGGACCAGGCTCCGGGCCTCCGGGATCAGTTCGGTGAGCAGGGCGGTGCCCAGGACCTTCGGGGCGAGGACGCGCAGGACGCGGTCGTCGGTCAGGTTCGCCACCGTGGCGTCGTCGAGGACACCGGCCGCGTGCACGACCGTGGCGATCGGACCGCAGGCGTGCCGTACGGCGTCCAGGGCGGCCGTGAGGCTCTCCCGGTCGGCGACGTCGGCGCGGGCCAGGTGCACGGTGACGCCCCGCTCTTCCAGACCCGTGATCCAGTTGCCGGCCTCCGCGTCGGGGGCGCCCCGGCTCATGAGGGCGAGCCGGCGGGCCCCGCGGCGGACCAGTCGCTCGGCGACGACGCGGCCGAGGCCGCCCAGACCGCCGGTGATCAGGTGCACACCCTCCACGGAGGTCTCGCCGTGACCGCCGTCGTCCGGACGGGTGTGGGCCAGGCGCGGCACCAGGCGGCCGGTTTCGCGCAGCGCGACGAGCCGTTCGTCGTCGGCGTGCCTGAGCTGGGTCCACAGGGCGTCGACGCCGTCGGTGGGCGGCAGGTCGATCAGGGTGGTCGACAGCTCCGGGTACTCCTGCGCCACCGCGAGCCCGAAGCCCCAGGCGAGCGCCTGCTGCGGGTTGGTCACCCAGGTGCTGTCGCCGGCTGCCTGGCTGCCGCGTACGACCACGAACAGGCGCGGAGCCCGGCCCTGCGGGCGGCCGGCGAGGGCGCGCACCAGGTGCAGAGTGCTCAGGCAGCACAGCCGCGCCGCCTGCTCGGCCGATCCGGCGCCGCCGATCGCCGGGGCGTCGAGGGCGGTCAGCTGGACCACCTGCTCGGGCGGCCCGTCCGCGAAGGCCTCCTCCAGCAGCCGGGACAGGTGGTGCGGGTCGGCCGGATCGAGGACGTAACGGCCGGGACCCTCGGCGGCGAAGGCGCCGCCCCTGCGGGCGACGACGTGCGGCACCGAGGCGCCGAGCCGCTCGCCGAGCGCGTCCGCCACACCGGTGTCGTCGGCCAGGATCAGCCAGCTGCCCTGGACCGGGGGTTCCTGCGCCACCGGGCGCGGGTGCCAGCGGGTCTCGAAGAGGGCGCCGTCCAGCGGCGAGAGCGCGGCCAGCCGGAACTCCTCGATCTCCAGCAGGAGTTGCTCGTCCTCGTCCCAGATCCTGAGGTCCAGGGTGGCGGTGTCGCCGGACACGGAGCGCAGTTCGCAGCCGGCCCAGGCGGGCGCGGTGCGCAGGCCGGTGAACCGCAGCCGTTCCGCCCCTGCGGGCACGAACGCCCGGCCCTCGGGCGCGTTCCCGGGCAGGGCGGCCGTGTGGAACGCGGCGTCGAGGACCGCGGGGTGGAGCAGATGGCCCGCGGCGGGCCTGGCGGCCAGTCGGCCCAGGGCCGCCGAGTGGCCGCGGCGGCCCTGCTCCAGGCCCCGGAAGGCGGGGCCGTAGTCGATGCCGAGGGCGCTCAGCGCGGCGTACACCGCCGGCAGGTCCACGTCCTGCGCGCACTGCCCACGCACGGCGTCGAGCCGCACGCTGTCGACCGGCTCGTCGGCCGGGGGCTGCTCGCCGGTCACCGCGACGCGTCCGCTGACGTGCCGCTCCCACCGCGGGCGCCGCTCACCGGCGGCCGCGGAGGAGACGGTGAAGGACCGGAAGCCGTCCCGCGCGGGCCGCAGCACCAGCTGCACCCGTACGGGTCGTTCGGGATCCAGCCGCAACGGCTGCACGAACTCGATCTCGCTCAGCTGGACCTGGCGGCCGTCCTGCACCGCGGTGGCGGCCTCCAGCACCATGCCGAGGAAGGCCGCCCCGGGCAGCCAGACCTCGCCGTCCACCCGGTGGTCGCTCAGATAGGCGAAGCGGCTGTCGCGCAGGTCGATGTCGCTCTGGAAGAGGTGCCGGTCGGGCTCGTCGCTGGACTCGACGTGCGTGCCGAGGACCGGTGAGGAGCCCGTGGCGGTGGCCGGGGCGGGCGTGAGCCAGTGGCGTTCGCGGGCGAAGGGGTACGTCGGCAGATCGACGCGACGGCCTTGCGGGAACAGCGCCGGCCAGTCGGGCGTGTGGCCCGCGACGTACAACTCGCCGACCCTGCGCAGCAGGATGTCGGGGTCGTCCTGCTGACGGCGCAGCGAGCCGACACCGGCCACGTCGATCCCGGCTTCGGCCGCCACCGCCTCGATGGACGACAACAGCGAGGGGTGCGGGCTGAGCTCGACGAAGTAGCGGTAGCCGTCCTGCAGCATCCGTCGCACGGTGTCGGCGAAACGGACGGGCTGCCGGAGGTTGGCGTACCAGTACTCGGCGTCCAGCCGGTCGCCGGAGACGGGTTCGGCCAGCACCGTCGAGTACAGCGGGGTCGGCGCCTGTTCGCCCCGGATGCCGGAGAAGCGGTCGAGCAACTCCTGGCGCAGGGGGTCCATCAGCGGGGTGTGCGAGGCGAACGGCGTCGACAGCCGTCGTACGGTGATCCCATGCTCCTCCAGGTGGCGGCGCAGCCCGTCCAGGGCGTCGGCGGTGCCGGAGACGGCCGTGGAGCCGGCGCTGTTGACCGCGGCGACGAACAACCGGTCGGCGTACGGGGCGAGCAGTTCCTCGGTCTGCGCCCGCGGCAGCTCCACCGCGACCATGCCGCCCTGCCCGACCAGCGGGACGACGGCCTGGGCCCGCCCGGTCACCACGGCCACGGCATCGTCCAGGCCGAGGGCGCCCGCGCTGTAGGCGGCGGTGATCTCGCCCAGGCTGTGTCCGACCACGGCGTCGGGGGCCACGCCGAGCTGCCGCCACGCGGCGGCCAGCGCCGCGTTGACCGCGAACAGCACCGGTTGCAGGCACTCGGTCCGGTGGAGCGGGGAGAACTCCTCCGGCGCCCGCAGCGCGTTGAGCACCGACCAGCCGACGTGCCGCTGCACCGCCTCGTCGATCCGGGTCAGCTCCTCGCGGAACGCCTCCGAGCCGGCCAGCAACTCCACGCCCATGCCCGGCCATTGGCCTCCGTGACCGGAGAAGACGAAGGCCACCTTGCCCGTCTCCTCCTCGCGCGGCGTGGCCGGCTGCGCCCGTCCGCTGCCCACCGCGTCGAGCGTGGCGCGCAGTTCGTCGGCGTCGCCCGCCGTGACCGCCGCCCGCCAGGCGAAGTGGCTGCGGTGCCGGGCCAGGGTGTAGGCGACGTCCGGCAGCGCGGTGTCCCCGGTCAGGTGCCGGGCCAGCCGTGCGGCCTGGCCGCGCAGCGCTGCCTCGCTCCGCCCGGACAGGACGAACACCCGCTTTCCGTGAGGGAGTTCGCCGGTGGGTTCGTGCGACGGCGCGGGCGGTGGGGCCTCCTCGACGATCACATGGGCGTTGGTCCCGCTGATCCCGAAGGCGCTGACCCCGGCCCGCCGGACGCGCTCGCCCGCCGCCGGCCAGGGCACGGCCTGCTGCAGCAGCTTCAGACCGCTGCCGTCCCACTCGACGTGCCGGCTGGGTGTGCGGGCATGCAGGGTGGCCGGCAGCATCTGGTGGCGCAGCGACTGCACCACCTTGATCAGCCCGGCGATGCCCGAGGCGGCCTGCGTGTGCCCGAGGTTGGACTTGAGCGAGCCCAGGTACAGCGGGCGGTGCGGGGCGCGGGAGTCACCGAAGACCTGCGCCAGGGCGTTCGCCTCGATCGGGTCGCCCAGCGTCGTGCCCGTGCCGTGCGCCTCCACGTGGTCGATGTCGGCGGGTTCGAGGCCGGACAGCTCCAGGGCCCGCCGGATCACCTGTTCCTGCGCCGGGCCGTTGGGTGCGGACAGGCCCTGGCTGCGGCCGTCCTGGTTGACGGCCGTGCCGCGCAGCACCGCCAGCACCTCGTCGCCGTCCCGCCGCGCGTCGCTCAGCCGCTTCAGTACGAGCATGCCGGCGCCCTCGGCCCAGACGGCGCCGTCGGCGTCGTCGGAGAAGGAGCGGCAGCGGCCCGTCGGGGACAGGCCCCGCAGCCGGCTGAACTCCACGAAGGTCTGCGGGGTCACCATGAGCGTCACACCGCCGGCCAGCGCCAGGTCGCACTCGCCCGACCGCAGCGCCTGCGCCGCCAGGTGCACCGCGACGAGCGACGACGAGCACGCCGTGTCCACCGTCAGCGCCGGGCCGTGCAGCCCGAGCGCGTACGCCAGCCGGCCCGATGCCACGCTGAGCGCCGACCCGGTGCCGACGTACCCGTCCAACTGGTCGAGCCGGGAGCCCGACAGGTAGTCGCTGCCGAACATGCCGACGTACACGCCGGTGGTGCTGCCCGCCAGTTCGGCGGGCACGATCCCGGCGCGCTCCAGCGCCTCCCACGCGGTCTCCAGCAGCAGCCGCTGCTGCGGGTCCATGGCGGCGGCCTCCTTCGGGGTGATGCCGAAGAACCCCGCGTCGAAGGACTCGATGTCGTCCAGGAAGCCACCCTCCCGGGCGTACGACTTGCCCGGCGTCTCCGGGTCGGGGTCGTACAGCGACTCGACGTCCCAGCGCCCGGCCGGGAACGGACCGACCGCGTCACGGCCCTCGGCGACCAGCCGCCACAGCTCCTCCGGGTCGCCCACGCCGCCCGGCAGGCGGCAGGCCATGGCCACCAGGGCGACCGGCTCGTCGTGCGCCGTGGTGCGGGTGTGCGGCGTGGCGGGCGCGGGACGGTGGGCGGTGGGGCCGCTCGTCGCGGTCACGGTGGCCAGCAGGTGTTCGGTGAGGCGGGCCGGGGTGGGGTGGTCGAACAGCAGGGTGGCCGGGAGCCGGGAGCCGAGGCGGGCACCGAGGCGGTTGCGGAGCTCCACCGCCGTCACCGAGTCCATGCCGAGGTCGCGCAGCGGCTGGTCGGCGCGGACGGACTCCGCCGAGCGCAGACCGAGGGCGCGGGAGGCCTCCTCGCGGACCAGGGCCAGGACGCGGTCGGCGCGCTCGGCCCGAGGCAGCCGGGCCAGCCGGTCCGCGAGGCCGTCCGCGCCGTCCTGCCCGGTGCGGGGCGCGGGCAGCAGCGAGCGCCAGAGCGCGGCCGCACCGCCGCCCGCGCCGGCCGTGGTCTCGCGCAGGCGGGGCAGGTCCAGCGCCCAGGCGACCAGGTGCGGGGCGCCCCGGCGCAGCGCGAGTTCGACGAGGTCGCGGCCCTGTTCCGGAGTCAGGGCGCGGTGGCCGAGGCGGGCCATCCGCTCCAGGTCGGCGTGTTCGGCGGCGAGGCCCTCGCCCGCCCAGGCGCCGAAGGAGAGCGACACCGCGGGCAGTCCCAACGCACGCCGATGGAAGGCGAGCTGGTCGACGAAGGCGTTGGCGGCGGCGTAGTTGGCCTGGCCCGCGTTGCCGACGACACCGGCGGCGGAGGACACCAGCAGGAACAGGTCGAGCTGCGCGTCCGCGGTGAGCCGGTGCAGATGGGCGGCGCCGTCGGCCTTGGGGCGCAGCACCCGCGCGAGGCGTTCGGGGGTCAGCTCGGCGACCACCCCGTCGTCCAGGACGCCGGCGCAGTGCACGACGCCGCGGAGTTCGCCGACGACGGGACCGACAAGGTCGGCCAGGGCCGCGGCATCGGCGACGTCGCAGGCCGCCACCTCGACCTCGGCGCCGAGCGCCGTCAGTTCCGCGGTGACCTCGGCCGTGCGGGGGTCGTCGGCTCCGCGCCGGGACGTCAGCAGCAGGCGGGGCACGCCCTGTTCGGCGAGGAGCCGGGCGATGTGGCGTCCGACGGCGCCGAGGCCTCCGGTGATCAGTACGGTGCCGTCGAGGGGTGTCCGTGCGCGGTCCGTGTCGGCGGCGCGGGCGCGCACGAGCCGGGGCACGAGGTAGGTGCCCGCGCGCCCGGCGAGTTCGGGCTCGTCCCGGTGAGCGACGGCGGCGAGCAGGGCAGCCGCGGGATCGGTGTCCTCGAGGTCGAGCAGCGTCAGCCCGAGGTCCGGATGCTCGGCACGGGCACTGCGGGCCAGGCCCCACAGCGTCGACTGGGCGAGGCCCGGCACGGTGTCCCGGTCGTCGGCCGCGACCGCGCCGCGGGTCACCCAGATGGTCCGGGCGGGTGCCTCCTCCTGTCCGGCGAGTGTCTGCAGTTCGGCCAGCGCGGCTTGTGTCACCTGCCGTGCGGCGGCGGCCGTTTCGGCGTCCTCGGCCGGTTGTGGCCAGAACCGCACGAGCACGTCGCCACCCGTGTCGCGGCACTGGATCCCCGCGGCTTCGAGGCCGCGCAGGGCCGCGGCGACGTCGGGGTCGGACGGATCGCCGACGACGGTCCAGTCACCGGCCGGTGCCTCGACGGGCGGTTCGGGCGCGGCCGTCCAGACCACCTCGTACAGGTGCCGCCCGTTGCCCGAACCGCCGGCGAGGTCCGCCGGGCTCGCGGCCCGCAGCCGTACCCCCTCCAGCCGGCCCACGGGGAAGCCGTCGGCGTCCCACAGCGTCACGTCCAGGGTGAGATCCCTGCCGGCGGCGCCGGTGCTCCGCACGGACACGGTGAGGTCGTCGGTGCCGCAGTGCGACAGCGCGGCGCGGCCCACGGAGACCGGAAGGAGCACCCGGCCGTCGGCGGCGGCGCCCTCTTCGAGGGCCGCGGCCACGTGCAGCGCGGCGTCCACCAGGGCCGGGTGGACCGGGTAGGGGTCGGCCGGGTCGCGGGCCACGGACGGCAGCGACAGCCGGGCCAGCAGCTCGCCCGCGCCGGTCACCACCGCCTCCCGTACGCCCTGGAAGGCCGGACCGTAGCCGAGGCCGAGCCCGGTCAGCCGCTCGTAGGTGTCCGGGCTCCAGGCGGGCTCCGCCCCCTCCGGCCACTCCGGCGGCCGCCCCGGCACCGGGGTCGCCCCGGCCGCCGAGGCGGTGGCGTGCAGGGTCCAGCCGGTGGCCTGGCCGCGCGGGCGGCTGTGCACGGTGATCTCCGGTGCCGGGCCGGCGGTGACCACCTCGACGGACACCTCGACCGTGCCTGAGGCGGGCAGCACGAGGGGCGCGAGCAGCAGCAGGTCGGTCACGTCGGCCGGGTCGTCCGGGCGGGCCACGGCGAGGGCGGCCCGGCACAGCTCCAGCAGGGTCGTGCCGGACACCACGGTCTGCCCGAACACGGTGTGGTCGGACAGCCAGTCGGCGGTGGCCGGGGACCACTCGTTGCGGAAGGTCCAGCGGGTCTCGTCGGCCGACTGCAACTGGACGCCGAGCACCGGGTGCGCGGCGCGGTCGAACAGGCCGGGCCCGCCCGGAGCGGACTCGGGTTCGATCCAGTGACGCCGGGTGTCCCAGGCGTAGGTCGGCAGGTCCGCCCATACGGTGTCGGCGACCAGGCGCCGCCAGTCCACGCCCCGTCCGTGGACGTGCAGTTCGGCGGCGGCACGGTCCAGGCAGGCGGGTCCGTCCTCGTCGCGGCGCAGGGAACCGACGGCGACCAGCTCGTGGCCCGATTCCTCACCGATCGTGTGCAGGGCGGTGAGCAGGGAGGGATGCGGGCCGAGTTCGACGAAGTGGCGGTAGCCGTCGGCCGCCATGCGCTCCACCGCGGGCGCGAAGCGGACGGGTTCGCGCAGGTTGGTGTACCAGTAGTCGGCCTCCAGTTCCCCGGTGACCGGCTCACCGGTGACGGTGGAGTACCAGACGACCGACGTGGGGGACGTGGTCACGCCGTCGAGCTCGTCGAGGATCGTCGCGCGGACCGGCTCGACCCGGGCGCTGTGGGAGGCGTAGTCGACGTCGAGGCGGCGGACGAAGGCCTGTTCCCGGTCGAGTTCGGCGAGCAGGCCCTCCAGCGGCTCCACGTCACCGGCGATCACGGTCGCCCGGCCGCTGTTCACGGCGGCGACCGATACCCGGCCGCCGAGACCGTCGAGTCGGGCGGCGACCTCGGTGTGCGGCAGGCCGACGACGGCCATGGCGCCGGTGCCGGACAGCTCGGTCAGGGCCCGGCTGCGCAGGGCGACCACCGCGGCCGCGTCGTTGAGGCTGAGCGCGCCGGCGACGCAGGCCGCGGCCACTTCGCCCTGGCTGTGCCCGATCACGGCGTCCGGCCGGACACCACGGGCCCGCCACACCGCGGCCAGGGACACCATCACCGCGAAGAGCACCGGCTGGACGACGTCCACGCGGTCCAGGGACGGAGCTCCCGCCTCGCCGCGCAGGACCGCCGTCGTGGACCAGCCGGTGAACGGTCGCAGGGCGGCGTCGCAGCGGTCGAGTTCGTCGGCGAACACGGGATCGCGTTCGAGCAGGTCACATGCCATGCCGGCCCATTGGGCGCCCTGGCCGGGGAAGACGAAGGCCACCTTGCCCGCGGGCAGCGTCCGCCGGGGGCCGGCGGTCGGGCCGGGGTCGGGCCGGCCCTCCGCGAGGGCCCGCAGCGCGGCCAGCAGTTCGTCCCGGCCGGCCGCCTGGACGACGGCACGGTGCTCGAAGTGGGAGCGGTGGTGGGCCAGCGTCGCGGCCACGGCGGGCAGTGGCAACTCCGGCTGCGCGACGAGACGTGCGTGAAGTCGGTCGGCTTGACCGTGGAGCGCGGGGAGCGTGCGGGCGGAGAGCGGGAAGAGCGTCGGGCCGGTCGGCTCCGCCTCCGTCCCGGCCGGTGCGACGACGTCCTGCGGTGCCTCCTCCAGCACGACGTGCGCGTTGGTGCCGCTGATGCCGAACGCGCTCACCCCGGCCCGCCGCACGCGGTCGCCGCCGCGCGGCCACGCCCGGGCGCTGCCGTGCACGGCCAGGCCGCTGCCGGCCCAGTCGACGTGCTCCGTGAGGGTCTCGGCGTGCAGGGACGGCGGCATGAGCTCGTGGCCGAGGGCGAGCACGGTCTTGATCACGCCGCCGATGCCCGCGGCGGCCTGGGTGTGACCGATGTTGGACTTCAGCGAGCCGAGGCCGAGAGGCCGGTCGGCGCGGCCCGGTCCGAAGACGGCAGCCAGCGCGCGGCCCTCGATGGGGTCGCCCAGCCGGGTGCCGGTGCCGTGCGCCTCTACGTGGTCCACGTCGTCCGGTGCGAGTCCGGCGGCGTCGAGCGCGGCGCGGAGCACCCGTTCCTGCGCCGGGCCGCTGGGGGCGCTCAGCCCCTGGCTGCGGCCGTCCTGGTTGACGGCCGAACCCTTGACCACGGCGAGCACCCGGTCGCCGTCGCGGCGAGCGTCGGCGAGCCGCTTGAGCAGCACCACACCGCAGCCCTCGGCCCACACCACGCCGTCCGCGTCGGCCGAGAAGGGGCTGCACCGCCCGGACGGCGACAGCCCGCGCAGCCTGCTGAACTCCACGTGTCCCCGCGGCGTCACCAGCAGGCTCGCGCCGCCCGCGAGCGCGAGATCGCACTCACCTGCCGCCAGCGCGCGGGCCGCCAGGTGCAGGGCGACGAGGGAGGAGGAGCAGGCGGTGTCGACGGTGACCGCCGGGCCCTGCAGTCCGAGGGTGTAGGCGATGCGCCCCGAGGCCACGCTGGTCGCCGAGCCCGTGCCGACGTGCCCGTCGAGCTGGGCCAGCGAGGCGGAGGCGAGGTAACCGCTGTCGTACAGGCCGATGTAGACGCCCGTGGAGCTGCCGTGCAGCGTCCCGGGGACGATCCCGGCCCGCTCGATCGCCTCCCAGCTGGTCTGCAGCAGCAGCCGCTGCTGCGGGTCCATGGCGTCGGCCTCGCGGGGCGAGATCCCGAAGAAGGCGGCGTCGAAGCGGTCGATGCCGTCGAGGAAGCCGCCGCGCAGCGTGTACGCCTTGCCGGTGGCTTCGGGGTCGGGGTCGTAGAGGCCCTGGGTGTCCCAACGGCCCGTCGGTACCTCGGAGATGGCGTCCGCACCGGCAGCGAGCAGCCGCCACAGTCCTTCGGGGTCGTCGGCGCCGCCGGGGAAGCGGCAGGCCATGGAGACGATGGCGATGCCGTCGTCCGCCGGCCGCGGCGGAGCCTCGGCGGAGACCGGGCCGACCGCCGGGGCGGGCGGCTCGCCGAGGACCGCGTCGGCCAGCGCGGCGATCGTGGGGTGGTCGAAGACGAGCGACGGCTCCAGGGTCCGGCCGGTCCGTGCGGAGAGTTCGGCGGCCAACGTCACCAACTGCCGTGATCCCAGCCCGAATT
This sequence comes from Streptomyces sp. NPDC001852, assembly GCF_042891825.1. Lineage (NCBI taxonomy): Bacteria > Bacillati > Actinomycetota > Actinomycetes > Kitasatosporales > Streptomycetaceae > Streptomyces > Streptomyces sp. NPDC001852. Next base: position 36,351 of record NZ_JBIATN010000006.1, read on the forward strand.
CCGCGATCGGCCGGTCCGGGTCGACGGCCAGCGGGTCGAGCCCGGCGGCCTCGGCGACGGCCGCCCCCAGCCAGGCCCGTACGTCCTCGGCGGTGGTGAGGGGCGTGATGGTGGACTGCTTCAGGGGCTCGTTCGCAGGCATCTGGGCAGGTGTCCTCAGCAAGGGTGACGCGGGCGGATTCCGCACGACCGCGTGGGGCAGCGGTGCACGGCTGACATCGGGTGACGTACGGCTGAAGTCGGCGGACGTGAGGCTGAAGTCGGGGGGCGTACAGCCGCGGAGGGCGGACGTGCGGCCGGCGCGGGCGGGCGCGCCGACGGCGGCGGGGTCATCCCGTGACGGGCACGTCGACCAGGGCGAGGGTGCCGTCGAGGTAGGCCGCCCGGGATGCGCGGCGCTGGATCTTCCCGCTGGACGTCTTCGGGATGGTGCCGGGGCGGACCAGCACCACGTCCCGTACCGACAGGCCATGGGCCTGGCCGATCGCGCTGCGCACCAGGTCGGTGATCTTCTCGCCCTCACCGGCCGCCTCGGGCGCCACCTCGGCCACCACGACGACCTGTTCGCCCTCCACACCGCCGGCGTCCACGGAGAAGGCCGCGGTGCAGCCGGGCCGCAGTGCCGGGTGGGACAACTCCGCGGACAGCTCCAGGTCCTGCGGGTAGTGGTTGCGCCCGTCGATGACGACGAGGTCCTTCAGGCGGCCGGTGACGAACAGTTCGCCGTCACGCAGGAAGCCGAGGTCGCCCGTGCGCAGGAAGCGGTCCTCGCGGCCGGTCAGGGTGGCGCGGAAGGTCTCGCGGGTGGCGAGGGTGTTGCGCCAGTAGCCCTTGGCGACGCTCGCGCCGGCGACCCAGATCTCGCCGACCTCGCCCTCGGGCAGTTCCTCCTGCCGTTCGGGGTCGGCGATCACCACGGTGATCCCGGTCTCGGGCCGGCCACAGCCCACGGCGGCCGCGTCCGCCTCGCCGGCGTGCGGGCCGGCCTCGGCGGCCTCCAGCAGGGTGGGCGGGGCGTCCACCGCGCCGCCGGTGACCATCAAGGTGGCTTCGGCCAGGCCGTAGCAGGGGTAGAACGCCTCACGGCGGAAGCCGGCCGCGCGGAAGGTCTCGGTGAACCGTCGCAGCGTGGCCGCGCGCACCGGTTCGGCGCCGTTGAAGGCGACCTTCCACGCGCTCAGGTCGAGACTGTCGACCAGGTCGGCGGTGGCGTGCTTCAGGCACAGTTCGTAGGCGAAGTTGGGGCCGCCGCTGGTGTGCGGCCGGTAACGGCTGATCGCGGTCAGCCAGCGATCGGGGCTCTGCAGGAAGTGCAGCGGCGAGAAGAGCGTGGCCGTGGCGCCCAGGTACAGCGTGTTCAGCACCGGGCCCATGAGGCCCATGTCGTGGTAGACGGGGAGCCAGCTGAGGATCAGTTCCCGGCCGTGCTCCGCGAGGGCGTCCGGTGTGTGCCCCATCCGCTCGGTGATGATCCGCTCGTTGTCCAGCAGGTTGCCGTGGGTGACCACCACACCGCGCGGGGCGGAGGTGGAGCCCGAGGTGTACTGGAGGAAGGCCACCGAGTCGGCGGTGAGGTCGGGGGCGTGCCAGGAGCCGGCCGCGTCGTCGGGAATGTCCTCGGTGGCGACGAGGGGGAACCTGTCCAGGTCGGGCAGGTGCTCGGTCCATGTGCGCAAGGCGCGGACGACCTCGCGGCCTCCGAGGACCACCTTGGCGTCGGAGTCGGTCATCAGACGCTTCATCCGGATGAGAGCGCGGTGGTTCTGCGACCGCCCCTGCGGGGGCACGCCCGGCACGGCGACCACGCCGGCCGCGAGGCAGCCCAGAAAGGCGGACACGAACTCCAGGCCGGGCGGATAAAGCAGCAGGGCGCGCGAGCCGGCCAGGCCGCGGTCCTGAAGCCAGGCGGCGACGGCCCGGGAGCGGTGGGCCAGTTGTCCGTAGGAGATCTCCTGGGTGTCCCCGTCGCAGTCGCCGGTGAGGAGGTACCGGTAGGCGGTGCTGTCGGGCTGTTGCTGGGCGTGTACGGTCAGTAATTCGACCAGGGAACGAGCCATGTATCGAGTCCCACCTGTCCGGGTCGACGGATGAGGGAACTGGAGTTCGACGGCCGCGTGACACTCACACACAGAAGCCGTCGACCCGGCCCCCTTGCCAGGTCATCCGTCTCGCCACTCGCCCGGCGGCGAGATGGCCACAGGTCTCCCGTGTCCCCCCACTCAGCTTGCTACCAACGAGTAACACCATAGCAAGTCCCACCGGTCGACGGGTCGAACACATGTAAACGCTGTGTGTCCAACAGGAGTTGACTGCCCGCTGGACAACTCGCCGGCGCCGAAGGCGCACTCGCGAATCCCCCGACGAACGGGCGGAGTTCGTGCGTCAGCGGATGCACCCCCGCTGCGGCTGCCGAGCACTTGGTCCGACCAGGTCAGGTGGCGTGCAAGCCCAGAGCTCCCGGCATGCCGGCCGCGTCGCGTGCCCCGCCCGGCGGAGCTTCACGCAGGAGCAGTGGCCTCCCCGCGCTCAACTGCCGCCGACCCGTACCGTCTCCACCCAGGACGGTGGAGGGTGAGCCCCCTCACCGATCAGTGCGGCGATCAACCGGCAGGAGGCGGGCTCCGCCGGCCACGGGGTCAGTCCGTCGGTGAGAACGACCACGATGCCGGGACGGTCGGGCCGTGCCAGTGCCGCGTCGATGCCCACCCGCATGTCGGTGCCGCCCCCGCCGGCCAGCGCGACCTCGTCCACCGAGGTGACCCGGGACACCGCCTGCACGTCGGCATCGCAGGCCAGCACGGTCACGCGGTTGCCGCGCACCCCGACCTCACTCAGCACACCGGTGATCTCTCCGAGGGCGGCGTCGAGTTCCTCCTTCCCCATCGAACCGGAGGTGTCGACGACCACGGCCACCCGGGGAAGCGGCCGACGCAGGCTGGGAAGGACGACGCCGCGCAGTGCCGGGGTACGGCGCGACGGACGACGGTAGGTGTAGTCGACGGCCCCGCCTGCCCAGGCCGCCGCCTCGCGGATGGCCCCGGCCAGAACCTGCCTCCAGTCCACGGTGGGCTCCAGAACCTCGTCGGCCCAGCGCTGCCAGCCATGCGGGAGGGCACCCCGGGCCCGCTGATGGGCCCGCATCGCCTCGGCGGTGATCCGGCGCAACGCCTCCGCCTCGACGGGTCCGAGCCGCGCGGGACCGTCGCTCCCGTCGAGCTCCCACGGTGCCGGAGAGCCATGGGCTCCCGAGCCGCAGTCGAGCACCACGTCGCGGCTGTACGGTATTTGGGAGAGGTATGCCTCGAACATGCCGCCGGTGGGCAGGCCGAAGAGGCGTGGCTCCATCCGGCCGGTGGGCAGCGGAAGGCCGTCCGCGATCAGGTCGTCGTTGATCTCGCAATCCTGTGCGACGTTGAGCCGGCGAGCGTCCCGCTGGTCACCCGCGGGCAGTCGGCCGGCACGGCCGTGATGGTCACGCAACAGATGTGCCACCTCGTGGATCCACACCGCGGCCAGTTCCGCGACCGGCGTGGTCTCGACGAACCCGGGCGAGACGTAACAGCGCCAGTGACGGTCCACTCCCATGGTCGGGACCTGCGAACTCGGCACGATGGTAAGGGTGTACAACGCGGAGGCGAGGTACGGCCGGTCGGTCGCCGCCCGGTAGCGGGCGGCGAGCAGCTTGGTCATGTCGAGTCGGACCGGTGCCCCGTGAGGCTGCGTCATGCGCCTTGTCCTCGCCGTCCGGGTCAGTTGCCGCCGGGCAGCGCGCCGGACAGCTGCAGCAGGCCGAGAAACGCCTCGATGCCGTCCGGCACACGCCAGTCGGTGTCCCGCAGCGCGGCCAGATCGACCGCCGCGCGGGCGGCGACGTCGGGCACCCCTCGGTCGACGGCCTTGGCCAGGACGGCCCAGCAGGCCTCCCAGCGCTCGCGGGTGAGGTGGCTCTGGACCGCGGCGACCACCGCGATGAGGAAGGCGAGCTGACGGTCCCCCCGCTCCGGCAGGGCGAAGGCGTCAGGGTTGGCCAGGACCCGGTCAGGATCCGGCAGATCGAGGTTCTCGAGATAGGACAGAAACTCCATTCCGGCCCCGTCACCGACCGCTCCGGTGAGCGCGGCGGCCACCGCCTCGTGGCCGGCTCCCGTCGCGTACCCGGTTGCGAGCAGCTTCAGCGCCATCTCCCAGGTGCGCGGCGAGGGCCAGGCGCGGCCGCGGGACTCCGCGTCGCCCGGCAGGTGGTGGACCAGACCGGGCCGTGCGGTGAGGAAACCGGAGACGGCCCCACGCGCACGGGCGACGGCGCCCGGCACCTTGGCGTGGTCGACGACCGGCACCGTGAACTGTGGCCAGGTGCCCGTCATCCCGCGAGCGACGGTGCGGGGGTCGTGCGTCCAGTGGAGGTGTACGAAGCGGTTGGCGAGCGGCGGGCTGAGGTGCCAGCCGTCGGCCGCGCTGGACGGCGGATTGGCCGCGGCGACGATCCTGACCGGCTCGGGCAGGACGAGGCTGCCGACGCGGCGTTCGAGGACCACGCGCAGCAGGGCGGCCTGCACGGCAGGCGGGGCGGAGGACAGCTCGTCGAAGAAGAGCAGGCCACGTCCGGCGCGGCGGAGTCGTACCGCCCAGTCCGGCGGGGCCATCGGCACACCGGTGGTGGCCGGGTCGTCGCCCACGATCGGCAGCCCGGCGAAGTCGGACGGCTCGTGGACGCTGGCGATGACGGTCTCCAGCGGGCAGCCGAGCCCGGCGGCGAGCTGCTCGATGCCGGCCGACTTCCCGATACCGGGCTCGCCCCACAGCAGCACCGGCTGATTGGCCGTCACCGCCAGGGACAGCGCCTCCAGCTGAGGGTTGGCCGAGGGTTCGCCACGGCGGGCGCGGAGGCGGGCGTTGAGGTCGTCCGCCGCGTCCAGGGGGCTGGTCGTCACTGGTTCTCGTCCTCGTCCGTGTACTCGTCGCGATACTCGTCCCACCACTCGTTGCCGATGCCCGGGTGCTCGGCGCGGACCCGCTGGGCGAGGAAGTCCAGGTCGGTCCGCTTGTACCGCCGGATCGTCTGGGCGAGCGACAGATCCGTCCCGCTGTAGGCGTCGGTCGGGGCGACGACGTCGATCCGGGCGCCGGCCGTGAGCAGTGCTTCCACCAGCGCCCGCGAACCGCCGTCCTGGACGACCGAGTACAGGGGCGTGCGGCCCTGTCTGTCCTTCGCCTCCAGGTCGAGGCCGGCCTCCAGGAGCCGAGGCAGCAACACCTCGTGTTCCAGCAGGTGCAGCACATGCAGCAGCGTGCGCCCTCTCGCATCGCGGACGTGCGGATCCATGCCCGCGTCCAGCAGGGTCAGGACTCTCGGGGTGTCGCCGTGCTCCACGCACAGGAACAGTTCCTGCCGCTGGACCCGCAGCGCCTTGGGCAGCCGGCCCTCGCCCGACCGCCACGCCTGCTGAACCGCGAAACAGCCGGTGACCGCGCCGCCGAAGGCCCGCATCGCCTGCTCCCGACGCTGCTCCTCCTCGGTGTGCGGCATGTCCAGCCGCCCTTCACGCAGGGTCAGTCGATGCCAGGCCGCGCCCCGGCAGCGTACGCGGACGGACTGTGGGGCGCCGGGCCCGGGCGGACCGATGGGGCCTTCGCCGACGGGGAGTCGGGGGAACAGGGACGAGGCGACCAAGGGGTGCAGGTGACGGGGCTCCACTCCCCCGACGCGCAGCAGGTCGAGATCGGGCAGCCGCCGCCAGACGCCCTGGGCCAGGGCGCGCGTTCGCTCGGCTTCCGCGCGGCCCACCACCCGGACTGCCAAGTCACCTCCCGGGCACATGCGTTCAAGGAGTACGGCGCTGAGCCAGTCGCCGGCCACGAGCCACCGTTCCTCACCGGTGCGCGCCGTGATGCGCCGGAGTTCACGGTCGATGCCGGCCAGGTCGAGTGCCAGCCGCTCCACGATGGGGAGCGGTTCCCTCTCGTGCCACGTGTTGATCTTGACGGGGGCCAGGTCCAGCCCGATGCCTGCGGCGGCGAACCCGGCCTCGACGCCGTCCCGTTCACGGAGCAGCGTGATCCATTCGGTACGGGCGGCGGTGTCGTCGGGACCAGGGTCCTCGACCGGCAGCTCGGCCGGATCGCGCAGGGTGCCGTCGGGGCGGAAGAAGGGTGCGCGGTCCGGGCCGCCGCCGCAGCGCTCCCGGAGCTCGTGTGCGTACCGGGCGTCCCACAAGTGGCGGGCCACGGTCCAGTCCTCGGTTCCGGGGGCCGAACGGTATGCCCCGGTCCGGAGGCCAGGCTTCCCGAATCGGAGCGACACCCGCTGAGGCCCCTTGGTCATCGAGGGCGTGGTCAGGTGCAACTGCGCGTCGTCGGCGCCGTAACCGGCCAGGACGACGGTCCGCGCCGTGGCCAGCGTGGTCCGCCCGCCCAGCGCCCGGGGCAGATGCCAGCGGACCAGGTCGGGCACCAGGTGCCGCAGGTCCTCCTCGAGCCGGACGGCGACCTGGCGGCCGTGCGTACGGGAGATGTCGTCCAGGGTGAAGGTGACGTCCACCAGGCAGACGGCACAAGCTCCGGCCCAGTCACCGGCACGGCGGTGCTGCTCCGACTGCTCGATCATCCACCGGGGTACGGCATGGCGCCGGATGCGCCGCCAGGACGACTGCTCGTCCCGGGGGAAGGCCGCGGGGACCGCGCGCGGGGTCACCGGTAGACGCTCCCTATCATGCGCAGATCGGGGTGCACGGCGGACGCAGGCCTCAGGCAGCGGGCGAAGGACCGCTTCACCTTGCGCGGCAGACCCGGCCCCAGCCCCACGTATTCCAGGCAGGACCGCTCCTCCACCATGGACAGCAGGGCCTTGGCGCCTCGTCCGGTCAGGCCGGTGTGCCGCAGTTCCAGGCGACGCAGCGGGCTGCCGGGCAGGGCCGCGGCCAGGGCGTGGACACCCGGGTCGCCGATCGTGTTGGCGGGTGCGCCGAGGCTCCGCTCGGACGGCGGACGGCCCAGGTCGAGCACCTCGATGCCGCCGAGGGCCTCCGCGAGTGCCTGTGTGCCGGCGGGCCCGATGCCGTTACCGCCCAGGCCGAGGCGGACCGGACGCCCGGGGTCGCCGGCGACCGCGGCAAGGACGGCGGCGCCCTCGTCGCCGAGGTGGTTGGCGGGCAGGTACAGCTCGCGGACCCCGGCGTCGCGGACGAGCGCGGCGAGCAGCGGCGCGGTCTCGGCGGTGAGCCCGTTGCCCCCGAGGAACAACCGCTCCACGGGACGGGAGCGTCCTGTCAGGGCCTCCAGGAGGGCGCGCAGTCCGTCGGGGCCGACCCCCGTGTTGACCAGGTCGAGGGTGCGTAGCGTGGAGTTGGTGCGGAGCATCGCGCCCAAGGCGCGGACACCGTCGTCACCGACCGGGTTGCGCTTGAGCCACAGGGCGTGGACCGTTTCGTCCGAGGCCAGCGCCTCGGCGAGGGCCATGACGCCGTCCGGACCGATCCGGTTGCAGCCGAGGTAAAGCGTGCGCAACCCGTGCCCGGGCTCGAGGGCACCGGCGACGGTACGGGCGCCGCGGTCCCCGATGGCGTTCGTTCCCAGAAGCAGGTGAACCGCGTGCGGCGAAGCGGCGGCCACGGGCAGCAACCTGGTGACACCGGCCGCCCCAAGTCCCTGCTTGCACAGATCGACCCGCCCGTCCGCCCGTACGGTGCCGAGCGGAAACGTCTCGTCCGCGGCGACGGGGAGCGGCGACTCCAGCCGGACGAGGAGCTGATCGAGTCGCACCGGTTCGGCGAGCGGAATGTCCCGGTACTCAACAGCAGGGCAGCGTACGGGCGTCGGCTGCGTCATCACCACTCCACCGGTCCGTCCTGGCCGACGCCCCGGCACGGGGCGGACGGCGGTATCGCAAGGGTGGCAAGGCCGGTCGGATTCGAACCGACGTCCTCCAGCTCGCAGCTAGGGCGCGACGACCTCTGCGCTACGGCCTTGCCGCTCGTGAGCATAACGGCTGTCGCAGACATGTTCGATCACGGGGTCGCACCCGCGCCCGCACCCGACCTGCGGCCCCAAGGGTAGCCAGCCAGGGCCGGGGAGCGCCGGATCGGCGATGGACCTCGACGCCTGCCCGGTCAGCACCACCAGCCGGCGGCGGAGTCGGCGTCGACCTACCGGCCGCCGAGCTGCAGCTCACGCAGGTAAGCGCGGAGCTTGGCGAGGTCGAAGTCGCGGTCACGAGGCCGCGGCCGACCGCGCTTGGCCTCCAGAGCGTCGGCCACGCCTCACTGCTCCGGGCCGCCGCTCAGGTCGCCGGGCTCAGGAGTATGAACCCGGCGCCCGCCGCCGAGGTTCCATGCGACGACGTCCAGAACGCGCAGCACGCTCACGTCGTCCGGGGCGCAACCCGTCAGCGTCTTCCACGTATCGGGCTGCTCGTCCAGGTCGCGCGCCACGGCGTCGCCGAGCAGTCGGAGGAACTCCGCCCAGGTGCGCCGGGGCGACTTCTTGATCGGATAGTGAGCACCGGGCCCGCAGTAACAGGCGTAGACCTGGGTGTCGTAGAGCGGCAGGAACAGGGGACGCTTGCGGTGCATGATCTTCATCAAAATCGTTCCGCCCACTCCGCGGAGCGGGGCCGGACCGTCGAGCAGCCCGCCGATGCGGCGCAATGGCTCCGCGTGCACGCCGGAGGCGACCGCATCCTGCAGCGTGAGCCTCGGCGGGATCGCCGCGAGCACTGCCTCAAGTTCCGGGCGCACAGCTTGGAGGTTCAGGACGGCATGTAGCTTCGGCGCAACGTTCAGCAGCACCGGTGCCAGCAGGTCCCCGTCGTTGAGTTCGTTCGGCCCGCTGCCGGTGTCCATCCGGTCGTAGACCGGGAACGCATACGGTCTGCCCTTCGCGGCGGCCGCGGCCGACCGGTTCGCCTCTGCGTCGAAGTACTGCCCTATCCACTGCCTGGCCTGGTCCAGGGCCACGCTTCGGCCGCCGACACGCACGGTCTCCCCGCTCATGTCCCCCTCCCCGTGCCGCACATGCGGCAGGGGGCAAGTTAATCAGGCAGCGCCTCGCGCAAGGGAATCACGGCATCATTGATCCGCGTCCCAGTGCGCCTTCGCCAGCTAGGTGCGCAAGGGCGGCGACAGTGGTGCGCGTAGCGGTCGGTGAGTAGGCGTCAGGCGCGCAACGGCACCTCCGGCGACCACTACGAGGACTGAAGCAGGCGACTGACGGCAGGCGACTGACGCCAGAGCGTCGGCGTACAAGCCGGGCCGGGAGCCGCCGTTGATCACGGAGGCGACGTGGTGCGTCAAGAGCCGGCCAAGTCGAACCCGAGGGCGACGAGCGAGGCCAGTGCGCCGGGTGCGCCCGCGCCGAAGGCGACCACCATGGCCTGGCCGATCGCCACGTCGTAGGGATCGAGGCCGGGGGACCAGATCAGCCGGGCGTCGATGCCGGGGATGGTGCGGAAGAGGCCGTACGAGCTCAGGGCGCCGTGCGCTTCGGCGATGGGTGTGCCGTTGCGCAGGAGGCGGGCCCGGCACAGGCCGGTGGGCCGCAACTCGTAGGTGCGCTCCCCCACCACGGCCGTGCGGGTGCGCGTTCTGCGGCGCAGGGCCCAGCGGCTGTCGCTTCCCCGGCGTGTGGGCACCACCTGTCCGTCGACCTTGATCCAGCCGTGCTCACGGTCGGGCCGAACCGTGACGGTCGGCATGCCGGGTCCCTGGACGAGCGCGATGACGGAGGGCCGGCGGTCGTAGCTGATCCGTATCGGCCCGAACGGGCTGTCGGCCGTACGGTGCTGGGACAGCCGGACGGTAATGCGCTTGCTGAAGATGGACATGGTCGTATCGACTCCTGAGACGGGGAGTTGGGACGGGAAGTGCGGGCGCGGCGACGTCGATCACCGTCAGCTGCGAGGTGGCCCGGGATGATGTGGCATCGCCGTGGGGACCGGGTGGTGGGTGGGCAGCAGTGCCTCGAATCCGTCACGCAGTTACCGGGACCGGTCGGGCCGGGCGGTGTAGGCGACGACGGCCCCGTCGAGGAACTGGAGTGTCACCACGGCGCCGCCGCTCGGATCCTCCCGCCCGAGCCACACTCCGCCGAGGGCGGTGGCAGGCACCCACCCCCGCTCGGACTCCGGGCCGGCACCGCGCCACCGGTGCAGCAGCTTCCGCCGACAATGCTGAACGAGGTCGGTGCGCCGCACGTCGTCGCCGTGGGTTGCCTCTGGGTCTTCATCGTCTCGGCCTGTTACGCAGCGCTCCTCGCGCTGCTGCGGTGGGCGGCCGGGGTGGTGGGGAGCGTGATGCTCTTTCTCTTCGTCGTCGTGACGCTCGCGGATCCAGGGAAGGGAACCCGCAGCGGCCGGCCACACCAGCGAGGCCCCGTACCGTGCGCACGCCCCGACCGCCGCGCCGACGGCCACCACTGCCGCGATCGGTCCCTGCGCCCGCCAGGACTGCTGCCGCCGCTGGGCGGGCACGCGGAGATCGACGCCGGGATCCGTGGGCTCGTCCGCCACCTTGGGGTTCGGGGCAGTCATGAACGTACGTCTCCTACTCGCCGGGGCCCGCACGTGTGCGGGCACGCACCATCGCAAGTAGGGACTGTTGGCGGCACCGATGCCGCGGTTCGGGTACGGCGAGCCCCACCGCCGCGCTGCGATCACCGATCACAGCCGAGCACCAGAGTAGCGCCACCCACGATCGGCAGGCGCCCGGCGTCCGGGTCCTGGACGATCAGCCTGCTGTCACCGCCGTGGAGCCGCCTCCGGCTGATGATCGGCTTGCCCTTCAGCTCGGGGAGCGTCGTCCAGCGTGCGGGTCTGCCGTTGCTGCGTGAGCTGCTGGTGACCCACCAGGATCGCCAGCACAGCGAGCAGGGCGCCGGAGGTGAGGGTGGTCCCCACCCCGAGGCCGCCCTGTGCCACAGGCTTTTCCACGGCGTTCTCGGCGACCGCTCCGAGCGGGCGGGTCAGGACGTAGGCCGCCCAGAACAGCACGGTGCCGGAGATCGGTGACACGTAGTGTGCGGCGAGGATCAGCAGCATCGCCCCGCCCAGCACCAGGGCGCTGTCGCGGAATCCGATGCCGAGACCGTCGGAGAGGAAGTCCCCGCTGGAGGTGCCCAGCGTGTTGGACACGAGCGTCGCACTCCAATACAGGATCTCGCCCTTGGTGGTGGCGATGCGTTCCACGTCCATGGTCTGGCCGGTCGCCCGCCACCCGATCAGTACGAGGACGAGCAGGCTCGTCAGGACGGTCGCGCCACCCGCATACCCCAGGCCCGCGGTGCGGTTCATGAAGTCCGACATCGCGGTACCCACGATGCTGGTCGTCAGGATCACGGACCAGAACACCACAGGACGGAACCGGTCGGTCCTCAACTGCATGGTCAGCGTGAGGGCGAAGGCCGCCAGGAAGACGAGTGCGCTGGTGGCGTACCCGAGGTTCAGGGGCGTCATCGACACGAAGTTCGACACCGACTCACCCAGCGTGGTCGCCACGATCTTGATCGTCCAGAAGAGCACGCCGACCATCGGCAATTTACTCAAGGGGATCTTGCTCACCGAAGCTCCTGTCCGCAGCCGGCCTGGCGCCTGGCCGGGCGCACGAGACTTGAGGACAGGCTCGCTCGGGACACTCACCACGGCCATGCACTGGGGGCCGAACGGAGCAGCCTTTCACTCCTTCGGCCGATCTTCCGTGAGCGCTGTCCGCACCCATCCCAATCGCCCTATGGATGACAGGACTTCAGCTATCGACTGCCCCCGGGTCCCGCCTCTCGCGAAACCCATGTCGCGCTAGCTTTCGGACGTGGCACACGACGAGACACGGCAGGTGGACGTGGTCCACCGTCCCGGGAATCCGCAGGCCTCGCCGCTGCACGTACGAGTGGGCGACGAGGTCTTCATCACCTTGTACGGTTCAGCCGCCTACGGGTGGACACCGGTCGAGGTGATCACCGGGCCCTTGGCGGTGATCGCGGCGGAGACGACCGAGGGGACCGTACGGGCCACGGTCAAGGCGATGGATGTCGGTGAGGCGAAGCTTTCGTCGACGTCGTCGTTCCGCGGGGACCGGTTCGGGCCGCGGACGCGCTTGTGGCGGCTGCTGGTGCACGTCGATCCGCCGTAGGGATACGGGCATGTCACGGGACCACGGTGAGCGTCAGCCGCCAGGCTCTCGAGGGCGGGCCGTGCGGGTCCGGGGTGTAGGTGTCGGCGGAGTCGAGCGTGGCGCTGCCGGGGGCCGTGGCCCGTGCGGTGGCCGAGCGGGCGCCGTCGGATGTGAGGTGGTCGTCGAGTACCACTACGACCGTCGGGCTTGCACTGGTGACCGGGGCCCACCGATAGCCGGGGGACGGTGTCAGAGCGATGCCGATCTCGGTGCCGACATGGACGCAGATGCTGCGCAGGGGGTTGTCGGCAGGCGGGTAGCGGACGCTGATCCTGCCACTGAGGCATGGAGGGGTGGAACTGCCGGTGGCGGAGCCGGACGCAGGAGACCCTGTCGGTTCCGGGCTCCGGTAAGCCGACTGGGGCGAGGCGGACACCGAGGCCGACGACCCCTTGGTGGCCGGCATCGACGCCCCGCCGCCGGACGCACAGGCGGCGGCCGACACCATGAGCGTGACGGCGACGAGCGAGCCGGCGCCGGTGTGACGGTGCCTCACTGTGCCCCCCTGGCGAGAGTGACGACGGGCCGGGGATGGGACGCGGCCGGCATGCGATGCGTTCCCGTCGGTTGCCGGTCGGGCCGGCGTTCGGATCCCTGTGGCGCGCGATACAGGGCAAACCCTGTGCCGATACAGGGGAAGCCCCATGTTTTTACTGTGAGTTGATCATGTCGCGTAAATTCTCCGTTGCCTGGCGCGATATCGCCGCCACCTCTCTTGTTGCGTGACATGTCCGGTGCAAGCATCCCGGATTGCGAACACGCGCTCCATCGGCGTGAACGTCCTTCTCTCCCCACATGCCGGGCGCGAACCCCGGCTGTCCGAAAGGATGTTCCGTGACCCGGTCCAGACGCAGGCGCGGCCGGACAGCCGCGCTCACCGCAGTCCTCGCCGCCGTTCCCGGCCTCTGGCTCGCCGCCCCGGCGGCCCAGGCCGCCCCCGCACCCCACACGCCGACGGCCCACCGCTCGGCCGACACCGGCCCCGCCGTCCGCCACGACACCTCCCCCACCCTGCGCTCCATGGCCGCCCACGCCCACCACGGCCACCACGGCAAGAAGGCGCAGGACGACGACCCCGGCGAGCAGCGGCTCCCGCACCCGCCCGCCTCCCACATTCCCGACCCGGTCGTGCAGTCCAGTCCGGGCGGCCCGTCCGCTCCCTCCACGGGCACGAACTTCGAGGGCATCGGCGCCGGCAACTACTCCATCACCGGCGTCCCGCCGGACCCGAACGCCGCCGTCGGCTCCAGCCAGATCGTCGAGACCGTGAACACCGCCTACGCGGTGTACTCCAAGTCCGGTGCCACCGTCCTCGCCCCGACCGACACCAGCACGCTCTGGTCCGGGTTCGGCGGCTCCTGCCAGTCCACCAACGACGGCGACGCGGTCGTCCGCTGGGACACCCTCGCCGGCCGCTGGGTGGTGACGCAGTTCGCCAACGTCTCCTCGTCCTCAGGCCCGTACTACGAGTGCGTCGCCGTATCCACGAGCGCGGACGCGACCGGCAGCTACAACCGCTACTCGTTCCAGTACGCGAACTTCCCCGACTACCCGAAGCTGTCGGTGTGGCCGGACGCGTCCTGGACTCGCTGTCCGACCGGCTCATGTTCCGGCTCGCGTACCGCAACTTCGGCGATCACGAGTCCTTGGTGGTCAACGACGCTGTCACCGCAGGCAGTTCGGTCGGCGTGCGATGGTACGAGCTCCGGATGTCCGGCGGCAACCCGACCGTCTACCAGCAGGGCACCTACGCGCCCGACTCCACCTACCGGTGGATGGGCTCGATCGCCGAGGACAAGGTCGGCAACATCGCGCTCGGCTACTCCCAGTCCTCCTCCTCGGCGCACCCGTCGATCCGCTACACCGGTCGTCTGGCGGGGGACACACTCGGCACGATGACACAGGGCGAGGTCACCGCGATCACCGGCGGCGGCTCACAGACCAGCTACAGCCGCTGGGGCGACTACACCTCGATGGCCGTCGACCCGGCGGACGACTGCACCTTCTGGTACACGAACGAGTACATCCCCGCCAACGGCAACTTCAACTGGCACACCAGGCTGGCCGCGTTCACCCTGCCCAACTGCGGCTCCACCGCGAGCAACGACTTCTCGATCGGCGTCAGCCCGGCCTCTTCCAGTGTCGCCGCCGGCTCGTCGGCGAGCACCACGGTGTCCACGGCCGTGACCTCCGGTTCGGCACAGTCGGTGAGTCTCTCGGCGTCCGGGCTGCCCAGCGGGGCGACAGCAAGTTTCAACCCGTCGTCGGTCACCGCGGGCAGCTCATCGACTCTGACGGTGGCCACGTCCGCATCGACCCCGGCGGGAACGTACGACATCACCGTCACGGGCACGGGCGCCTCCGCCACCCACACGGCGACCTACACCCTGACCGTCACCTCGGGCAGCGGCGGCGGGATCACCAACGGCGGCTTCGAGACAGGCAGCCTGTCCGGCTGGACCTCGGCCGGGACCACGTCCGTGGTCAGCTCCGGGGCGCACAGCGGGACGTACGCGGCCCGCGTCGGCAGCACCTCGCCGACCAACGGTGACTCCTCGATCACCCAGACGTTCACGGCGCCGTCCGGGACCAGCACGCTCGGCTTCCACTACAACGTGACCTGCCCGGACACGCTCACCTACGACTGGGCCACGGCCACCCTCAAGGACAACACCACCGGCACCACCACCACCGTGCTGGCCAAGACCTGTGTGTCGTCCTCCGGCTGGATCCAGAAGACCGCGTCGGTCACGGCCGGGCACAGCTACACGCTCACCCTGATCAGCCACGACGACAACTGGACGGGTGACGCCACGTACACCCGCTACGACGACGTGACGCTCTCCTGATCCACCGACGTCGTCCTCGAGGTGGGCCACCCGCAGACATCGGTGGCCCACCTCTCCCGACCCCCACATCCACACGACAAGGGATCTGCTCATGTCGCGTACCGCTCTCCGCAGGTCCGTCGCGACCGCCACCACCGCCCTGCTCTCGTTAGGCGGACTGCTCCTCGCGTCGCACCCTGCGCTGGCCGACGTCTCCAACGGCGGCTTCGAATCCGGCAGCCTGACCGGCTGGACGACCACCGGTACGACTGCCGTGGTCAACTCCGGTGCCCACGGCGGCTCCTACGCCGCCCGAGTCGGCGGCACCTCACCCACCAACGGCGACTCCTCCATCGCCCAGACCTTCACCGCGCCGAGCGGCGCCACCCAGCTGTCCTTCTGGTACAGCGTCACCTGCCCGGACACGCTCACCTACGACTGGGCAACGGCCACCCTCGCCGACACCACGGCCGGCACGACGACCACCGTTCTGGCCAAGACCTGTACCAACGGCCAGGGCTGGAAGCAGATCACCTCGGCCGTGACCGCGGGGCACAGCTACACCCTGAAACTCGTCAGTCACGACGACAACTACGCGGGTGACGCCACCTACACCCTCTACGACGACGTGGCCTTCACCACCGCGGCCCCGCCACCCGGACTGACCCAGGTCAGCACCGACCCCTTCACCAACTCCTCCAGCCAGCACGCCACCGAACTCGAACCGGACACCTTCGCGTACGGCAACACGATCGTCGCCTCCTCCCAGGTCGGCCGGTTCACCGACGGCGGCTCCTCCGACATCGGCTGGAACACCTCCACCGACGGCGGCACCACCTGGCAGCACGGCATGCTGCCCGGCATCACCACCTACCAGGGCGGCACCTGGGCCCGCGTCTCCGACCCGGCCGTGGCCTACGACGCCAAGCACGGCACCTGGATGGTCGCCGGACTGGTCATCGACAGCAACGTCAACGGCGCCGGCGTCAGCGTCAGCCGCTCCACGAACGGCACGACCTGGCAGAACCCGGTCATGGCGGTCGGCAACGACGGCCAGGGCTACGACAAGGAATGGATCGTCTGCGACAACTCCACCGCCAGCCCCTACTACGGCACCTGCTACGTCGAGGTCGACGTCACGTCCTCCGGCAACGCGGTGGTGATGAGCCGCTCCACCGACGGCGGCGCCACCTGGTCGGCTCCGGCGGCACCGTCCGGAGGCCCCAGCGGCCTGGGCGGCCAGCCCCTGGTCCAGCCCAACGGCACCGTCGTGGTCCCCTACTCCGCCAACGGATCTTCGGTGCGGGCCTTCAACTCGGCCAACGGCGGCTCCAGCTGGAGCACCAGCACCCTGATCGCCAACGCCAGCAGCCACGGTGTGGCCGGCAACCTGCGCGACGGTGAGGGCCTGCCCTCCGCCGAGATCGACGGATCCGGCAAGATCTACGTCGCCTGGCAGGACTGCCGCTTCCGCTCCGGCTGCCCCGCCAACGACATCGTCTACGCCACCTCCACCAACGGCACCACCTGGTCGGCCGTGACCCGCGTCCCCATCGACGCCACCACCAGCGGCGTCGACCACTTCATCCCCGGCATCGGCATCGACCCGGCAACCTCCGGCGCGACGGCGAAGATCGGCCTCTACTACTACTTCTACCCGAACGCCAACTGCACCACATCCACCTGCCAGTTGGAGGTCGGCTACATCTCCTCGGCCAACGGCGGCAGCACCTGGAGCAGCCCGGCCACCGTCGCGGGCCCCATGTCCCTGTCCCAGATCGCCGACTCCACCCAGGGCAGCATGGTCGGCGACTACATCTCCACCTCCGTCATCAGCGGCAAGGCCGTCTCCGCCTTCGCCGTCGGCAAGGCCCCGGCGGGCGGGCAGGCCTTCGACGAGGCTCTCTACACCGCCGGCCCGCTCAGCGTCACCGGTGGCAGCACCGCCTCCACGACCCACGGCGCGGCGACCGTTCCCTCACCGCACACCACCAGGCCGTTGCCGATCCGGCACTGACCCGAGAGCACACGGTGCGCCCCGGCGACGACGCCGGGGCGCACCCTTGTACGGGAACTGTTGGCGCAGGAACCGGGCGCCGGACCAGGACGTCACAGTGGCGTGCGGCGACGTGAGGAGGCAGTTGTGGCGCTGGAGCGGCAAAGACGCAGGCCGGGGCTCGAGGGGCCGCGGTTCGGGGCCGCTGTCGTTGCGGTCGCCTGCCTTCTGACCGCCTGCGGAAGCAACGGCAGCAGCGCACACTCAGGCTCCACGCCCCCACGCCCTTCCGCCGACCCACATGTCACAACGCCGTCGGCGAGCAGTACGGGGGCGGCAGGCCATCCAGCCTTGCCCTCCACGCCGCCCTCGGCGACAGCACGTCCCGGGACACCGTCGTCGCCCCCGAGGGGCACCGCCACGCCCCCTGCTACAGCCTCCGCGTCGCCTGGCTGCCTGGCGGGCTCCGCCACGATCACCCACAGCGCCGGGGACGCTTCCGTCCAGAGCCTGCGCTGGTGACCTCCTCCGCCACCGACGGCAAGGGCGGCACCCGGGTCACGGTGCATGCCGCGCGCATCGGATCGGCGTCCGTGACCTGGGGCCCCGAGAGCGCACCGCTCTTCACGCTCCGGCTGAGCGTCGCGGCCTATCCGGTGCAGTAACCCGAACGCCGGACGGCCGGTGCGCCCCGTGATCGGGGCCGCACCGGCCGTCGTCGTATGACGCAGCGTACGGTTGGTGATCAGTCCTTACGGCCCTTGAGGCGCCGTACGTCGAAGGACCAGATGCCACGGCCGTGCGTCGCGGCGTACAGCTTGCCGTCCGGGCCGAGGCGCAGCTGCATCACGGCCGTGGTGGGCAGGTCGTGCCCCAGGACCAGCCACTTCGTGGCTCCGGCGGGCCGGTAGAAGGTGGCCAGGTCGGTGCCGAGGGCGAGGCCGCCGTTGGGCAGGAGCTTGACCGTGTCGGCGGGGACGTCGGGCAGGTTGGCCGAGATGTCCGTCCAGCTCGCGCCGCCGTCCTTGGACTCGAAGACGTGGCCGACGCCCGCGCCCGGCCCCTCGGTGAACCGACGGGAGAAGCCGTTGATCGCCACGTACACGTGCTGGGCATTGGCCGGGTCGATCTCGAAGCCGGAGACGTAGCGGTTCGGGACCGTACCGTCGACCGGGAGGTTCAGCTGGTGCCAGCCGGTGCCGTCCACGTTGCCGACCGCGATGCCCCGGGTGAAGCCCTGGTTGTTGCAGGGGCCGCACCAGCCGACGTACACCGTGCCTCCGGACGAGGCGACGGCCGTGGCCACGTGGCCCTCGCCGAGGTCGTAGGCGTTCGTCCACTCCTTGCCGGAGCGGATCGCGAATCCCTTGGTGTTCACCCACACGTGCCGGCCGCCCGCGATCCAGGTGCTGGTGTCCTTGGCGTCGGCGGTGATCGGTGCGATGAAGCGGGCGCCCGCACCACCCTGGTCCTTGTCCGGCGGGGCGACCTCGTACTCGGTGGCCTTCGACGGGTCCGTGGACCAGGCGCCGTTGTTCACGCCGCAGTCCTGGGTGACCCACATGTCGAGGTAGACGTACTCGGCGGCGATGTTGCAGCCGTTGGCGGGGTCGGTGATCGTGTCGCCGCCGTCGCCGCCGAAGTTGGAGCCCATGACCTTGTCGTGGCCGCGCAGGATCGACTGGCCGTTGTCCTGCAGACCGCCGGTGACCGAGACGCCCCCGTAGGTGAGGTCCTTGCCGACGCCCACCGAGTAGTACTGAAGGGTGTCGAGGGTGCCGTCGCTCAGGGACTGCCAGTCCTTGGCGTGGCCGCCGGAGTCGACGGCGCCGTTGAGCGGGCGGCGGTAGATGCCGCCGTCGTTGCCGACGTACGCCCAGGTCTTGCCCTGGTAGCTGCCGATCGCGATCGCGTGCTGGTCGGAGTGGGTCGTGGGCGAGCAGTCGCCGGTCTGCTTCGAAGGGTCGATGCTCCAGCAGGGGAAGGGGAAGTTCCAGTACGGGCCCGGAACGGTCCAGCTCTGGCCGCCGTTCTTGGTCTCGAAGACCTCTTCCAGGCCGAGGTAGACGTGGTCGGCGTTGGCCGGGTCGACCTGGAGGAACTGGTTGTACCAAGCCTGGATGCCGGGCATGTAGCCCGCGCTCTGGAGAGCGGAGCCGGACGCCTTCAGCTTGGTGTAGTCGGCTATTTGCGTCCACGGGCCGAACGGCGAGCCGTTCTTCGACACGTACACGCCCTTGAGCCCGCTGTCCGGGTTGGCGGCCATCTGGGCCGGGGACTGGTCGATGGCGTACAGCCGCGAGCCGTCGGCCGCCGCGGCGAACGTCATGTTGCCGACGTCGGCACTGCTGGTGGGCAGGTCACCGAGCCCGCTGACCGGCTTCCAGCTGCCGTCGTCCGCCTTCGCGTACAGCCCGTTGTAGGTGTCGCCGCCGCGCCAGCCGACCGCGAGAAGGACCTTGTCCGGGTCCTTGGGGTCGACGGCGATGTCGTTGGCGATGTTCTTGTACGGCGCGCTCGGGTCGTCCGCCTTCGAACCACCCGGCAGATAGTCCGGGTTCGGGGCGAACTCGTGCTTCCACGGCCCGGACAGGGTGGTCGTGGAGTGCGACCACACGCCGGTGCTGGTGGCCGCCCACACCTTGGTGCCGGCGAAGCGCAGCGCATGGATGACGGTGGACTCCAGCTCGGCACCGCCCACGCGGTCGCCGGGCTGGAACTGGCCGTGGCGGGGGTCCTTCAGGACGTACACGCCCGTACCGACGAAGGACGTCGCGCCGGTGTTGGACTCGCCCGTGGCGTACCAGAGCCGCTTCTGACCGTCCAAGGAAAGAGTGCCCGTCGACAGGGACGGCAGCTTGTCGGAGATCGGCTTCCAGTGCCCGCCGCCGGTCGTGGAGCGGAAGACACCGCCGTTCGCGCCGCCCGCATACACATAGCCGTGGTCGTCGGCGGCTATTCCGGTGATCCGGCCGGTCACGTCACCCGCGCCGCCGCTCGAGTTGGAGTTCACATCGCGGTAGCGGGGGTCGTCGGAGTTGTACGCCCTCTTGGTGACGTGGTCCCAGCTGCCCGCCGTGTGCTTCATCGACTGGAGCTGCTGCCAGGCGGCGCCGTAGGCGCCGGGCGCGACCACGCCGGGCGCGGTGCGGGCCTCGGTGAACTGGGCGGTGGCCTCGGCGGAGTTCTCCGCCTCGTCGGCGCCGTCGTCGTCACCCTCTGCGGCAAGCGCGGACATGCCCTGTCCCGCGTGCACCGCCTTGATGTGCTGCCGGCCCACGGCGGCCTGGTGGCGCGCCTGCCAGGTCCGGGGTCTTGTCTGGTTCGACGCCGCGAACGACTGGGTGCTTACCAGTCCGAACGCGGCCGCCACGACGGTGCAGGTGATGAACCGTCGTCGGTGCTTCGGGGGCAACATGCCCGCTCCTCCCTGCGACGGGCATATGGGGGTGTCCCGGCGCAGAGGGGATCTTGGCGTGACCACAACAGTCACACAAAGGCCCACAGGAAAAAATGGCACGGTGTTTACCTTCTGGCCCACATGGAACCGAACTTCCCCCTGCTCGACGCGGTTTGAGGCGAATTCACCGAGCTGGTGAAGTCGAGGCTCGGTGGTGTCGTAGCGGGGCGCTCATCGACCGGCGCTGGTGCGGCTGCCGGTCGGGGCGGTGAACCGGCCTGGGATCAGGTCGAGTTCGACTTCCGTGCCGATGCCCACTTCGAGGGTGGGGTGGGCGGCGTCCCGCCGGGGGCGCGGGCGCCGAGCGTGGTGTAGCCGACCCCGTGGTCCTGGAGCAGGACGGCGGTCCTACGCGGCGGCACGGTGTCCTCGCCCATCCACCTCTGCCGACACCGGGTCGGCCACCCGACTCCTGTACTCCACCGGGGGACACGGCTCATTCCGCCTACAGCTGCCACCAAGACGCGACCGGTGTGACGGACGCCGTCGCACGGCCGACCCTGCCCCACACCCCCGGTGCCCACACGGGCGCCCTGCCCGACACAACCGAAGGCCGCGGATGCGCGTCGGACGCGGCGGAGTCGGCCCGCGACCGCGCAGGGCTGGCAAGGCTGTCCCCACTCCCGTGCGTGGCCCACGGGATACTCCCGCCGGATGCCCTGCGGCACCATGTGCTCGTACTGCAACGCCGGGTCAGCAAGCCCACGTTCAACACCCGCCCGGGCCGGAGGCCGTAGGCGGGTGCCCATGTCCCCTGCCCGGATACCGGGCTCCGTGGGGCAACCCTGTGTCCGAGGGCCAGTTGATGGCGCAGTTGGTGGCGAGCGGTGTCGTCACTCACCGGACACCAGCCGCTCCAGAGCCGCCCACACCCGCGCACCGGGCTGTGCGCGGGCCGCGACCGCGAGCTCCCGTACCCACTCGTCGAGCGCAGTCGGGCGCCACGAGAGCACCAGCGCGACCCGCTCGATGCGACCGCCACGCGTGTCGGCCCGTGCACAGTCAGGTTGCCGGAGCCGCATGGGCGACGCCGAAGCCGAACTCGCGGCGTCGGCCGGGTTCCAGGGCGAGGGCGGCGGCGTGTTCTGGGCGGTTGAAGGCGTTGGTCATCGTCTCGACGGGTTCGAGTGCGATGGAGGCGCGCCGGTCGCGGGCCAGGGTGTCTCCGGTGAAGACGTGCATGTAGCCGCGGTCCTGCCAGACCCGCAGTTCCTCACCAGTGGCCGGGTCGGTGAGCGCCGTCTCGATCCGGCCGCCAGGGCCGGGGGTCAGGTCCGCGTAGCAGGCGTCGATGACCGCGTCGCCGAGCCGCTTCGGTGCCCGGAAGTCCATGCCAGGGCAGTCGTCCAGGGCAAGCAGGGCCGCATCGCCGGTCAGGGGGATGAGGGAGGCGTCGGTACGGATGAGGGTGTGGGCGGGGATGTGCAGGAGCAGGTCGTCGATGGGGCGCGACAGTGTGAAGTAGGGGTGCCAGCCCGCTGCGAAGGGGGCTGTGGTGTCGCCTACGTTCGTCGCGCGGATCTGGATGGTCAACTCCGTTGCGGTGACGGTGAATTCGACTTCGACGTCGAGTGCGAACGGGTAGCCGGGGTACCGGTCCGGTCGGATGCTCGTGGTGTGCAGCAGCAGACGGGCGGAGTCGGTCGTCGTGGTGGTGTGGACGAGGTCGAACGGTGTTTCGCGGACCAGGCCGTGGTAGATCGTACGGTCGCCGAGGCGGCCGGGCAGCAGGTCGTGGTCGTGTCCGTCGTAGCGGTAGCGGCCGTCGGCCACGCGGTTGGTGAAGGGGGCCATCAGGCCGGCGCGTACGCCGTCCTGGGAGAGGAGTTCCTCTTCCTCGCGGTAGCCGTCGGTCAGCTCCTTCAACCGGCCTGCCGCTCCGTGCCTGACCTGCCAGCTCAGCAGCGTCGCCCCGCGCAGGGCGAGGACGACGCGTGCCGAATCGTCGGGCGCGGAGACGACAAGGGTGGGTTCGCCGCCGAGGCGGTCCTCGGCGATCCGGTACTCGGCGGTCATTCCCCCGGTGTTCCCTTCAGCCCGCTTCGGGGGCGAGCTTCTTCGCGCCCGTCATGATGGCCACCGCGTCCTCCATCGAGTGCGACTGCGGCGTGATGACGCCCGCGCAGCCACCCAGTCGCTGGATGTGGATGCGGTCGGCGACCTCGAAGACGTTGGGCATGTTGTGGCTGATGAGGATGACGCCGAGGCCCTGGTCGCGCAGGTCGCGGACGAGCTTGAGGACCTGGCCGGTCTCGCGGACGCCGAGGGCGGCGGTGGGTTCGTCGAGGATCACCACCCGGCCGCCGAAGGCCGCGGTGCGGGCGACGGCCACGGACTGCCGCTGGCCTCCGGAGAGCGTCTCCACCGCCTGGTTGATGTTCTGCAGCGTGCCGATGCCGAGCCGCTTGATGTGGTCGGCGGCCTGCTTCTTCATCTCGCCGGTGTCGAGCATGCGGAACACCGAGCCGAGGATGCCCTTGCGGCGGATCTCGCGGGCGAGGAAGAGGTTGCTGGCGATGTCCAGGGCAGGGGACACGGCGAGGGTCTGGTAGACCGTCTCGATGCCGGCGTCGCGGGCGTCCTGGGGCCGCTTGAAGTGGACCTCCTTGCCATCGACGAGGATGCTGCCCTGGTCGGGTACGAGGGCCCCGGACAGGCACTTGATCAGCGTGGACTTGCCGGCGCCGTTGTCACCGATGACGGCGAGGACCTCGCCGGGGTAGAGGGTGAGGTCGACGTCGTTCAGGCCGACGACCCTGCCGAAGACCTTGACCAGGCCCTTGGCCTCGAGAACGGGGGCGGTGGCGGTCGTCACGACTTCACACTCCGGATCCACTGGTCGACGGAGACAGCCGCGATCACGAGGACGCCGACTGCGAGGACTTGGTAGTTCGGGTCGATGCCGGCCAGCGCGAGGCCGTTGACGAAGACCTGGACGATCAGTGCGCCGATCAGCGAGCCGAAGACGACGCCGCGCCCGCCGAAGAGGCTGGTGCCGCCGATGACGACGGCGGTGATGGACTGCAGGTTGGCGTTGAGGCCGCTGTTGGGGTCGCCGCCGCCGACCCGGCCGACGAGGACCCAGGCCGCGACGGCGATGGTGAGGCCGGCCAGCATGTAGGCGCTGAGCAGCACCCGGTTGACGGAGATGCCGGCGAGGCGGGCCGCCTCGATGTCGTCGCCGACCGCATAGAGGTGGCGTCCCCAGGCGGTGTAGCGCAGGGCGTAGCCGACCACCGCGTACAGGGCGATCATGAGGAGGACGCCGTACGTCAGGTTCAGCTGGCCGAGGGAGACCGTCTGGCCGCTCCACATGAGGATATTGCCGGGCTGCAGCGCGATCGTCTGGCCCTTGGCGTAGATGAGGGTGATGGCCGTGAAGACGCTGAGCGTGCCGAGGGTGACGATGAAGGGCGGCAGCTTGACCTTGGTCACCAGCATGCCGTTGACGGCCTGGGCGGCTATCGCGACGACCGCGCCGGCCAGCAGGGCGAGCCAGCCGGGCCAGTGGCTGTCCGCGACGAGCTTCGACATCAGCAGCGACGCGAGCACCATGACGGCACCGATCGACAGGTCGATGCCGGCCGTGAGGATGATGACCGTCTGCCCGACGGCGAGTGAACCGATGACGGCCACCTGCTGGGCGACCAGCGAGAGGTTCTGCAGCGCGTAGAAGCGTTCGTTCACCAGGGAGAACACCACGGCGGCGAGTACCAGGACAATGGCCGGGCTGAGCGCCGGCTGACGGTGCAGTACCGAGTGGATGCGCTGGCTGAGGGTGGCGGGCCGGTTGAGGAACTCCTCCGCCGGCGCCGGTGCGGCTTGAGGGTCCACGTGAGTGGTCACAGGGGGTCCTTCCGGTGTCTTCCCTGGTACGGGCTCATGGGCTCGTGTGGTACGGGTGCGACGCCGGTGCCATCGCGGTGGCTTCCGGCGTTGCACCCGGCTCCGGGGCGGTCGCCCGGTCGGGCGCGGTCGCCCGTCGGGGGGGTGGCACCCGCTCGAGGTGTCAGCTGCCCCAGCAGGCGGAGGCGGCCTGAGACGGGGACTGGACGGTGATGCCGCTGAGGGGCTTCGCGGCGGCGAGGGCGGTGCCGGTGTCGTAGAACGCCTTGCCGTTGGTGACGCTGGGCTTGCTGCCGCCGCGGGCGAGCTTGGCGATGGAGTCGACGCCGAGGGCCGCCATCTTGCCCGGGTACTGCACCGCGTCGGCGGCGAACTCGCCGGTGGAGAGGTTCTTCAGGCCGGCGCAGCTGCCGTCGATCGCGTAGATCGCGACGTTCTTCTCCTTGCCGGCCGCCTTCAGCGCGTTGTACGCGCCTTCGCCCGCGGGCTCGTTGATCGCGTAGACGACGTTGACGTTCGGGTTGGCCGACAGGCAGTTCTCCATCGCGGTGCGGCCGCCGTCGATGGCGCCCTGGGTGGGCTGGTGGCAGGCGATGGTGTAGGTGCCGCCCTTGCCGCCGGTGTACTTGCCGGACTTGGCTTCCTTGCCATTCTCGGTCTTGCTGCCGGGGTCGATGCCCATGCCCTCCAGGAAGCCGTGGTCACGGTTGATGTCGACGGAGACGACCTGGTTGTTGAACAGGTCGAGCATGGCGATGACCGCCGGCTTGCCGTTCAGGGCGGCCGCCGCGTACTGACCGTCGAGCTTGCCGGCCTGCTCGTTGTCGGTGGCGTAGGTGATGTCCGCCGTGCTGGGCGGGTTGGGCGCGGTGTCCAGGGCGATCACGAACAGGCCTGCCTGCTTGGCCCGGTTCAGGGCCGCGTTCACCGCGTCGCCGTTGGTGGTGATCAAGATGCCCTTGTCGCCGCGCGATATGGCGTTGTCGATGGCGGTGATCTGGGTCTGGGTGTCGCCGTCGCTGTTGCCCGCCGCCACCGTGAGACTCACGTTGTCCTTGGCCGCCTGGGTCTTGGCGTCCTTCTCCATGCTCACGAAGTACGGGTTGGTGAGCGTCTTCAGGATCAGCGAGACACCCACCTTGCCGCCACCGCCCGACGCGGACGAAGAGGAGCTTCCGTTCGAAGATCCGCAGGCAGCGAGCGTGGCGCCGAGGCAGACGGTGACGCCTATCGCTGCCGCCCGGGTACGCCGACCGCGGCGGCTCGACACCTGGCTGGTGGAGATGTTCATGGCTTGATCCCTTTCGGAGCCGTCCCTTGGCCGACGCTGAGACAACGTTGACTGGGCGAGATACTGGGCCTGTATGGACGAGCCCGTCAAGACGCTGATAGACATGCGCGGGCAACGAGTAGGTAACGCACAACCGGTTGGAGACAACGATGACTCAGGGCGAGGCCGCGCCCCGGTCCACCCGTAGCCGCCCCACCATGCGTGAGGTCGCGGCGCTGGCCGGAGTGGCCATCAAGACCGTCTCGCGCGTGTTCAACGGCGTCCCCACCGTCGATCCGGCGATCGTCGCCAGGGTTCGCGAGGCCGCCGACAAACTGGGTTACCGGCCCAACCTCACGGCCAGCAGCCTGCGCCGCGGCGACGGCCGCACCGCCACCATCGGCATGCTCGTCGAGGACGCGGCCAACCCCTTCTCCGCCGTCCTGACCCGCACCGTGGAGAACGTGGCCCGGGAACGCGGAGTGCTGGTGCTGGTCGGCAGCCTCGACGAGGACCCGGCCCGCGAACGGGAACTGGCCCAGGCACTCATCGACCGCCGGGTCGACGGCCTGGTGATCGTCCCGGCCGGACGCGACCAGAGCTATCTCATCAACGAGCAGCACACCGGCACCCGCATGGTCTTCGTCGACCGCGAAGCCGGCCTGCTCGACGCGGACGCCGTCGTCTCCGACAACCGGCAGGGCGCCATCACCGCCGTCAACCACCTGCTGAAGGCGGGCCACCGCCGCATCGCCTACCTCGGCGACCGCGCCTCCATCCCCACCGCCGCCCAGCGCTTCAACGGCTACCAGCACGCCCTCGAAGTCGCGCACATCGAGTACGACGCGGAGATCGTCCGCCACGTCGGGTCCAGCGAGGCGGCCGCCATCGCCGCGACCGAGCAGGTCCTGTCGCTGCCCGATCCGCCGACGGCACTGTTCACCAGCCAGAACTTCGTGACCATAGGCGCCGTCCGCGCGCTGCGCGCCATGGGCCTGCAGGACACCGTCGCCCAGGTGGGCTTCGACGACTTTCCCCTGGCCGACATCCTCAGCCCGGGCATCTCCGTCATCGCCCAGGACGTCGAGCAGGTGGGCAGGACGGCCGCCGAGATGCTCTTCCGCAGGCTGGACGGCGACGAGTCGCCGACCCGCACCGTCACCGTGCCGACCCGGCTGATCGAGCGGGGCTCCGGCGAGATCGGAAGGACCACGCCATGACTGAACCTGCGGGGCTGCCCCCGGCCGTGACCGTGATCGGTGAAGCACTCATCGATCTGGTACAGCTCGACGTGCCCGGGGACTACCGCGCTCGCCCCGGCGGCAGCCCGTTCAACGTCGCCGTCGGCTTGGCCCGACTCGGACACCGCACCGCGCTCATGGCACGCCTGGCCGACAACAGCTTCGGCCGCATGCTCCGCGCCCAGGCCGAGACCGAGCGCGTCGACCTGACCTACGCCCCGGCAGCCGCCGAACCCACCACGCTCGCCGTGGTCTCCATGGACCCGGAGGGAAGGGCGAGTTACGACTTCTACCTGGACGGCACCGCCGACTGGCAGTGGACCGAGGCCGAGACCGCCCGCACCCCGCAGGACACCGCCGTACTGCACTTCGGCTCGGTCGCCTCCTGGACCCCGCCGGCCGCCGAGCACATCCACTCCACCGTCCAGCGCCTGCGCACCTGCGGTACGGCGCTGATCAGCTACGACCCCAACGTCCGCCCCGCCCTCCTGAGCGACCCGGCGCGTGGCAGGCACGCCGTCGAACGCAGTGTCGCCACCGCCCACCTGGTCAAGGCCAGCCGCGAGGATGTCGAGTGGCTCTATCCCGAGACCCCCATCGAGCAGATCGCCGCCCACTGGCTGGACCTCGGCGCACTCCTCGTCGTCATCACCGACGGCCCCGACGGGGCTCACGCACTCCACGCCCGTGCGGGCAGCCTGAGCCGGCCCGGCCGGAAGGTCGCGGTGGTGGACACCGTCGGCGCGGGCGACGCGTTCACCGCAGGACTGCTCGGCGCCCTGCTCCGGCACGGCCTGCACTCCCCGCGGACGCTGGCCACGGCCGACCCCGGCGTGCTGACGATCGCCGTGGACGACGCGATCCTCGTGTCCGCGCTGACCTGCGAGCGCCTGGGCGCCGACCCGCCCAGCGCCCTGCCCCGCCGCGACCTGCCTGCTCAGGCGCCCCTCACGGTGACGGATCTGGCCTTCGCCGGCGGCACCGGCTGGGACGAGCCGGCCAGTCAGGCACTGGAGGCCATGAACGGCGGTCATTGATGCGGAGCCGAGTCCCGGGCGTCCGCGATCAGCGGTGGGTTCGAGGCGGATGGGTCTGTCGCCGGCTGCCGGCGGTCGAGGGGGCTCTGCACGCTGGCTCTGCACGCCCCCGAACCGTGCGCCCGCCTTCTCGATCGCCGTCTGCGGACCGCTGTTGCGCCGCGTCGGTCCTGGCGTCGACACGGCCCTCGGCCTCGGCGGTCGTGGGAACCCGGGCGCATCGGTACGACCTTCGGTCCTCCTGGTCGGTGAGGACGACCTGCCGGCCGGAGGCGTTCTCGGCGCAGACCTCGACGGAATCACCGAGCAGGCGGCGCGCCAGGATGGCGACTCGACCCGTACGCCTCGCGACGGCGGTCACCGCCTACCACTTCGGCTCCCCGCTGGGAAGGCTGCCACACGGTTCCTGCATATTTCTACCGCGTGTCGTCCCCCCTCGCTAGGCTGGCCAACAGGCTGGTGAGCGAGGGGAATAGCGTGCCTGAGCAGGAGCGCAGCGAGAGGCGAGTTGGTCCGTCAGGCCCCGGCCGGGCGGGAACGCCCCTGTACGAGCGTGACGATGAGGTGGCCGCGGCGCGGGAGGCAGTGGAGGCGCTGTGCACCCGCCCGGCGGACAGCGGTGGTCGGCGTGGCGGGCTGCTGTTCTTGAGCGGCGCCGCCGGACTGGGCAAGACGACTTTGCTGGCCGAGATCCGAGGCATGGCCTCTGCCCGAGGGTGCACGGTCCTGTCCGCGCGCGGCAGCGAGCAGGAGCATACGGTTCCCTTCCACGTCGTCCGGCAGTTGTTGCAACCTGTCCTGGCATCCTGCACCGAGGCCGAGCGTCGCGAGATCTTCGGTGGCTGGTACGAGATCGCGGGGCCGGCCGTCGGCCTCTTCGCTCAGCAGGCCGGTGCCGCCGTGCCGGATCCACAGGGCGTCCGGGACGGTCTTGACTGGGTCCTCACACAGCTCGCCGTGCGCAAGGCACCGATCATCACGGTCGTTGACGATGCTCACTGGGGTGATGCGGAGTCCCTCACCTGGCTGGCCACGTTCGCCCTGCGTGTGCAGGAACTTCCCGTCCTGATCGTCCTGGGGTACCGCCCGGACGAACTGCCGGCCGAGGCCACGGCGTTCCGTGAGCTCGTCGGCGGCCGCGGGTCACACCCGATCGCCCTGCGCGCCCTCAGCCCCGAGTCGGTCGCGAAGCTGGTCCGAGTCGCACTCGGGCCGGACGCGGATGATCCCTTCTGCCGCGAGTGCTGGGCCGTCACCGGCGGCAACCCCTACGAGACCGTCGAACTCATCGCCAAGGTGCGGGAACGAGGGCTCTCCCCCGCCGAGGAGTCGGCTCCTCTGCTGCGCGACCTCGGTGCGTCGTCCCGCGGCACCGGACTGGTCAAGCGACTGGAGAGGCTCGGCAACCGAGCCGTGAGGCTTGCCTGGTCGGCTGCGGTACTCGGTACCGAGATCTCTCCCGAACTGGCGGCTTCAGTGGCCGGGCTGCCACCGGCCGAGGCTCAGGACGCCACGGACACACTGCGAGTCGCTCGTATCCTGACCGGCACCAGGACGCTCGAGTTCGTCCACCCCCTCATCGCCACTGCCGTGTACCGGGCCATCCCGCCGGCGATGCGGACCGCCATACACGGACAGGCCGCAAGCGCGGTGACCGACGCGGGCTTGAACATCACTGTCGCCGCCCGGCATCTGCTGGAGACCCATCCGAACAACGACCCGCAGACCGTGGAGCAGCTACGCGCGGCCGCGCGGGAGAACCTTCGCCAAGGCGCTCCGGACGCCGCTCGTCGCTGCCTGGAGCGTGCGCTGCGCGAACCGCCCCCGGCCGAGGAACGTGCGGCCGTGCTCTACGAGCTCGGCTGCTCTGCCTTGCTCACCTCCCCGGCCACCACGGTCAACCACCTCTCGGCGGCCTTGGAGCTGCCCGACCTCGACCCCACGCTCAGAGAGGATGCCACTTTCCGGTTGGCCCAGGCTCTCGCCCACAACGACCAGCTCGGAGAAGCAGCTGCCGTGGTGGGGGCCGAGGTCGACCACGCACGGACATACAGGGCGCGGCTGCGCCTGCAGGCGGCACACCATCTGTGGCGGGTCTTTGACACGCAGGAGGTGCACGCGCCTGTCCGTTCCCGCCGGCTCGCGCGCCTCGCCGGACATCTGTCCGGGCAGAACGTGGGAGAGAAGGCCTTGTTGTGCCTGCGTACCTGGGATGCCACGCTGCGCGGTGAGCCGGCTGAACACGCGTTGGCCGTCGCCACACGCGCCGTGGGGCTCAGGTACACCGACCCCGACTGGGGCTTCGAGCTGCCCAGCATCACCGCGCTCGGATACATGTACGCCGACGAGTGCGACCGCGCGGAGGAGCTGTTCAGTTCCGCCATCGCCGAGTGTCAGCAGGTGGGATGGAGCGGAGCCCACCTCTCCTTCGGCTTCAGCCTCCTCGGGCTGGTCCACTTCCGGCGCGGACTGCTCGTCGAGGCCGAGCGCTGCGCGCGTGAGGCAGTCCGGCTGGCGGACCGCGTCGGACCCAGGTTGCCCGCCAAGTGGTACGCCGTCGGTCTGCTGCTCGACGTCCTGCTGTCCCGCGGCCGCTTCGAGGAAGCGCTGAGCGTCGCCGAGGTGCACGACTTCGCGCCTCCTTACCCCAACGCGGTGGTCTTCCCGGACCCCCAGACGCTGTATGGACGCCTGCTGCTCGTCCGTGGCCGACGTAAGGAGGCCATCGCGCAACTCACCGCCGCCGGGGAACGGCTGGAGGACAAAGGCATGTTCAATCCGACCTGGTGTCCCTGGGCGGGACACCTCGCCCTCGCCCTCGCCCCGGAGGACCCCGCGGGCGCCCGCGCTCTCGCAGCACAGACACTGCGCCGTGCGGAGCGTTACGGCACGCCCACCGCCAAAGGTGAGGCACTGCGCTTCAGCGCGGCGGTGTCCGAGGACGGGGACACCATGGCGCTGCTGGAGCGCGCGGTGGAGACGCTCAGCAAGTCCCCGAACCAGTACCTGTACGCCGAGTCACTGGTTGACCTCGCCATCGGCCTCCGGCGCCGCGGGCATGCGCACCGGGCGGCGGAACCGCTCTTCGAGGGCGCCAACTTGGCGGAGAGGTGCGGCGCAGAACATCTCGTGGCGCGAGCGCACGCGGAGATTGCCGCAGCGGGCTCACGCCCGAGTCGCTGACGCATTCGACCTCTGGACCGTGCCGCGCGAGCACGGACGGAGGAGCAGGGCGAAGTCGGGGCGCGGTCGGTCGGCCGTGGGCCCCTCCCGCCCGGGAGCCCACGGCCGTTGCTCACAGGGTGTGCTCCCGCACCACCCTCCGGGCCTGGGCGAACAGCATGCCGACGTTCACCGACTTACGGCAGACGACGACGGCGACGACGTCCTGCTGGTCGTTCATCCGCAGGAACAGGTGGGTGAGGTTCTCGCTGTTGACGAGGATCTCCTGGAAGAAATGGCTGTCGTCGCTGACGCCGCGACGCTCCTTGAAGACATCCTCGATCATGACCACCGTACGCCCCTGGAACAGGTCGAGGGTCGCACCCGCCAGCAGATCCAGGACCTCGGGCGGGTGGTTGTCGACCGTCTCGTACGACAGCAGCATGCCGGTGGCCATGTCGACCACACCGGCCGCGACGCAGTCGGGCGCCTCGGTGCGCAGCGTCTTGACCAGACTCATCACCTGGTCGGAGAAACCCGTCAAGCGCTTCGTAGCCATCCGTCACACCCCCTCTGGCGTCTTCTCGGTGAGGATCGATCCGATGCGGTCGAGGGCTGGGTGGGTCGCCCGGTGCAGGCGGCTCACGTCCATCCCCTCGTCACCGAGGACCACCATCAGGGCGGTGTCACCGACGGCGTAGAAGGCGACGCAGCCGTGGCTGCCGTACGTCACCGTCTGGCGCAAGGCTCCGCGCGCCGTGGCGGCGGCGGTGCGGCGCGCGAGGCCCAGGCCCGCCGCCGCGAGCGCGGCGAGCCCCTCCGGGTCGATGGACTCCGCGGTGTCGGCCGCGATCAGCATGCCGTCGGCCGCCGCGAGGGCCGTGTCGGTGATTCCGGTCACCTCCTCGCGC
The DNA here is from genome assembly GCF_042891825.1 of Streptomyces sp. NPDC001852. Lineage (NCBI taxonomy): Bacteria > Bacillati > Actinomycetota > Actinomycetes > Kitasatosporales > Streptomycetaceae > Streptomyces > Streptomyces sp. NPDC001852. Next base: position 68,260 of record NZ_JBIATN010000006.1, read on the forward strand.
AGTCCGCGCATCTCACGCGCCAGGGCTTCGTGGTCCATGTGCTCAACTCCCTTGTTTTCCTTGTCGGTTCGACCCTCGCTGCCATCGACTGACCCCTGTCATCCAGCGGTTTCGTGGCGCAGCCGGAAGAACCCTTTCCAGCCCGCCCCGCTCGCCGGCGGGACGAGGACTTCGGTGATGCCGCTGGCACCGGGTGCGCGGCGCGGCAGTTCGGCGGGGTCGGTCGCCTCCGGCTCCGCCGGGGACTGCTCGCGGTGCCGTACGACAGGAGCCTCGGGCGCCACCAGGAGCGGGGCCCGGGCGAGCGGGTCCGCACACTCCAGCAGCCCGTCGCTCAGCATCCGCGCGACCTCCACGGTGACCGTGTAGACCCCGCGGCCGGTGCGGAAGGCAAGGTCGCGGGCGGTACGGCGGCCGTCGGCGGACGCGAGCACCTCCCGTCGCAGCGGGGTGCACGCCTGCTCCGGTGAGGCCACGGGCAGGGGCCGTTCCCGGTCGGGGCGCACGGGGTACGGCAGCGCGTCCACGGCGGCCACCTTGCGCACCGCATCCTCCACCAGCCGGGCGGGCCGCTCGCCGACGGCTACCAGGGCGTGCGGCTCGGTGCCGGTGACCCGTTCGCAGGCGTCCACCCGCCCGGCGACAACGGCGAAGGCCGCATCCCGCAGCGCCAGCAGGCACACCACCCGGAGCTGGGCGGCCCCCGCATAGCCGTGCGCGATCAGCCCGGTGGCCGGCCAGCGCGCCCCGGACTCGCGCACCAACTCCGCCCACTGCTCTCCGTCGATGCGCTCGGAGCGCAGGAGCAGCGCCTCGGCGCCGGGGGCGCCGGGGCTCTCGGCCGCCACGACGAGTCCGTCCCGCAGATGGAAGGCGCCGCCGGGGCTGCCCGGCACCCGCAGCTCCCCCGTGAATCCGTCACGCTCACACGCGGTCAGCGCGTGCGCGAGCCCGCCGTGATCCATCGCTCCCCTTCACATTTCGCACAGACGCCTGACGTGTCGCACCGAGGGGGTATGTGTATCAGTCGATCGACATATTTCAGCCGAAGTTTTCCCATCTGATCCCGACTGACGAAAGTTGGAGTTTGGAGCCGTTCACATCGCTTTGTTCGACACTCATTTGATCGATCGGCAGGCTCAGGCGTCCCGGTCGAGCACCCGCACCGGCGGTGACCGCAGCTCCCCGCGCAGGGCCGCCGCCAGTTCCTCGTACTCGGCGCACCGGGCCGCACCAGGTACTGGTGCTAGGTCGGGCTCCGGTCATCGTCTCCCGGATCGGCGAGGGTGCCGCGACCCGGGGACGAGCAGAAGCAGTGTGTGCCGCAGCGACCGGGTTTCGTCGGTGCACCCCGAGCGATCGCCCTGCCGGCACAGGACCAGATCGTTGCACGTTCAGTCGCCGCAGCTCCGATCAGGCCATCACACAGCGTTACGAGCCATGACTTCTCCTGCTCTGATTCGGTGCCGACGACCTTGTTTCAGGCCTCAACCCTTACATCTCAGAAACAAAGCGACATTCATCACAGACCGGAATTATTAAGCAAGGCGACAGGCCTCCCTTAATGTAGTCGGACATCAGGCCCAAACCGGATGTACCAATCATCTCCATCGACAGCGGGGGTCCGGGGCCGGGCGACGAAGGCCGCCGCCAGACCGACCCCCGGAGCGCTTGGAGCGACCGGTAGCCCCTGTGCGCCGGCGCACAGGGAAGCAAGTCACCAGCGGACCCCGACTACGGGTGCCGCCGTGCCGTCGACCGGCAGCGCGCCTGCGCTCAGCCCTGCCTCGACGTGACCAGTACCAGCACCGATTTGAGCACCGAGTGGTGCCGACGGAGGTAGATCTGTGGCGTTGGCCAGAATCAAAGCGGCGACCGCAACCGCCCTGACGGCGGCGATCGCAGGAGCCGTGATCACGGCGTGCGGGCACCACGCAGGCGGGCACACACCCCAGAGCTCGCCCACCAGCGTGACTCCCTCGACGACGCCGTCCTCTTCCAGGCCGCACTCGTCGTCCCAGGCGCCGTCGCCCTCGCACGCTTCACCGTCCGCGTCGACATCCGGCCGCGCCGCAGGAGGAACGCGGTCCGGCCGCAATGGAGCCTCCGCCGCGGTGCCGTCCGCGCCCGCTTCGCCATCGGGCCCGGCGAGCACCTTCGGGCACCTGCCGAGCGCCCCGACGGGCTCCGACGCGCTGGTCGGCCACGGAGTGGAGGGCAGCGGCAAATCCGTAGCGCTCACCTTCGACGACGGCCCGGACCCGCGATGGACCCCGCAGGTACTCGCACTCCTCGCTCAGCACCACGCGAAGGCCACCTTTTGCGAGATCGGGCCGCTCGCCCAGCGCTACCCGTACCTGACCAAGGCGATCGTCGCGGACGGGGACCGGCTGTGCGACCACTCGGTCCATCATGACGAGCAGCAGAACCGCAAGTCGCTCGAGTACAACATCCACGAGATCGTCGACGCCAAGCGCGACATAACCAACGCGGCGGGAAACGCCGTGAAGCTGATGTACTACCGGGCACCCGGCGGCGACTGGAGCCCTACGATCCGCGGGATAGCCGGAGCCAACCGCCTGCAGCCGCTCGGCTGGAGCGACGACGCCAACGACTGGCGGCGCCCGGGTGTGGACGGCATTCTGCGCAACATCAACCAGGACCTGCGACCCGGCGCGATCATCTTGATGCACGACGGCGGCGGTGACCGTTCGCAGACGGTGCAGGCACTCGCCCGTCTCCTCAACCAGCTGGATTCTCAAGGCTACGGCTACGGCTTCCCGGCCTGAGCCCGACGCCGTCGCGCTGCGCGCCGACGCCTGCTGTGGCGGCGCGGATCCGTCCCGTGATCGCGAGGAGAGCAAGCCACACGGCTCCGGCCTGGGCGTCTTCCGATGTCGTCGAACGAATGATCGCCTGGCTGCACGGATCCCGTCGCCTGCGCATTCGCCGGGAGCGACGGGACGACATCCACGGAGCCTTCCTCGGGCTCGCCGGTCTTCCGGGTCGGCGGGCTCAGGGGTAGAGGCCGGCCCGGAAGGTGAACGAGACGAGTTGCGCTCGATCACGTGCACCGACCTTCGTCATCGCCCGCACCGCATGCGTCTTCACGGTGAACGGCGACACGGACATCTGGGCCGCGATCTCATCGTTGCCGAGACCGCTCGCGACGAGCACGACCACGTCCCGCTCCCTCGGTGTCAGAGCGTCGAAGCGTCGCAGCAGTTCCCTGTCGATCACCGGGGGCGGGCTGTCGGTCATGTGACCGATGAGCGCGGCCGTCGCGGCGGCCGAAAGCGCACCGCCGCCACCGACGACCTCGGTGATTCCGGCGACGAGTTCAGCGGGGCTCACCGTCTTGCTCAGGAAACCGTTGGCGCCTGCGCGAAGGGCGGCGAGAACGATGTCGTCCTGGTCAAAAGTGGTCAGCACGATGACCCTCGTCTTTTGGGGAGGGTGCTCTTTGCGAATCCGGCGGGTGGCTTCGACACCGTCGATGCCTGGCATCCGGATGTCCATCAGGACCAGGTCGACGGGGTGGTCCCGGAGGAAGGGGACGACCTGGAGGCCGTCGGAGAGATCACCCGCGACAACGAGACTCGGGTCGAGCCGGAGCATCGTTTTGATGCCGGCCCTTATCTCGTCCTGGTCGTCGACGATCAGAATCCGCGTCGTCATACGACGGCTCCCAGGGGACTGAACTCCGCATGGACCCGGAATCTCCCGTTGTCGCTGTCGATCGTCAGCCGCCCGTTGGAGGACTCGACGCGTTCGCGCATCCCCACGAGTCCGAGTCCGCTGCCCGAGCCGGAGCCGCGCAGTGAGTGACCGACACGGTTCTTCACGGTGACGCAGATCCTGCCGTCGCGCTCGCGCACATCCACCGTGACCGCCCCCTCTCCATGCCGGTAGGCATTCGTGAGTGCTTCCTGAACGACCCGGTAGACCGTCACGCCGACGCTCGGCTCCACGAAACCGGCGGGGATGTCGATCGAGGGCCGGACGTCGAGGCCGATGCTCTCGAAAGAGGCGAGAAGGCCTTCCAGGCCGCTGAGCGCCGGGGTCGGCCGAAGCGCCTCGTCGTCGGAGATGTCGTCTCCGAGGCGGAGAAGCGCGAGGATGCGTTGCGTTTCGACGACGACGGTACGTGCGCTGGACCTGGCTGAGACGAGGGCCTGCCGGGAGGACTCGGCGTCTTCGGGCAGCCCGATCTCCGCGGCACCGAGATGCATGCTCAGCATCGCGACCTGGTGGCCGATGACGTCGTGGAGGTCCCGGGCGATGCGGAGTCGTTCCTCGGTCACCCGTCGGGTGGCTTCGATCTCGCGGGTGGCGATGGCGCTTTCGGCCCGTTCTTCCAGGGTGCGCCAGTGCTCTCGGTGGATGCGCAGCGCGGCCCCCGTCGCACCTCCCGCTATGGCCGAGAAGAGTGCGGCGGCTCCCACGACCGCGCCGCCACGGAATCCTCCCAGTGTCATGAACGCACCCAGGAAGAACGCCGCCACGATGCCGGTTCCGGCCACCGGCTGCTTCCCTCTGAGGGTGACGGAGAACAGCACGAGCACCGCCATCATCCACACCGACAGGGGGTCGTGGCCGACCGCCGTCACGGCGAAGGACGCCCCGCTCGCCACGACCAGTCCCGCCCACGGACTCCGCCAGGACAGGGCGACACCACCACCGGCGAGGAGCACGGAGAGGGCCGTCGGCCAATCCGACCCTCGCAGGATCACTGCCACGATCTGGCCGGTGAACACCAGCGCGGCCACCGCATAGGCGACGAGGTGCAGCGCCTCGGGACGGCGGACCCACAGGGGTGCCACGGGCCCGTCCTGATCGTTCTGCGCCTTGGCCATGGCCCAATTCTCGTCCACGCGCGCTGCGGCCGTGTACTTCGAATGATGTAGACGGCGAGCCCGGTCCGGGCGATGGCCGGCAGAACTCATTCGATGCGAGGTGGACGGCAGACCTACTTCGTTCGAAGTACACGGCCCCGCCCGAGGCCGCTGAGACTCCTCATCGAGGCGACCGTCTCACACCGACACGATCACACCACGGGACACCCGATGACGCAGACCACCGTGACTTCGAGCACGACCACGACCACGACGACGCCCTCCGGGCTCCGATCGCTCCACCTGATCCGAGTCGCCTTCTCCCTGATCTGGGTGGCACTCGTCATCACGACCTCTGCCTCGCTCGTGTCGACGGACAGGCCCACAGCGATCGCGGCCGTGCTCCTCGTGATCTACCCCCTGTGGGACGCCGTCGCCACGCTGCTCGAACATCGCATGGCCGGCACCGGCTCCACGGACCGCGTCGGTACCACCAACGTGGCTCTCGGCCTCGCCACCGCCGCCGGGATGATCGCCGCCGTCTTCTCCACCATCGGGACGGCCCTGCTCGTGTTCGGCGTCTGGGCCCTCCTTTCCGGAGCGATCCAGCTCGTCGTGGCGATCCGGCGCCGGAGCAGCGTCGGCGCCCAGTGGCCCATGGTCATCAGCGGCGGACAGTCCGTCCTCGCCGGTGCCACCATCGCTGCCACGTCCGCTTCGGCGACGAGCAACCTGTCCACCATCGCCGGCTACTCAGCCTTCGGTGCCTTCTGGTTCCTTGTCTCCGTCGTCGCCCTGAGCATCCGCACCCGACGCGAAAAGCGTTGACCACCGCCGTCGGACTCACCGCCTCTCCCGGAGGCGCGGTGCCTTGCGACCTGCTGATACGGCACCGCCCCGCGCCGCCGACCCAGTGCGGGCCGGAACACGGCCGTGATCAACCCCAGCGCGTCGTACGGCGCGGTAGCCGGTCGTGGCGGTCCGCTGGTCTGCGTCGGTGCTGGTCAGCGGCCGTCCCGACCACCCGCTGAGCCGACCCCGCGGCCGGGGTCAGTGCGGGGCGGAGAGCCACTGGCTGAGCCAAGCGAACGCCGGCGGGTACTCCGCGGACCAGGTGTTGTAGTTGTGGCCGCCGTTCGGCAGGAACAGCGTGCGCACCGTGACCGGCGAGGACCCCGCGGCCGCCTGGAACTGCGTGATGTAGGAGGGCGGGCTGAGACGGTCCTCGCGTGAGGTGGCGAGGAACAGACTGACGTGGGGTTTCGTGTGCCGAACCAGGTAGGTCGGGCTGTTGAGCCGGCGCACGGTCGGGTCCGGGAGGACGGACTCGTCGCCGGTCAGCGGGTCGGGGTCGAGAGCGGCGCCCGCACCGAAGACCTTCGGGTACTGCAGGGGCAGTTTCGCGGCGCAGAAGCCGCCGGTCGAGAAGCCCATCACGCCCCAGCCCTCGGCACCCCGCAGGGTGCGGAACTTGTGCCTGATCAGGTCCGGGACATCCACCGACATCCAGGTCGCGACCTTGCGGTTGGGCAGGTCGGTGCAGTCGGTGTCCACACTGCCCGGGTTGACCACGGGCATCACCAGGATGAAGGGGTGCACCTTGTTCTGCTTCAGCAGGTCCGAGAAGGCGCCCGGCATACCGCCGTGCTCCAGCCAGGACTCCGGTGATCCGGGCACGCCGTGCAGCAGCATGATGACCGGGAACCGCTTGTTCTTGTAGGCCGGCTCGTCGTACTGCGGCGGCTTCCACACCAGCACCTGCCCGGACAGGGCGGACTTCTGGCCGTGGAAGTACGTGTCCAGGACACCGCCCTTGGTGCTGTGGTTGAACTTCGCGCGTTGCACCGGCGGCCCCGGCATCGCGACCGCGTTGGTGTTGTCCGTGTTGCCCATGAGGTCGTCCCAGGACGCATACAGCCCGTAGCTGTTGTTGATCCAGGTGGCCACGACGCTGATCGCGGTGAGCTGGCACAGGCCGATCATCACGGCGTGTGCCAGCCAACGCACCGGCCTGGGCCCGCGGATCCTGGCCCACAGGGCGATCGTGCCAACCATCGCCACGACCGTCGCGACGATGAGGGCGACGAAGAACGACGTCCCGGTGAGAGACACACGACCACCTTTCTGGACCACTGAGCGAGAGTGAAACGGGCGCCACCCGGCTGTGGCGTCCGCAATGACGACGCATGCCGGCTGCTTGGCTAGAGGGGACCCCACGCTCACCGGTTCCGTCCGACGGGACAGGACAAGGCAAGTGATCGTCGGAGGGGGGTGTGCACGAGCGACGGCAGCCTGCGGGGCCCGGGGTGCTCGCATCACGGCCAGGGCCGGGCAGCCGGGCCTTCCGGCCGGGCCTGAAGGCGTGACCGCGGACCCCCTCGGCCGGTGGGTCGGCGCCGTCGGCAGGGTCTGTCTCCGGATGGTCCCGGGCCGACGGCATGCGCTCGGCCGACGCCGCTGGACGCGGGGCAGTCCAGGGCCTCGTCGTGGAGTTCGTCCAAGTTCGGGGGTCTTCCCCTCGTGCACTTGCTCATCGGTGCGTTCGCGCAACGCCGGCGAGGACGGCGGTGATGCGGACGGACACCGCGGCGACGAGCGCGCGAGTACCCCGAACCGGCGAGTTCAGGACGGGCGGTCCTGCCGGTTGGGCCCGCGGCTACGCGTGGGCGCTGATCACGCCGCCGTCGCTGAGCACGAGGTAGACGCGGTCGATCTCGACTCCGGCGTCGTGCCCGTTCGCGTCCAGCGTGGTGGACACGCCGCCGGCGTCGCCGAGGATCCGCGCGCGGTAGTGGTCCTCGCCAACCTTGGTGATCTTGGCCGTCCAGCCGCCCATGAGCTCGAAGGTGCCCGGCCCCTCGTGTCCGCCGCCCATCCAGGCCTGGACCCGGCCGTCGGGCGTGAGCACGATGAACATGTCGTTGGCGTCGAGCCCGGCGTCCCGGTGGTTCGCCTCCATCGTGCCCAGGACGTCGCCGCGGTGGACGAGCTTGAGCAGGTAGTGCTGGGCACCGAGCTTGTAGATCTCGGCCTTGCTGCCGTCGGGCAGGGGCTGGGTGCGGACAGGGGATGCCGCCTTGGGCCTGGGGGCAGGAGTGATGGTCCGGTGCACCGGGGTCGTCTGGGTACGCATGCCGGTCTGGGCCCTGTCCCCGCTGGGCTTGGGCTTGTCCTCGCCTCCCCTGGCCCCGCCGAGCCCCCCACCGTCACCGGTGGAGGGGGAGGCGGAGGCTTTCGTCTCCGACCCGGCGGCGGCGTTCTTGCCCCCGCCCTGGCAGGCGGTCAGCGACACTGCCGCTGCTGCGGCGACGACCACCAGGCCGGTGGAACGGGCGGTACGGCGGGCACGGTTCATGGTCATGATGAAAGCTCCCCCACGGACTGTCGGGACGCGGCGCCTCCCCCTGCTCCCACAAGGCGACCGGCCGCATCGCTGTTTCGCTGCACCCCCTGAGATGGCGCCGACGGGGGTGTCGTTCACCCGGGTCTGTCCGCATTCGGTAACAGGACACAGAGCGGTATCCGGGAGCATGAAGCAGCGGGTGGCGCGCTCGGCCAGGGCGCCGATGGCCGATCCGGGCGGTGGATTGTGACGGGAGCCTCCCGGCGAAGCACCTCCCGTAACACCCGGCCCGCGTCGATAATGACCTTGTGCGCTCGCTGGTCAGGAATTCCGTCCTGCCCCTGATGCTGGTCATCATCGGGGCAGTCGCAGTGATGGGCGACACCGCGGGGGAAACCCATGCGGCCAGAAGCGGCGGACGCAGCGGTTTCGGCAAGTCCGGCGAGCCGGGCCAGTCCTCGCAGGACCAGGACCTCCCCGCGACGGCACCGGCCAAGGACGGCACCGCATACACCCCTCGCAGGACCGAGGAGAACGCCCGGATCGGCGCGGTCTTCGAGAAGGACGACCAGGGCGCCCACTTCTGCACGGCGAGCGTGGTGCGCAGTCCGGGCCGGAACATGCTGATCACCGCGGCCCACTGCGCCTTCGACGCCGACTCCGGACAGCCGCTGAACGACCTGGTCTTCGCCCCCGGCTACCGCAGCGGCGACGAGCCCGCCGGCCTGTGGAAGGTCAGCAAGGTGGTCGTCGACGACCGCTGGGCCACGTCGCAGGACGAGGACCTCGACGTCGCCTTCCTCGTCCTCGACCAGAAGGACGGCAAGGACATCCAGGACGTCCTGGGCGGCAACACCCTCGGCATCAACCGCGGCTTCGACAACAAGGTCAAGATCACCGGCTACCCCAGCAGCCGTGACACCCCCGTCTCGTGCCAGAACCGCACCACGAAGTTCAGCGACACCCAGATGCGCATCCAGTGCACCGACCTCGAGGACGGGACCAGCGGCAGCCCCTGGCTCGCCGACTACGACCCCAAGAGCCACACCGGCACCGTCATCGGCGTCCTGGGCGGCCACGAGGGCGGCGGCGACCAGGACGATGTCTCCTACGCCGCGTACTTCGACGACGACATCGCCAAGCTCTACCGGCGCGCCCAGGACGAGGACTGAGCCCAGCTCATCCGCACCCCACCCACGGCGAAAGATTGATCTCGACGTGGTCCTGCTGGGCAGAGGTCGGTGGCACGTGGTGGAGACGCCGGTCCAGCAGTTCAGCAGGTCCTGCAGGGCGTCGAGGATCTGGTGGAGGGTGAGTCTGCCGTATCGACTTTTGGGGCCAGCCACTGCTCGGTGAGGTACGGGATCAGGCAGCCGGCCAGGTTGACCTGAACCTCCGGCGTCCCGGCCTCACTTCTCGGCCCGCTGGGTGATGGCCGCCTCGGTACGATCTCCCAGGAACTCGTACCACCGGCGTTCGAGGCAGACGTAGCGCACGTCCGCTTCGACGAGGCTGAGGAAACCCGCCACCGTCTCGGTGAGACGTTGCTGGAGCCCCGGGTCCGCCAGCGTGCCGTCTTCGGCGAAGGCCTGGTAGCTGTTGGCCACGCTGAACATGTCCGGGTAGACGCGGGTGCCCAGGTGCTCCAGGGGAATCCTCAGCGCCCACAGTCCGCGGTTGCCCCCGACCAAGGACGGTGAGGCGGAGACGAGCAGCGCGTGCTTGGTCTTGAACGGCTGCGGCCGGACACGCGAGACCCAGTCGATCGCGTTCTTCAGCACGCCCGGCACGGAGGCGTTGTACTCCGGCGAGGAGATGACGAAGGCATCGCTCTGCTCAAGCCGGTCACGCAGGGCGAGGGCGCCCCGCGGCAGCCCTTCGCCGGCCTCCATGTCACCGTCGTACAACGGCATGTCGAAGTCGCGCATGGTGGCGAGGTCGACGGCGGCGCCGGTGTCGGAGAGGAGCCGCGCGACGAGGGAGGCGAGGCGGGTGTTGCTCGAATCGGCCCGCAGGGCCGCGCCGAAGACCAGGAATCGCAGCGGGCCGGGCAGCGTGTCCGTGGACATGGGTCCGTCCTTCCGTCGCGGGCAAGCGCCTCCAAGAGAGCACCCACCGACCAGTGTGATTCCCCGGCCCGCGTCACGCGACAGGGCCAATCTCACCGCGGCGAAGATGTTCATGTACGGGGAGCAGAACAAAACCCTGTCTGGGCGGTGTCAGGCGCGGGTGAGCCAGTTCGGGCGGCTGGAACCGCGGGGGACGAGGACGGAGTCGGTCCACGGGGGCCGGGCCGGGTGGCGGAGAAGGGGACCGGTGGGGCGCGAGTGTGCAGATCACCGGGCGGGGTGGCGGCGTCGTAGGCGTCGGGTTCGCGCAGGGTGTGCCCGTCGTCGCTGTCGGCGACGGCGGCGGCGTCGACCAGGCCGAGGCTCTGGCACCACATGGCAGTGCGGGTAGGTTGACGGTGACGTGCCGGCTGCCGCCCTCGGTCGCCCGCTTGTGCAGGGCGGCGGGGCGCCGAGGGCGCCAATGCAGCCGGTGATGAAGTCGTTGATCATGCCGGTGACCGGCTCCGAGACGCTTTCCATGCCCGGGTGGCGCCGGGCCGGCTGGTGCGGGTCGAGGCCGATTTTCTCCGGCTTGCCGCCGCGGTGGTTGTTGACGACGACATCGGCGCCGGTCAGCAGGTCCTCGGCGAGAGCGCGGCCGGGCGCGGTGGTCAGGTCGACGCAAGCGCTGCGGGAGCCGATGTTGGCCTCGTCGTAGATGAAGTCGTGCTCGTAGTCGTTGGGGCGGGTCGCGCACAGCACGTCCGCGCCCTGCTCGGCCAGGGGGCGCCCGACGGTGGGGCCGGCGATGGCGTGGGTGAACGACAGCACGCGCACGTCCTCCAGGGGCCGGGGAGCGGCAGGGAAGGCACGCGGCGGGCGTCGCCGAAACGCTCCAGCCCGCACACGGGCCGGAGCGCCGGCAGCCGGCCGCACTTCCGGCGACCGGCTGGGCCCCGCAGCCAGAGCTTGAGCACTGCCTTTTCCGCCGTACTGTTCGTTACCCTCGCCGCCACTCCACGAAAGGGCGTAGACGTGGAGTTGCTCCCCGATGATGCGAACTTCAGTCGGCCCGCCGGAGAAGCCTGAGCGAGGACGGCACAGCAACGGCGCTCGGGCCGAGAGCCGTCGGCTCGAGCACCTTCTAAGGGCTCAGCGTGCGCAACAGCGCGGGCGCGGCCAGGCTTTCTCGTAGTCTCACACAAGGGCTCTCGAGCGGACCGACGGCCAGTCAGGCACTCAATCGCCCTTCAGGTACCAGCGGCTGGCACGTCTACGCTGGCGGCGTGACAGTGGTGTGGGTGACCGGCAATTCAGGGACTGGTAAGTCCACGGTCTGCGGGGTGTTGCGAGCGCGTGGCCACGTCGCGCTCGACGCCGACGAGGACGGCTTCAGCCGCTGGATCGACCGAGCAACGGGTGAAGTCGTGACGGATCCTCCGTATCCGGTACCCCAGGGCTGGCTCGATCGGCATGGGTGGGCCATCGTCCGCGAGCGCGTTGAGGCCCTCGTCGAGGAGTCTCGTTTCCGAATCGCGTTCTTGTGTGGGTCGGCGGAGAACGAGGAAGACGTCCGCGATCTTTTCGACGTCATCGTGTGCCTGGTGATCAACGAGGACACCCTCCGCCACCGGCTCGCGACCCGCACCACGAACCCATTCGGTCAACATCCCGAAGAGCTCGCGGCGGCCCTGGAGTGGAATCCTCGGATGCGAGCGATCTACGAAAGCCGTGGCGCGACGATCATCGATGCATCCAAGCCGGTGACCGAGGTGGTGGACCGCGTGATCGACGCTGTTCAGGAGCTGAGAGGCGGTGGGTGAGTTGATGTCCGTTTCCGCTGCTGGTAGGCCGGGTGGTCCGGCAGCTTCGGGGCCGGCGCTGCGGGCGGCTGCGGATCGGGCAACTGGAGGAAACCGGCCAACGACTCAGCCGCCACCCACAGTCCGCTTCGCCTCTGCCACCACCGGCCTGGTCCGCCCGGGCAGCCTCTGAGCACTCCCTGACTGCGCCCGCGCCGCCCTGGAGGCCAGTCGCGGACAGGTCCGAGCGCGGCACCCTCGACAAGTAGGCCCAGTCACCACACAGCGCCCCGGTCTCCGCCGCCGACCAAGTACACCGAGTGCTCGGTGCATCGTCCGATCGCCGTTTGTCCGGTGCCCGTGCCACGGCGGCACGGGCACCGGACCAGTTCCGCCTGTCCGTCCGGCCGCCCGGCACACTGCTTCCGAAGGAGCGCGCGGACGGGCTGTGCCCTGCGTATCGTCGGGACCGTTGCCGGACTTACGGATAGCTCACCAGGTAGGCCACGTTGCTGCTGGGTGTGACCTGGTTGCCGGTGTTGTCGATGATGTGGTTGATGGTGCCGTCGCCGCCCAGGACCGTGGTGACCATGCTGTGGAACTTCACCGCTGACGTGGTGGGCACCTCGATGGCGTGGCCGAGCACCACGGAGGGGTTGTCGCGGAGGTAGGCGTAGACGCCCACACCCCAAGCCTCGTGCGAGGTGACCGAGTTGGCGACCTTGTACGAGGCGTAGCCGAGGTCGCCCCCGCTGGTGGTCCAGCTGGACTGGTCGGGCACGTCGTAGGGGGTCTCGCTCTGGTAGAAGTACGTGCGGCCGCCGTTGCCGTTCCAGGTGGTCTGGTACTTCTGGAAGTGCTCGACCGCCAGGCCGTACATGGTGACGTTGTTGCCGTTGACGATCAGTCCGTTGGCGGCCGGGTTGGTCGTCCAGCCGACGCCGTCGGTGTGGTCCGCCCGCCACAGCCACAGGTCGTCGCCGACGACGTCGTTGCTGTTGACCACCAGCGTCTGGGTGGCCTTGCCGGCGATGTCGCCGCCGATGCGGAAGAACACGTCGTGCAGCACGATCGGGTCGGCGGCGTGAGTGGCACTCGAGCCGGTTGGGCCGACCTGCATGAGGGTGTTGGAGTTGGTGGTGTTCGCGCTGATCAGCAGCCCGGCGATGTCGATGCCGTCGACGTCGGCGGTGGTGATCGCGGTGACGCCGTTGTCCGGGACGAGGGTGGCCAGGCCCAGGCCGAGGACCACGGTGTCGGGGCGGGTGATGTTGAGCGGGGCGGACAGGTGGTAGACACCCGGGGTGACGATCAGGTTCTTGCCCGCGGCGAGCGCGTCGTTGATCGTCGTGGCGGTGTCACCGGGCTTGACGATGTAGAACTGGCCGATCGGCAACGAGGTGCCCGGGGCACTGCCGTTCGTCCAGTCCGGCCCCTGCACGTTGGTGCGCACGGACGGGACGAACACCTGCCAGTTGCCCGAGCCGTCGACGTAGAGGAACGGCTTCTCGCGCATCACCGGGCTCTGGGTGACGGTGGTGTACTGCGGGTTGGGGAAGCTGGTCGCCGGGGCGCCGGTGTCGCCGACGAAGACCATGTTCCAGTTGTGCCCGGTCCAGCCGCCGTTCAGGGCGGTGTCCTGGGTGAGGAACTGCTGCTGTGTCCCGGAGTTGATCTGGCCGGAGACCCGCGAGTCGCCGATGTAGCCGCCGCTGGACCAGTTGGTGCTGGTGCCGTGGGTGTCGTCCCACAGCTTCATGCTGCCGTGCACGTCCATGCGCCTGAACGGGTCGGCCTGCGAGACGGCCCACATGGTGCTGCCCGAACTGGGGCTCACCGACATGTTCTCCGCATCGCGCCAGAAGTTCTGGGTGGCGTTGCCGTCGCTGGTGTGCCCCTCGACGTGCACGCCGCCGCCGGTGATGGACACCTGGTCCGGTGACAGGCCCAGCCCGGCGACCTGGGTGTAGTAGCCGACGGGTATGTCGACGTCGTAGGTGCCGGGGGTGAACAGGAGGGCGTTGCGCTGGGTGCCGAACTCGTTGGTCTGCTGGGTGCTGTAGACCGAGTTGATCTTCGACTGGATGGTGGCCGTCGACATCGACGGATCGAACACCGTGACGTTGGGGCCGAAGTCCGGGGTGCCGGCCGGCGGAGTGACGCCGGCGGAGAGCGAGAAGGACTGGGCGGCGGTGCCGTTGCAGGTGTACTGCTGCAGCTGGACGCCGTCGGCGGTGGACGCCGACGGCACATCGAGGCACTTGCCGCTGTTGCGGTTGACGAAGTGGTACGTGCCGGAGGCTTCCGCGACCGGCTGCCACTGCTGGTTGGCGCCGCTGCCGTAGAGCCACAGCTGGGTCAGCGCGCCGTCGGCGGTGGAGACGCCGGTCTCGTCCCACACCTGGTCCGGCGCGGAGGCCACGCCGATCCGGTAGTAGCCGCTGTCGGTCGGGGTGAACTGCCAGGACTGCGCGCCGGTGCCGTTGCAGGTGTACTGCTGTACGGCGGTGCCGTTGCCGGTGGCACCGGCGCGCGCGTCGACGCACTTGCCGCTGCCTGCGTTGACGACGGTGGTGGCAGCGGTGGGGATGCTCGCGGCGGCGGCGCTCGGGGCGGAAGCCAGCGCGATACCGGCGGCGGCCGGCAGCAGAAAGGCTGTCGTGAGGGCGGCCGTGCGTCTGCGCCGCCGAGGGGCGTTGACGCACGCGGCGAGAACGTCGGTCACACGTGTCTCCTTGGTCGCGATGTGGGGCGCGATGCGGATCGGACGCTAGGGCCGACACGCCCAGCCGTCAATACATCAAAATATAAGTCGTGAACTATGTTGTACAAAAAGGGGGTTGGACGAGCACGCCCCCAACGGAGCCCACCATCAAGAGCATCCTCGTCGCCGGGACCGCGAAGGTCTCGGAACTGACGACGCGGTGCCACCGGCCGTGTCATGGCCTGGCGTGGTGCGCGACGCCTGGGAGTTCCAAGGGCCGAGTGTCGGGCGGGTCATCGGGGCGGTGGCGCCGGGCACCTCCCAGTCATCGGCCCCGCCGATGATGTGGCCCCCGACGGATGCGGCGGCGGTCAGCACATCCTCGCGTTGCCGCTCCGGAGACGACGTGGCGAGCTTCATCCGCGACAGCCGTCGCACGCCGAGCAGGCACGCCCCGTATCCGCCGTAGGGGCGTTCGGTCATGTTCAGGTTCGGACGGGATGATCTTGCTCAGCCCAGGAAGCTCAGTCGAACCTGACGGTTGGCATTGGAGATGTTGGTGTCGACCAGGCAGACCGACTGCCAGGTGCCCAGCTCCAGGCGGCCGCCGATCACCGGGAGGGTCGCGTGCGGCGGGACGAGCGCCGGGAGGACGTGGTCGCGGCCGTGGCCGGGGCTGCCGTGGCGGTGCTGCCAGCGGTCGTCGGCAGGGAGCAGGGTGTGCAGGGCGGCAAGGAGGTCGTCATCGCTGCCGGCGCCCGTCTCGATGACGGCGATTCCGGCAGTCGCGTGCGGGACGAAAACACTGAGCAGGCCGTCGCGGCCGGCCGCCGCCTCGCGCAGGAAGTCCTCGCAGTCGGCGGTGAGGTCGACGACGCGCTCCCGGGAGCCGGTGGAAATGTGCAGCATGCGGGTGGTGAAGGCATCTGGCATGCCCCCATCCTGGCCCATACGCCGGGTTTCGCACCCTGTAGCACGAGCACGTGCTGAGACGACTGGTCCACCGGACGAGACCCCGTTGACCTTGATGCGGCCATCTGGCTGCGTTCGGCCGCAGGTTGCGTTCAGCCCTGCTCGCCACGCACGGTCGCATCGACCTGCTGCGGGTGGCCTTCGCCGCGTGTCGTCGCGGCCACTGACACCCTTTCCCACTTCCTTCTCTTCTTCGGCTGCGCCGCTGCTGCTGCGACCACCCGCTGTTGAGGCGGGCATGACGTGTCGGCGTGCGAGCCGAGCCCCCGATACCGCCGGATATTTCCGGTACGTCCAAGTCCCATGACCCCG
Organism: Streptomyces sp. NPDC001852; assembly: GCF_042891825.1. NCBI lineage: Bacteria > Bacillati > Actinomycetota > Actinomycetes > Kitasatosporales > Streptomycetaceae > Streptomyces > Streptomyces sp. NPDC001852. The sequence goes on from NZ_JBIATN010000006.1 coordinate 84,279, forward strand.
AGGCGCCACACTCCGACACGCACCACCCCCGGACCTCCAGCCCGTCGTCCCCGCATCCTCACGCCACCTCCGCATCCCCCGCTGGCAGCACCGCACGGCGGGGCCGGTCCTGCTGCTCGGCCTCTGGCAACTCCTCGGTGCCACTGGTGTGTTGACGGCCGATGCGCTCGCCTCGCCGGACCGGATCGCTCAGGTCGGCTGGGCCCTGGTCAGTGACGGTTCGCTGCCGTCGGCGGCACCTGGTGCGAGGACGCCTGGCTGATCACGGCCGCGCTCGCGCAGCACACCGAGCGGCTGACGTTCCTGGTGGCGTTCCGGCCGGGGCTGCTCTCGCCCACGCCGGCCGCGCAGATGGCGGCCACTGTCACCAGGTGACCCGTGGACGGCTGCCGCTCGACGTGGTCACCGGCGGAGACTCCGCCGAGCAGCGCCGCTTCGGCACCACCTGGACCACGTCCGGCGGTACGAGTGCACGGACGATCACCGCCGCGCAGGCCGCGCAGGCCGCGCTCGGGCGCCGCAGGTGGGGCGCCACTGCTGGTGGCCGGCGGCCGCTGACCGCGGTGGCAGGTGTCACGCACGGCTCCGCGGCCCTTCCTGGGAAGATCCGCAGCCGGATTCCGGTTAGTAGAATCGTGAACGAATCGCGTCAGGTCGAGGTCGTCGTCATCGGCGCTGGTCAGGCCGGGCTCTCCAGCGCCTATCACCTGCGGCGCACCGGTTTCGAGCCGGACCGCGACTTCGTGGTCCTCGACCACTCCCCCGCGCCGGGCGGTGCCTGGCAGTACCGGTGGCCCTCGCTGACGTACGGCAAGGTGCACGGGATGCACGCGCTGCCCGGCATGGAGCTGACCGACGCCGATCCCGCCCGGCCCTCGGCGGAGGTGATCGGTGAGTACTTCGCCCGGTACGAGCGCACCTTCGGCCTGCGCGTACGACGGCCCGTCGACGTACGGGCGGTGCGGGAAGGCGACGGCGGGCGGCTGCTCGTGGAGACCTCGGCCGGCACCTGGTCGACGCGCGCCCTGATCAATGCGACCGGCACGTGGGACCGGCCGTTCTGGCCGCGCTATCCAGGTCAGGAGGCCTTCCGCGGGCGGCAGTTGCACACCGCGCAGTACGCCGGACCCGAGGAGTTCGCCGGACAGCGCGTCGTGGTGGTGGGCGGCGGCGCGTCGGGCACCCAGCACCTGCTGGAGCTGGCCCCGTACGCGGCCGCGACCACCTGGGTCACCCGGCGGCCTCCGGTGTTCCGCGAGGGGCCGTTCGACCAGGAGGCGGGCAGGGCGGCCGTCGCGCTGGTGGAGGAGCGGGTGCGTCGGGGACTGCCCCCGCGCAGTGTGGTCTCGGTCACCGGGCTGCCTCTCAACGACGCCGTCCGGCAGGGGCTCGCGGACGGGGTCCTGGACCGGCAGCCGATGTTCGACCGGATCACCCCGGACGGCGTGGAGTGGGACGGCGGACGGCACGTCACCGCGGATGTGATCCTCTGGGCGACCGGGTTCCGTGCCGCGCTGGATCATCTCCGTCCGCTGCGGCTGCGCGAGCCGGGCGGCGGGATCCGGGTCGAGGGCACCCGGACGGTGGCCGATCCACGCGTCCATCTGGTCGGCTACGGCCCCTCGGCCAGCACCATCGGCGCGAACCGGGCGGGACGCGCGGCCGTCCGGGACATCCGGCGGCTGCCGGCCGAGGCTCGGCCCCTCGCCGCGTGACGTCCCACCGGCTCAGCGGGCCTGGGACCGCGGGGAGCCCGGACCCTGGCTGTGGCTCGGGCTCTGCGCCCCAGGCGTGCCCTGGTGGAGGGAGTTGAACTCCGCCACGTTGCGCATGTGCGTCGCGTAGTCGGAGGTGAAGCGGGTGTCCCCGGGCCTGACCGTGACGAAGTACAGCCAGTCGCCCGGCGTCGGGTGTAGCGCGGCACGCATCGCATCCTCGCCTGGATTGTCGATCGGTGTGGGCGGCAGGCCCATGCGCTGGTAGGAGTTGTAGGGACTCTCGATGCGCGTCTCGATCCGGCCGGTGTGGACGGTGTTGCGGTTCAGCGCGTAGTTGATCGTCGAGTCCATCTGCAGCGGCATCCCGCGCTCCAGTCGGTTGAAGACGACCCGGGCGACCTTGCCCATGTCCGCCCTGGTCGCGGCCTCGGCCTGGACGATGCTGGCGATGGTGACGGTCTGGTAGGGGTTCTTCGCGTCGCGCTGCGCCCCGGCGGCGACCGGCGCCGCGTTGAACCTGCTGTCCGCGGTGTCGACCATGAAGCGCAGCAGGGACTCTGGCGTCGCTCCCCTGCGGAGGGGGTACGTCGCCGGGAAGAGATAGCCCTCCGGGTTGCCCGCTGCTTCGCTCGGCAGCTTCAGACCGGCCTTCGCCACGGACTTGCGGGTGCTTCCGCCAGGCAGCCGAAGAGCCCGGTCGATCGCGTCGTACACCTGGCTCGCGCGCCAGCCCTCCGGGACGACCAGCGCGGCAGTCGGTGCCTGGCCGGGCCCGCTGTCGAGGGTCAGCAGCGGCACCACCACGGCGGTGCCGGCCACGAAGGCGCCGGCCACGACGAGGACGAGTCTGCCCCGGCGTGTCAGTCGAATCGTGCTCCGTGGCGGAATGTTCGTCTGCATGCGGGAACGGTAATACGCATATCGCCGCAAACCTGGCATATGTTCAGCTCGTCGCCCGCAGCGTCAGCGCCTCGGTCACGGCCGCGTTCGAGCCGTCCGACAAGGCCGCGTTCAGCCCCTCGGTCAGGGCTGGGGTCAGTTCGTCGGTTCGAGCTGCGCGTCCCGGCGCACCAGTGCGGCGTACCGCCCGTCCAGTTCCAGCAGTTCCTCGTGGCTGCCGCGTTCGGCGACCCGTCCGGAGTCGAGGACAATGATCTGGTCGGCGCCGCGGATCGTGGACAGACGGTGGGCGATGGTGATCGTCGTCCGGTCGGCCGAGAGGGCGTCGATCGCATCCTGGACCGCCGCCTCCGTACGGGTGTCGAGCGCGCTGGTCGCCTCGTCGAGGATGAGGACCGGCGGATCACGCAGGATGGTGCGGGCGATCGCGAGGCGCTGCTTCTCACCGCCGGAGAAGCGGTGGCCGCGTTCGCCCACGACCGTGTCGTAGCCGTCCGGCAGCGCGGCTATGTGGTCGTGTATCTGCGCCGCACGGGCAGCCGCCTGCAGTTCCTCGTCCGTGGCGTCCGGCTTGGCGAAGCGGAGGTTGTCGGCGACCGAGGCGTGGAAGAGGTAGGTCTCCTGCGAGACGACACCGACCGCGCGGGCGAGGGTGTCGAAGTCGAGGTCCCGGACGTCGGCGCCGTCGATGGTGACGCGGCCGCCGGTGACGTCGTAGAGGCGGGGCACCAGATAGCCGAGCGTGGACTTGCCGGCGCCGGTCGGACCGACGACGGCGAGGCTGCCGCCCGCGGGCACGGTGACGTCGATGCCGTCGAGGACGGGGCGGGTCCGGTCGTCGTTGTCGTAGCGGAACTCGACGCCCTCGAAGCGGACTTCGCCCTTGACCTCGTCGAGGTGGACGGGCCGCTCGCGCTCGGTGATGTCGATGGGCAGGTCGAGGTACTCGAAGATGCGCTGGAAGAGGGCGAGGGAGGTCTGGATCTGGACACCGGTGGCGAGCAGGCTCACGGCGGGCCGGAACAGCCCCTGCTGGAGCGAGACGAAGGCGACGATCGTGCCGAGCGAGACCTTGGGGCCGCCGAACTGCAGGGCCAGGCCTGCGGTCCAGTAGATGACGGCCGGCATCGCGGCCATGACGATCGTGATCACGGCCATGCGCCAGCGCCCGGCCATGTTCGACTTCACTTCAAGGTCGACCAGGCGCTCGGACTCCTCGGCGAAGGACGCGGTGAGCGAGTCGGAGCGGCCCATGGTGCGACCGAGCAGGATGCCGCTGACCGAGAGCGACTCGGTGACGGTGGCCGCCATCGCGGCCATCTGCTTCTGCCGCTGTGTGGTGATCTTCTTGCGTTCATTGCCGACGCGGCGGCTGATCCACACGAACACCGGCAGCAGGAGCAGGGAGACGATCGTGAGCCGCCAGTCGAGGGCGACCATCGCGACGATCGTGGCCACGACACTGGTGGCGTTGGAGACCAGGGAGGTCGCCGTCGAGGTGACGGTGGCCTGCATGCCGCCGATGTCGTTGGCGATCCGGGACTGCACCTCGCCGGTGCGCGTGCGCGTGAAGAAGGCGAGCGACATGCGCTGCAGACGGCCGTAGACGGCGGTGCGCAGGTCGTGCATGACGCGCTGACCGACGGTGGTCGAGATCAGCGTCTGGAGCACGCCGAAGACGCTGGAGAGGACGGCACTGAGGATCATGCCGAGGGCGAGCAGGCTGAGCAGGCCGGTGCGGCTCTGCGGGATCGCGACGTCCAGGGTCTCCTTGAGCAGGAACGGCGTGGCCACCGAGACCAGCGAGGAGGCGCCGACCAGCAGGCCGACGATCGCGAGCCGCCCGCGATAGGGACGGAAGAGCTTCAGGATGCGGCGCACCTGCCGGGGTTGTTCCTTGGCATCGGCAGGCGGGGTCCAGGAGGGTTCTCGGTCGGGATGCATGGGCTCCTACGGAGGTGAACGGGCGTCGGTCGGGGATCGGCCGACGATGACGAACGGATCGTAGCTCATTGTTACCTATACTCACAATGAACGGCATCCTGATATTGTTCCCGCATGACCACCCCAGATCCCGACGGCCTGCTCGCCGAGCAGTTGCTGCGGCTGACCCGCCGGGTGCACCGCATCCAGAAACGCCATCTGGAACGGCACGACCTGGGCGTCACCCCGGCCCAGTCCCGGCTGCTGCGGACCCTCGCGCACTACGCCTCGCCTCCGCGCATGGCCGATCTCGCCGCGCGCCTGGAGGTGGTGCCGCGCGCGGTGACGACGCTGGTCGACGGGCTGGAGGCGAGCGGGAAGGTACGGCGGGTGGCTGATCCGGCGAACCGGCGGGTGACCCGGATCGAACTGACGGACGAAGGGCGCACTACGCTGCGAGCGCTGCGCGGCGCACGCCACTCGGCGGCAGAGGAGATCCTCGCTCCCCTGACGGAGAAGGAACGCCAGGTGCTCGGCGTGCTTCTGGACACCCTGATCGAGGGGGACGGCGGCCAGCGCTGCTGACCCTGCGCACCGGGCTCGGCGCACAGCGCGACGGGCCGCACACCACCTTCGGTGCACGGCCCGCCGGCATACGGTCAGCCCGCCTGCGGCGAACTCCCTGCCCGTCAGCCCTTCGCTCGTCCCGGCAAGCGAGCCGCCACCCGTCTGCGCGTCGACCGCCGACGACGATGCCGAGCACAAACGCGCAGGCGACCGGTACGAAGAGCCCGGCCGGCGCGTCGTGCGCCGGTCACCTCAGCAGCCGTCGCGATCCTCGGTCAGTACCCCTTGAACCGTGGTCAGCGAACGGTCGTAGCAGCCGTCGGAGCCGTACAGCCGATAGTGCTCGCTCGATGTGCCGACCGCGTGCCGCTGGTCGCGCGGGACATTGATCGTGTACGCGGCGTCACCGCTGTAGGTGTCGTCGAGCCGTGACCACGTGGTGCGCCGGCCGTCCCGCAGTTCCAGGACCGAGGCGCGGTCGCCGAGCGTCAGCACGGTGCGCAGCCGGTCGTCCGTGCCGACGGTCGTGGTGCCGTTCATGGTGTACGTCCGGTCGGTGTGCGTCGTCCGCTCCGGACCGTCTCCGCCGACGGTGACCGTCTGGTCGTCGGCCCAGGTCGCGTTCAGTCCGTCGGTGTTCTCGCCGTCGGTCCAGCGATGGACGGAGGTGTTGGCGAGCGTCCGGGTGACGGTGGTGGTCACGCGGCCGTGCGAGGTGTCGAGGTATCCGGACACGGTGAGCCGGTGTCCGGCGTCGGTGTTGACGCGGTTCTCCGAACCGGGCGTGTAGGTCGAGGAGTCGGCGATGTCCGTCGCCTTGTTCGCGGTGAGCGCCCCCGTGACGTGGGCGCGGTGCGTGTCCTGCCAGACCAGCACGTTCACCGGTGTGCTCCAGCCCGACTGGCCCGCGGGCACGCCGACGACGGAGACCTCGACGCGGTGTGGCCGCCCGTCGTTGAGCAGGCCCGCGAAGGGTGTGAGGTCGTATTCGATCGGCCGGACGTCGAAGGCGCCCGGCGCCGGAATGACGTACCAGAGGAAGGGGTTGGACCAGCCGCCCGTCCAGACGTTCGGAAACGGCGCGGCGATTCCGGCGAGTTGGCCGTCGACCTTGATCTGCACTTCGCGGTAGGGGCCGTGATCGGCCTTGCAGGAGTACGACGCCGGGTCGGCCACGGTCAGGTACCAGAACTCCTCGCAGCCGCCGCCCGAACCGGTCGCGTAGACCTCGGCGACGATCCGCTCGCTGTTGCGCGGGGTGGTGAGTGTCGTGCCGTCAGGCGTGTCGGCGAGGGTGAGCACGCGGTCGGGGGTCCGCTGCGAGGGGCGCCCCGCATAGAAGGTCAGGGTGACGTGTACGTCGATGACGCCGGTGTAGGTGTCGTCCACGACGTTGCCGATGAGCATCTCGACGTCCTGCGGGCCGCGGAAGGTGTCGCTGTAGCGGGTGACGTCCTTCTCGACGTGCCATGCGATGCCGTCGGGCGAGGGCTCCGGGGTGGAGGTGCGCAGGATCTCGACCCCGCCGACATGCAGATAGCCGAGGCGGTCGTACTGACGGCCCTTCACCTTGCCGTCGAGCCGCAGGACGACCTTGCTCCAGTGGTCGCCGCAGCCCTGGGGCGGGGTGTATGCGCCCCGGTACGGCGTGAAGTCGCGGAACTGCGCGTCGGCGAGGGTGACCTGGCACGACGTGCCGTGCGGCCGTTCGACAGGGGGTGCCGCGGTGACCGGGTCGTGCCAGTCGGTGCCGAACTCGGCCGGGATGTCGGCCGCTTGGGCCGCAGCGGTTCCGGCACCGAGGAACGCGCTCGCCAGGAGGGTCACTCCGGCAATCATGGACATGACTATCCGTCTTCTCATGGCCGGTGTTCTACGGCCAGTCGGGGCCGGGCCGCAATGACACCTCGGGGAGAACGGCGCGATCGCGTCCGGGGCGCGACGAACCTCGGGCACGCCCTTTCGGACACGGCGGGTCGGCCCGGTCAGGCGCTCAGTTCCGCCCGGTCGCCCATCACCATCACCGGATGCCGGTCCGGGTCCAGCGTGCGCAGCAGGAACTCCATGGCGTCCTTGGACACGCTGACGCACCCGGACGTGCCGTCGCCGTGGTCGAGATGCAGCCAGATGCCGCCGCCCTTGTCGTCACCCTCGGGGCGCGTGGGGTCGTCCGGCGCCGTGCCCGGGAGACGGTTGTAGTCGATGGCGATGACGTAGTCGAAGTCGTGCTGATGCACCTCGCCCCAGTCGTTCGGCGGAGCGTAGGCGCCCTCGTCCTGGTCGTATGGCAGCCTGGTGCCGGGGTCGTCGAGCACACCCCCCGCGCCGGAGAGACCGAACACGCCGACAGGACTGCGCTCGTCGCCCATGTGATGGTCCATGGTCCAGCCGTTCCGGCCGTTGTGCCCCGGCCAGTCGGCGACCGGCCGCCACGCCGGGCCCTCCCGTGTGTACAGCACGACCGTGGAGTCGGCCGAGTCCTCGCCCTCGCCGTACACCGCGACGACCTGGTCCGAATCACGTGGGATCTGCCGGAACAGCCGGTCACCGACCCCCGGGATGCGGGTCGGGTCGGTGGTGGGGACGGTCGAGACCGTCGGGCGCGGCCCCGCCTGGCCGCGGGAGCCCGTCGCCCCGCCCGCGCGGGCCGGGCCGGCGGCTTCGCTGCCACACGCCGACAGAGCCCCCAGAAGAGCCCCAAAGGCCGTCGCCGCTGCCGTCATTCGCCGCACACCGTGGATCCGCACACGTCCATCGTGTCACCACGTATCAGTTGATTGTGCAATCTTCTGGACATTCGAGTGACAGCCGCTCGCGCGTGGTCGACCGGCCGCACGACTGCCCGACGAGCGCCGACCGCAGAGGCCCGACCGGCACCGGACCCGGCGGCCAGTGGCCGGAAGCCGGTGGATTTCTGCGCCCCGTCAGGAAAACCGTTTGAAATGCACCACGCAGTGACGCGAACCTTGCACGGCTTGTCACCGCTTTGCGCCGCCTCCCCACTTCACCCCCTCCCCTCGTCATCCCTTCCCTCCTGACACGAGCCACTGGGACGTCATGCAGATCCAAGACCTTCCGTACTCCGATCCGGGTGCCCCGGACACACGTTCGGGGCCCCGATTCCTGTGGTGGCTCGGGCGCAACCAGCTGGGCGGCCAGCTGAAGTCGCTCGCCTGGGGCCTGCTGCACTTCGTCTCCGTCTCTGCCCTGCCCTTCTGTGTCGGCCTCGCTGTCCAGGCGGTCGTCGACCGCTCCGGCAGCCGGCTCGCCCTGACGGGTGGTCTGATGCTGCTGTGCGGCACGGGCATCGCCCTCGGCGACACCTTCCTGCACCGGGCCGCCGTCACCAACTGGATCACGGCCGCCGCCCGTGTCCAGCAACTGCTGGCGCGCAAGGCGGCCCAGTTGGGCTCCGCGCTGACCCGACGGGTCGCCGCCGGCGAGGTGGTGGCGGTCTCCACCGGCGACGTCGAGAAGATCGGCTGGTTCGTCGAGGCGGTCTCCCGGTTCACCGCGGCCGCGCTGACCGTCGTCGTGGTCTGTGTCGGCCTCCTCGTCTACCAGCCCGCCCTGGGCGTCGTCGTCGCCGTCGGACTGCCGATCGTGGCGCTCGCGGTGCTGCCGCTGCTGCCCCGGGCGACGCGCCGCGCCGATGTGCAGCGCGAGAAGGCGGGCCGCGCCACCGAGCTGGCCTCGGACACGGTCGCCGGGCTGCGGGTGCTGCGCGGCATCGGCGGCGAGGAACTGTTCCTCGACCGCTACCGCCGCGCCTCGCAGGAGGTACGGCACGCCGCGGTGCGCAGCGCCCGGATGTGGTCACTCATCTCCGCCATCCAGGTGCTGCTGCCCGGACTGCTGCTCATCGCCGTCGTCTGGCACGGCATCCACCTGGCCCGCCAGGGCCGGATCACCGTCGGTGAACTCGTCACCGTCTACAGCGCGGTGATGGTGCTGAATTATCCACTTCGCCATTTCGAAGAGATCGCGATGGCCTATTCCTTCTCCCGGCCCTCGGCCAAACGGGCGGCCCGTGTGCTGTCGCTGGAGCGGTCCACAGCCGCCGAGGGCACCCTCGAGGCGCAGGTGCCGGGCGGGGACCTGTACGACCCCGCGACCGGTCTGCTCGCTCCCGCCGGCCGGCTCACCGCCGTGGTCTGCGGCGATCCGGACGCGGCGGGCAGACTCGCAGAGCGACTGGGCGGCCACCCGACCGAGCCGGGCCGCTCGGTGCTGCTCGGCGGCGTCGCCCTGGACGAACTCCCCCTGGACAGCGCGCGTACCGCCGTCCTCGTCCAGGACAAGGACCCGGTGCTGCTCTCCGGCACGCTGCGCGAGTTGCTCGACGTGCCGGCCTCCGGTGCCGTACACCCCGCGGACGCGCTGGCCGCGGCGCAGTGCGACGACGTCCTGGACGCGCTCGCCCAGGGATCCCTGGACACCGTCGACCCGATGGACGCCCGCATCACCGAGCGCGGACGGTCCCTGTCCGGCGGCCAGCGCCAGCGGCTCGCACTGGCCCGGTCGCTGATCACCGACCCCGAGGTGCTGGTGCTGGACGAGCCGACCTCCGCGGTCGACTCGCACACCGAGGCACGGATCGCGGACGGAGTGCGCCGGCTGCGCTCGGGACGCACGACCGTGGTGTTCACCTCCTCGCCTCTGCTGCTCGACCACGCGGACCGGGTCGTCCTGGTCCACGACGGCGAGGCCGTGGCGGTCGGCGTGCACCGCGAACTGGTGGAGAGCGAGCCCCGATACCGGGCCGTGGTCACTCGGGAGACGGACGACGAACTGACCGCGGCCGACGAGGGCGCCCTGGTGGGCGCGCGCCCGAAGCTGGAAGAGATCGAGGAGAGCGCATGATCGGCGTTGCGCCACCGGCGTACGACCCAGCGGCCCCGACGACCGCCACCACTCTGCCCGTCGGCGCGGCCGCGACCGTGCGCGGCTACGTCGCCGAGCTGTTCCGCCGGCACCGCCGGGCGTTCCTGCTGCTCATCGGCGTGAACACGGTGGCCGTGATCGCCTCCATGGTGGGTCCCTACCTGCTCGGCAGCCTGGTCGAGCGGGTGTCCGACCGGTCGCGCGAGCTTCATCTGGGCCTGATCACCGGGCTGTTCGTGCTCGCGCTGGCCGTGCAGGCGGTGTTCACCCGGCAGGTGCGGCTGCGGGGCGCGATGCTCGGCGAGCGGATGCTGGCCGACCTGCGCGAGGACTTCCTCGTCCGGTCGGTCGGGCTGCCGCCGGGCGTGCTGGAACGGGCGGGGACGGGCGACCTGCTCTCCCGCATCACCACCGACATCGACCGGCTCGCCAACGCGATGCGCGAGGCCGTGCCGCAACTGGCGATCGGAGTCGTGTGGGCCCTGCTGCTGCTCGGCGGGCTCGTCGTGACGGCTCCGCCGCTCGCGGCCGCCGTACTGCTCGCCGTGCCGGTGCTGGTGGCCGGGTGCCGGTGGTACTTCAAGCGTGCGCCCGCCGGATACCGCTCCGAGGCCGCCGGATACGCGGCGGTCGCCGCCGCGCTCGCCGAGACGGTGGACGCGGGTCACACCATCGAGGGGCACCGGCTCGGCGCGCGCCGCGTCGCCCTGTCGGAGCGGCGGATCAAGGAGTGGACGTCCTGGGAGCGGTACACGCTGTGGCTGCGGTCCGTGCTGTTCCCGGTCATCAACGCCGTGCACGTCATCGTGCTCGGCTCGGCGCTGATGGTCGGCGGGGTGTTCGTCCTGAACGGCTGGATCGGTGTGGGGCAGCTGACCACGGGCGCCCTCGTCGCGCAGATGCTCGTCGACCCGGTGAACCTGATCCTCAGGTGGTACGACGAGGTGCAGGTCGCCCAGGTGTCGCTGGCCCGCCTGGTCGGGGTGCGGGACATCGAGCCGGACGCCGGGGACACCTCGCTGGCGCCGGACGGGCGGGACGTGCACGCCGATCGGGTCCACTTCGGCTATCGCGAGGGCGTCGACGTGCTGCGCAAGGTGTCCCTGGAGGTCGCCCCGGGCGCCCGGCTGGCCCTGGTGGGCCCGTCGGGCGCGGGCAAGTCCACCCTGGGCAGGCTGCTCGCCGGGATCTACGCCCCCCGCGAGGGCCGGATCACCCTGGGCGGTGCGGAGCTGTCCCGGATGCCGGCGGAGCGCGTCCGTTCGCACGTCGCCCTGGTCAACCAGGAGCACCACGTCTTCGTCGGCTCCCTGCGCGACAACCTCCTGCTGGCCCGTACCGATGCCGCGGACGCCGAGCTGTGGGCGGCGCTGGGTGCGGTCGACGCGGACGGCTGGGCACGCGCACTGGGCGACGGCCTGGACACCGAGGTCGGCTCCGGAGGTCTTGCGCTGACCCCGGCGCAGGCCCAGCAGATCGCCCTGGCCCGGCTGGTGCTCGCCGATCCGCACACGCTGGTCCTGGACGAGGCGACCTCGCTGCTGGACCCACGCGCGGCCCGGCATCTGGAACGTTCCCTGGCCCGGGTGCTGGACGGCCGCACCGTGGTCGCCATCGCCCACCGGCTGCACACCGCCCATGACGCGGATGTGATCGCCGTCGTGGAGGAAGGCCGCATCAGCGAGCTGGGCAGCCATGACGAGCTGGTCGCGGCGGACGGCGCCTACGCGGCGCTGTGGCGGTCCTGGCACGGGTGAGGATCCGGCGAGCGTGCGGGCGACCGGTGCTTCGGCGCAGTGCCTGCCGGCAAGGCCGGTCCCCGCGATGGCGGCGGCCCTGCCGGCGGTGGCCGGGGGCGTGCCGCCGGGGGCCGTGGCCCAGGCTGCCGGTTCTTGGGACTGCCTGTCCGCCGCGGGCGGGCGGGCGGAGAGGTCCGCCCTCGGTCCTGGGCCCCGCCGCGTCACGGTGGCCGTGTGCACACTTGCACCTTCCAGGCACTTCAGGCCCTCCAGCCACTCCTGGCGCTCCCGGCGCTCCGGCACTTCCGGCACTTCCGGCACTTCCGGCACTTCCGGCACTTCCGGCACTTCCGGCACTTCCGGCACTTCCGGCACTTCCGGCAGCAGCCTGGCCATGGTGCGCGGGCGCACAGTGGGGTGTGGCCGGTGCCCGTACCGGGGTGCGGGCACTGACCGGCGCCCGTGCCGTTGCGCGGTCCCGAGCAGGGGTGGAAGTCTGGAGAACGGCACCGGTGCGGGGAACGCCCCGGAACCACCCGGTTCGCGGCGTGTGAGCCTCGTCCTCGTGCCACGCGTGCCGGCGGCCCGCCGCCCGTTGTGGTGGCACATGGCCGTCCTCACCACCTGGAGGTACTCGTGGACAGCGCCGACGGCTGGGGGGACGACGTCTACCAGCCCGATCCCTCGGAGATCCGGGAGGATTCGGGGGTGCTCGACGTCGAGGACACACTGGACTTCGACGGCGTCGCCGACCCGCTCGACCGTGGCTGGTCCCCTCCCGAACGCCCCTGGGCGGTGGAGCACATCGGGGTGACGGCGGCCGAACGCCAGGCCGGCGAGACCCTGGACCAGCGGCTCGCCGAGGAGCAGCCCGACCTCGTGGCCCGCGACGGCGACGACATCGGTGACCACGATGCCGACGGGGAACTCCTCGACAACGAGGTCGGCAACCTGCGCTCCGGCCGGCTGGTGGCCCCGGACGAAGGAGCGCACGAGGACGAGGAGGCCGCCCTCGTCGCCACCGACGTCGGCATCGACGGCGCGGCCGCCTCCGCCGAGGAGGCCGCGATGCACATCGTCGACGAGGATTCCCTGCCCGGCTGACCCACGGGCCCCGGCCGGTCCGCCCACGCCTTGCCCGACCGCCTCGCCCGAGGAGCCGCCATGCCGCAGGACAAGTACCCCGACTACCACCCCGTGGTCTTCCGCGACCGGGCCGCCGGCTACGCGTTCCTGACCCGCTCGACCGCGCGGAGCGAGCAGACCATCGAGTGGGACGACGGCCGGACCTACCCGGTGATCGACGTGGAGATCTCCTCGGAGAGCCACCCCTTCTACACGGGCAAGGCCCGCACGGTCGACACCGAGGGGCGTATCGCCCGCTTCGAGCGCCGGTACGGCGGGGCCGGGGGCGGCGAGACTCCCTGAGCCACCGCTCAGCCGGCCGATCCGGGCCGGGTCCCTCAGATCACGTTGAGAGCCGCGGCGCAGCCCACACCGCCGAGCAGCATGAACACGGGCATCAGCACCTTCAGCTCCACCCAGCTCCCGGCCCGGAACCGCAGGGCCTTCGGCGGCCCCACGGGGTACCAGCGCTTGCGACCCACCGGGATCGGCCACAGGATCGGGCAGCCGGACACCGTCAGTGCGTCCCCGATGTCGTGCACGAGTGCACCCAGCACGACCGGCAGTCCCAGCCACAGGTACTGCTGGCCCGGTGCCGTGAACAGCCAGTCGGAGCCGTTGCCCGGCTTGTCCAGGATCCCCGCGAGGATCCATGCGCTGGTCGCCGCCAGCAGCCAGACCAGGACATCGGCGCTGGAGCCCCGGGTCGCCCTCCACAGCAGACCCTCGATCGCCAGCACCATGTGCACGAACAGGATCGCCAGCACCGCCCAGCGGCCCCCCGAGATCGCCGCCGCCGAGCAGCCGGCGCCGATCAGGACCGCCCAGACCCAGGTGTGTGTCAGCGTGCGGTGCCCGCCATTGCGCCGCGGGTCGCCCTTCATACGCGTCGCCTTGTAGACGGCCCAGGACAGCTTGTCCACGATCTCGCAGATCCAGTGGGAGATCGGACCGAAGGAGCGCGAGATGGTCGCCGCCTTGTGGTCGAGGTCCGGGGCGAGCGCGGCGCCGGCGCAGATCAGGGCGCCGCAGAGGAGGACCGGCCAGGGCATCGGATGCCCGGCCGCGGCGGCTGCCGCTCCGACGCCGAGCCAGGCCGCGGCCCCCGACAGTGAGTGTGCTGGTCCCATCATGGCCGCTTCCCGCCCCATTCCTCGTGTGCCGCTGTCCAGTTGACCTGGTGCACTGACGTCCCGTCGGCGACACAGCGTAGCGGCCATGATCTTCGCGCCCGCAGCCGATTCCCCTCTCGGCGGCAAGGCCAGGCAAGATGGGTGCGTGACCCTCATCGATCAGCTGCCGCCGACCGCAGACCCCGACGCCCTGTACGAAGCCTTCGAGTCGTGGGCGCAGGAGCGCGGCCTCACCCTCTACCCCCACCAGGAGGAGGCGCTGATCGAGGTGGTCTCCGGGGCGAACGTGATCGTCTCGACTCCCACCGGCTCGGGCAAGAGCATGATCGCCGCGGGGGCGCACTTCGCCGCGCTCGCCCGGGACGAGGTCACCTTCTACACGGCCCCGATCAAGGCCCTGGTGTCGGAGAAGTTCTTCGAGCTGTGCAAGCTGTTCGGCACCGAGAACGTCGGCATGCTCACCGGCGACGCGTCCGTGAACGCCGACGCCCCCGTGATCTGCTGCACCGCAGAGGTGCTGGCGTCGATCGCCCTGCGCGACGGCAAGAACGCGGATGTCGGCCAGGTCGTCATGGACGAGTTCCACTTCTACGCCGAGGGTGACCGAGGGTGGGCCTGGCAGATTCCGCTGCTGGAGCTCCCCCAGGCACAGTTCATCCTGATGTCGGCTACTTTGGGTGATGTGTCCTTCTTCGAGAAGGACCTCACCCGTCGCACCGGTCGCCCCACGTCGGTGGTCCGCTCGGCGACCCGCCCGGTGCCGCTCTCCTACGAGTACAAGCTCACCCCGCTCACCGAGACGCTCACCGACCTTCTGGAGTCCAGGCAGGCCCCGGTGTACATCGTCCACTTCACACAGGCGCAGGCCGTGGAGCGGGCGCAGGCGCTGATGAGCATCAACATGTGCTCGCGCGAGGAGAAGGACCAGATCGCCGAGCTGATCGGCAACTTCCGCTTCACCACCAAGTTCGGCCGCAACCTCTCCCGTTACGTCCGGCACGGCATCGGAGTCCACCACGCCGGCATGCTGCCCAAGTACCGGCGCTTGGTCGAGAAGCTCGCCCAGGCGGGTCTTCTGAAGGTCATCTGCGGCACGGACACGCTCGGGGTGGGCGTCAACGTACCCATCCGTACCGTGCTGTTCACGGCTCTGACCAAGTACGACGGCAGCCGCGTGCGCACGCTGCGGGCCCGGGAGTTCCACCAGATCGCGGGCCGGGCCGGCCGGGCCGGGTTCGACACGGCGGGGCTCGTCGTGGCACAGGCGCCGGAGCACGTCATCGAGAACGAGAAGGCGCTGGCGAAGGCGGGCGACGACCCGAAGAAGCGGCGCAAGGTGGTCCGCAAGAAGGCGCCGGAGGGTTTTGTCGGCTGGACGGAGAACACCTTCCAGAAGCTGATCGAATCGGAACCGGAGCCGCTGACCTCGCGTTTCCGGGTGACGCACACGATGCTGCTGTCGGTGATCGCCCGCCCGGGCAACGCGTTCCGGGCGATGCGCCACCTGCTGGAGGACAACCACGAGCCGCGCCGGCAGCAGCTCAGGCACATCCGCCGGGCCATCGCGATCTACCGGTCGCTCCTCGACGGCGGGATCGTGGAGAAGCTCGACAAGCCCGACGCCGAGGGCCGTATCGTCCGGCTCACCGTCGACCTGCAGCAGGACTTCGCGCTCAACCAGCCACTGTCCACGTTCGCCCTCGCCGCGTTCGAACTCCTCGACCCCGAGTCGCCGTCCTACGCCCTCGACATGGTCTCCGTCGTCGAGTCCACCCTGGACGACCCGCGGCAGATCCTCGTCGCCCAGCAGAACAAGGCGCGCGGCGAGGCCGTTGCCGCGATGAAGGCCGACGGCGTCGAGTACGAGGAGCGCATGGAGCGCCTCCAGGACATCACGTACCCGAAGCCGCTGGAGGAGCTGCTCTTCCACGCGTACAACACCTACCGCAAGAGCCATCCCTGGGTCGGCGACCACCCGCTGTCGCCTAAGTCGGTGATCCGGGACATGTACGAACGGGCAATGTCCTTCACCGAGTTGGTGTCCTTCTACGAGCTCGCCCGCACCGAGGGCATCGTGCTGCGCTACCTGGCCAGCGCCTACAAGGCCCTCGACCACAACATCCCTGACGACCTCAAGTCCGAGGACCTGCAGGATCTGATCGAGTGGCTCGGCGAGATGGTGCGGCAGGTGGACTCCAGCCTGCTGGACGAGTGGGAGCAGCTGGCGAATCCGGAGGAGATGACCGCCGAGGAGGCCCAGGAGAAGGCCGACGAGGTCAAGCCGATCACCACCAACGCGCGCGCCTTCCGGGTCCTGGTCCGCAACGCCATGTTCCGCCGCGTGGAGCTGGCCGCCCTCGACCAGGTCGAGGAACTGGGCGAGATGGACGGCGAGTCCGGCTGGGATGCCGACGCCTGGGGCGAGGCGATGGACAAGTACTGGGACGAGTACGCCGACCTCGGCACCGGTTCCGATGCCCGCGGCCCCAAGCTGCTCGTCATCAACGAGGAGCCGGAGAACGGCCTCTGGCGCGTCCGGCAGATCTTCGACGACCCGAACGGCGACCACGACTGGGGCATCAGTGCGGAGATCGACCTCGCGGCCTCGGACGCCGAGGGCCGTGCCGTCGTCCGCGTCACCGACGTGGGCCAGCTGTGAGCAGTCTGCGACCCGGTGTGAGCCGGTCGGTTGTGAACCAAGGAGAATCCCACCGATGACGAACCCGGCCGAGCGACTGGTCGACCTGCTCGACCTGGAGCAGATCGAGGTCAACATCTTCCGTGGCCGCAGCCCGCAGGAGTCGCTGCAGCGGGTCTTCGGCGGCCAGGTGGCGGGCCAGGCACTGGTCGCCGCCGGCCGCACCACGGACGGCGACCGCCCGGTGCACTCGCTGCACGCGTACTTCCTGCGCCCGGGCCGCCCCGGCGTGCCCATCGTGTACCAGGTGGAACGGGTCCGCGACGGACGCTCGTTCACCACACGCCGGGTCACGGCCGTGCAGCAGGGCCGCACGATCTTCAATCTGACCGCCTCCTTTCACAAGCCTGAGGAAGGACCGTTCGAGCACCAGCTGCCGCCGGCCCGTGAGGTGCCGGACCCGGAGTCGCTGCCGACGGTCTCCGAGGAGATCCGCAAGCACCTGGGCGCGCTGCCGGAGCAGTTGGAGCGGATGGCGCGCCGCCAGCCCTTCGACATCCGCTATGTCGACCGGCTGCGCTGGAACGCCGAGGACGTCGAGGGCGCCGAGCCGCGCAGCGCCGTGTGGATGCGCGCGGTCGGGCCGCTCGGCAACGACCCGCTGGTCCACACGTGCGCGCTGACCTACGCCAGTGACATGACCCTCCTGGACGCGGTCCGCATTCCGGTCGAACCACTGTGGGGCCCGCGGAACTTCGACATGGCCTCGCTGGATCACGCGATGTGGTTCCACCGGCCGTTCCGCGCGGACGAGTGGTTCCTGTACGACCAGGAGTCGCCGATCGCCACCGGTGGCCGGGGGCTGGCGCGCGGGCGCATCTACGACCTGCAGGGGCGTCTGCTCGTCTCGGTCGTCCAGGAGGGCCTGTTCAGGTCCCTGTGACGAGCCTGGGGCCGGGCGCCGCGGCCGGGTGTTTCAGACCCGCGCGTGCCGGGGCCTTCTCCCTCGCAGCCAGGCGCGCAGGCCTCGCTTGGTCCGCGTCGGGGACTGCTCGGCCCTGCGGTGTCCCCGGCGGGCCGAGGGCGGCGCGGCCACGGGCGCCGTCGGCGTCGCGTGCCACTCGAACGCTCGGACCACGGGCTCGTCCTTCGGCTCGGGCGGCCGCGGCAGTGGTCCGCCACTCGGTCCGCCGGCCACCGTCACCGGCCTGTTCTCCGGCGCGGGCAGTTCCAGCAGCGGCTCGGCCGCCCGGGCCACGGCCCGCTCCGCCCCGGGCTCCGAGGGCGCCGGCAGGGTCGGCGCCGTGGGCCGTGTGACCGTGCCGGCCATCGGCGGCACGGGCCGTGCGACGGCACGCACGGTCGGCGCGACGTGACGGGCGGCCGGACGCGGGGCCCGTGAGACGGCGCGCGCTTCCTCGAGCAGATGGACCAATTCGCTGCGGAGCCACCGGATCTCGTCCGCGTCCTGCGCGGTGGTGATCCGCTCGGCAAGGTGCGCGGCAGGCGATCCCGAACTGCCCTGACCGGGTGGCGCGGGCCGGAACCGGTGCAGATAGGAACGATCGTAAGGATCCTGGACGACGTCGGCGATCTCGACTGCTGAGAGGAAGGCTGCGACGGCACCGGCCCGAATCCATGGATCCTCTGCCTGCCGCAGCAGGAATCCGAGGTGGCGCCCCCGCCAGTTGCGGGCGCGCAGGTCCACACCGGCCTCCAGCTGGCCGCGCAGGTTCTCGGGCATGCGCCCCTTGAGCAGGTGGGTGTTCTTGGTGTCCGAGGTGAAGTTCCGCAGGTCTTCGGCCAGATACAGCCAGACCACGGCCCGGTAGCGGTTGAGGTACCACTTCACCGGCACGAGCAGGCCCAGGCGGGCGAGGCGGGTGAACCGCCCGGCCGGGATCTCCATGAGGGACGCGCCCTCGGTCGTGCCGACCACCCGCACGCGCTCACGGAGGGTGTCCTGGTAGCCCTCCCGTGCACGAAGGCGGTCGATCTCCGCGCGCACGACCCTGCGGCCTCCTCCCCCGGCGTCGTCGGGCACGGTCCGGATGTGGCCGAGATGCACTGCGAGATCGAACTCGCCCCGCTTGAGGCCCAGTTCCCGAGCGGCATGGCTCGGGGTGCAGGTGGTGGGCCGGGGCGGACCGATGGTGCTTGCCGACATGGTCGTACTCCCCCGTGGAGTCGTTTGGCTCACGCCTCGTGCGTTCGCCGTGCACACACGGTAGCCAATGCGGCGCAGGGCGTGGCGACCCTGTGGAAAACTCCACGACTCCGAGGAGAAACCACAGGTCAGGCGTCTGTGGTGGGGGTGCGCTCCGGTTGTCTGACGTCGACCCCGAGGTGCTCGCCGACGCGATTGACGAGCAGGGCCATCTCGTAGGCGATCTGCCCGATGTCGGCCTCCGCGCCGCTGAGCACGCACAGACAGCTGCCGGTGCCTGCCGCGGTGACGAACAGCACCGCGTCGTCGTACTCGATCATGGTCTGGCGTACCGTGCCGGCGCCGAAGTGGCGGCCCGACCCCTTGGCGAGGCTGTGCAACCCGGATGCCACGGCGGCCAGATGCTCGGCGTCCTCGCGGCGTAGGCCCGTGCTCGCGCCCGTGACCAGCCCGTCGTTCGACAGGACCAGCGCGTGCCGCACGTCGTCCACTCGCTCGGTCAGATCGTCCAGGAGCCAGCCGAGTCCCTGGTTCTGCGCCATCTCCGTCTCCCCGTGTGATGTCTCCCCCTGGCTGGAGGAACTCCCCGCCAGCCTTCCCCACGTCCGGCGTCCGGGCAAGCAGGATGGGCGTATGGCACAGAAGATGACCGACGAGGAATGGCGGGCGTTCGTCTCGCACGGCACGCGGACCGGCAAGCTGTCCACCGTACGGGCCGATGGGAGCCCTCATGTGGCCCCGATCTGGTTTCTGCTGGACGGGAACGAACTGGTCTTCAACACGGGCAAGGACACGGTCAAAGGGCGCAATCTCGCCCGGGACGGGCGGGTCGCCCTGTGTGTGGACGACGATCGGCCACCGTTCCACTTCGTGGTGCTGAACGGCCGCGCGCGGCTGTCGGAGAACCTGGACGAGGTGCGACATTGGGCCACCCGGATCGCCGCCCGGTACATGGGAGAGGACCGCGCCGAGGAGTACGGCGCCCGCAACGGCGTTCCGGGCGAGCTGCTGGTCCGAGTCCCGGTCGACCAGGTGGTCGCCGTGAAGGATCTGGCAGCCTGAGCGGCGGGTCAGCCGACCGAGTCCAGGAGCCGGGCGGTGTGCATCCGCCCGGCGTACTCGACGAGCCGGATCAGAACTTCCTTGCCGGAGTCCCGGTCACGCGCGTCGCACAGCACCACGGGGGTGCCACGGTCGAGGTCGAGGGCGCGTGAGACGTCGTGGGCGCCGTAGGTGCGGGCGCCCGCGAAGCAGTTGACGGCGACCACGAACGGGATGCGCCGGTGCTCGAAGTAGTCGACCGCGGGGAAGCAGTCCTCCAGGCGCCGGGTGTCCGCGAGGACGACGGCACCGAGCGCGCCCTGGGACAACTCGTCCCAGAGGAACCAGAAGCGGTCCTGTCCGGGAGTGCCGAAGAGGTAGAGGGACAGGCCGGAGCGGATGGTGATGCGGCCGAAATCCATGGCGACGGTGGTGGTGACCTTCTGGTCCACGCCGTCGGTGTCGTCCACCAGTTGCCCTGCCTCGCTGAGGAGTTCCTCGGTGCGCAGCGGCCGGATCTCGCTGACGGCCCCGACCAGGGTCGTCTTGCCGACTCCGAAGCCGCCGGCGACCAGTATCTTCAGCGCCAGGGCGGTGGTGTCGCCGACGGCTTCGGAGTGCTCGGTGACCATGATCACTTCTCTCGGGAGGGTCGGCTGCGGTCGGCGTCCGTCTGCTGCGGGCGCGAAGGCAGCATCATGACAACGAAGCCGCGCCTGCGGGCTGTTGGACCGGAATGCACCTGATGTGACCGACTCGCGTCCGGTCGGTGGCAGAGCGCGTACGGATCGGGATGCTGCGCGGCGCACGGCGGCTTCGGCACGTTCATCTACAGCGCCCGCAATCCCTCGATGACCTCGCGGAGAATCCGCTCGTCGGGCAGGTGCGCCGGCGGCACCGGACGGCTGATGACCACGCAGCCGAGTTCCAGGAGGTCACCGAGGAGCACCCTGACGACGCCGACGGGAAGGTCGGCGTCCGCCGCGAGTTCCGCGACGGACTGTGTCTCCGCGCGGCACAGCTCGATCAGAGTCCGGTGCTCGGGTCCGAGCGCGGCCTCCTCGATCGCCGGTGCCGCGGGGTCGAGGGTGACGAGGGCGATCAGGTCGAAGCGCACCCCGGTGGGACCCGGCTGGGTGCGCCCGCCCGTCATCGCGTACGGACGCACGAGTGGTCCGGCCTCGCCGTCGTACCACTGACTGCCGGGCTCCCACGCGCCGGTGCCTGGGTTCTCGGTCATCGGTGCCGCCTGTTCCGGGTCATCCGGCCGCGGGCGGCTGCGCGGCGACGCGCGGCGGCGTGTACAGGTGCTCGCCGACCCGCTTGACCAGGCGCGCCATCTCGTAGGCGACCAACCCGATGTCGGCGGTGACGGCGGTGAGCACCGCGAGGCAGGAACCGTCGCCGGCGGCGGCCACGAAGAGGAACGCGTCGTCCATCTCGACCATGGTCTGCCGCACGCCGCCCGCTCCGAAGTGCCGTCCCGCGCCCTTGGCGAGGCTGTTGAACCCGGAGGCCACGGCGGCGAGGTGCTCGGCGTCCTCGCGCGCGAGACCGCTGGAGGCACCGACGGCCAGTCCGTCGTTGGAGAGCACGACGGCGTGGCGTACCTCGCTCACGCGCATCACCAGGTCGTCGAGCAGCCAGTCCAGTTCGCCGGAGCGCTGGCCGGTCCTCGTGGTCGGGTCCTGGATCATGCCGGGTCTCCTTCGCTGCTGTCACTGCCCGTTCCGGGTTCCGGGGCGGCGCCGCGCCCGGGCTGTCTGCCGCCGCCGCGCGTCCAGCCGTCGCGGTAGGCGGCCATGCGGTCCCGTACGAGTTCGGGGGTGCGCCGTTCGTCGCCGCGCTGTCCGCTCTCCTGCGCCGGCGCTTCGGGACGCTGCTGTCGTAGCTGGGGCGCGAGGCTTGCCTGGCGCACACGGCGTGGGAGGTCGTCGGAGCCCTCGGAGTCGTTCGGCGGTCGGTGCGGCCTCAAGGCGGTGACTCCGGGGGGTGTGGTGTCGTCGGTTACCTGCGGGCGCGGGTCGTCGACGGCGCCCTGGAGGCCGGGGGCGGTGGCCGCGAGGGCGGGCCGGTCGGACCGTGCGGCCACGGCCTCTTGAAGCGGACTTGTACCGGGCACGCGCGCGTAGTCGCGTTCCAGCTCCTGACGGGACTGCTCGCCTCGGTGGGAGCCCTGGCGGGAGGGACGTTCCGCCGCGCCGCTGTGCAGCAGGGCGGTGGGCACCAGGACGACCGCGGTGGTTCCTCCGTAGGGGGAGGTCCGCAGGTGCACCTTGACGTCGTGCCGGGAGGCGAGCCGGCTGACCACGAAGAGTCCGAGCCGGTCGCTGTCGAACAGGTCGAGGGCCTCCGACTGTTCGATGCGGCGATTGGCCTCCGCGAGGGTCTCGGCGCCCATGCCGAGTCCCCGGTCCTCGATCTCCAGGGCGTAGCCGTTGCCCACGGGCTCGCCGGTGACGCGCACGCGCGTGTGCGGCGGGGAGAACTGGGCGGCGTTCTCGACGAGTTCGGCGAGCAGGTGGGTGAGGTCGGCGACGGCGGCGCCGATGACTTGGGCCTCGGGGAGCTGGCGCACCTCTACGCGCGCGTAGTCCTCGACTTCCGACACGGCGGCCCGTACGACGTTGGTCAGGGACACCGGCATGCGCCAGGCCCGGCCGGGTGCGGCGCCGGAGAGGATGATCAGGCTTTCGGCGTGCCTCCGCATGCGCGTGGTGAGGTGGTCGAGGCGGAACAGGTCGCTCAGCTCGTTGGGGTCGTCCGAGCGGCGCTCCATGCTGTCGAGGAGGCTGAGCTGGCGGTGGACCAGCACCTGGCTGCGGCGGGCCAGGTTGACGAAGACGCCGGAGATGCCGCTGGCGAGTTCGGCGCGTTCCACGGCGGCGTGCAGGGCGGCGCGGTGCACGGTGGTCAGCGCTTCCGAGACCTGACCCGTCTCGTCCTCCGCGGGTGGTCCGGCGGGTGCCTCCGCCTGGATGTCGATCTCCTCGCCGGCGCGCAGTCTGCGCATCGCTTCGGGGAGTTTGCGGCGGGCGATCTCCAGGGCGTCGTTGCGCAGGCTCACGAGCTCGACCACGAGACCGCGTCCGATGCGGACGGAGATGACGAGCGAGGCGGCGACGGCGGCCAGGCCGAGGAGCACGGCGGCGCCCGCGGGGCTGAGCAGGCCGCGCGTGACCGGGTCGGCACGGCCCGCGACGGCGCGGCCCGTGTCCGCAGCGATGCCCTGCATTCCGTCCTGCACGCGCGCGTGGGCGGCGTTCCAGACGGCCTGTGGTGCCGCGTCGGCCGGTCTGCCGCCGGGCCCGGCGGCGACGATCCTGTCCTCTGCGGCACCGAGGGCGGTGTACGCGTCGCTGCCGGTCAGATCCTGCCAGGCGGCACGCTGGGCGGCGGGCAGATCGGCGACCGCGGCCTCGGTGAGGGTACGACGCGCGGCGACGGCGGCGTCGAACAGCCGTAGCCGTTCGCCCTGCAGCTGCCCGGCGGTCCGCGCACTGCCGAGCAGCGTGTCCTCCTGGGCCAGTGCCTCGGCAGCGCGGCTGAATTCGAGCAGCACGCGCGCGTCGGAGCCGACGTCGGCCTGCTGGATGCCGGTGAGGGCGCCGTCCACGGCGTAGGCCGCGCCGATGGTCTTCGTGTACTGCGCGTACACCGTGTCCCAGCCGGTCCTGCGGTCGAGTACGGCCGTGCGCAGGGCGCGCAGGTGCTCGGCACCGGTGACGAAGGCGTCGAGGCGCCCGGAGACGTCCGGCGGGAGTTCCTCGCTGTCGGCGACGGTGTTGTGGCCGCCGAGCCGCAGCTTGGCCACGGCCTGGTCGGTGCGGGCGGCCAGGCTGCGCAGGTCGCCGCCGTCGTCCGTGCCCGGCGCGGTGGCGTGGCGCACGGCTGTGGTGCGTTCGGCCTGGAGGGCGGTGACGGCCGCGGCCAGCGGGGTGCGCAGTTCGGCATCGACCCGCTGGGACTGCCGCAGCCGGGCCACGTCCTGGGCGGTGGTGACGGTGGCGTAGGCCCACAGGGCGAGCAGGGAGACGACCGGCACCATCAGCAGGCTGACCACCTTGGCGCGCACGGTGCGGGGGCGCAGGTGCCGGCGGTTGCCACGCACGCGTGCCTTGGCCGTTGGGGTGCCGAGCGGGCGGTCGCCGCCCTCGGCGGCGGGCGGTCCGGCGTGTGCGCGGCGCCCGCGTGGCGGATGGGCGCGGGTGCCGGCTTTCGGGGTGGTACGGGGTGGGCGCATGGCCTCCTCGCTCGGGACGTGGGTCGGGGCGCTCGGGCCGGGCCCCCGCTAGCGGGCGATGCTCTCGACGGCCCGCTGGGCGGAGGCGGACGCCTTTCGCTCGTCGGCCGTGGGCGAGAGGGCGACGAAGGCCGAGGTGATGAACAGGTAGGACCCGAGGCCGACGGCGAGGGGGAAGATGAACTGCATCGCCGTGGCCCCGGGAAGGGTCTCGCCGGAGGGGTTCACCTGCACGCTCACCGCGAACATCCCGGTGTAGTGCATGCTGCTGACGGCCGCTCCCATGACGAGGGAGGCGACGGTGACCGCGAGGGGCGACTTGATGTTGAGCCCGGCCCACAGGGCCGCGGTCGCCGCCACGACGGCGATCAGCACCGACACTCCGACGAGGACGGGGTCGTACCGGATGTCGCCGTGCAGCCGGACCGCCGCCATGCCCAGGTAGTGCATGCTCGCGACGCCCAGCCCGGTGGTGAGACCGCCGAGGAGGAGCGCCCGGGTGCGGTCGCGGCTGTAGCCGACGGCGAAGACGCCGGCGCAGACGACGACCATGGCGACGAGGAGGCTGAGGATGGTCAGGGGCACGTTGTAGCGGATGTCAGTGCCGCTGACGCGGAAGCCGAGCATGGCCACGAAGTGCATGGTCCAGATGCCGGTTCCGATGGCGGAGGCCGCGGTGACGAGCCAGTTGCGGCGCGAGCGGCCGGTGGTGGCGAGCGCGCGTACGGTGCAGCGCAGTCCGAGCGCGGCGCCCACGCAGGCCATGACGTACGACAGTGCGGGGGTCAGCCAGCCGAAGGCGGCGTGGTCCAGGTGTCCCATGGCCAAGGGACGCTAGGGGGGCACGGGCGCACAAAGGGGGCGCATTTCGAAAGCTGTTGGAATATGACACGCAGATGCGACGGAACGATCGGGTCCGGCCCGAACATGTGCACCTATGAGTCCCCCGCGACGGTGAGGAATTATGCGGAACATGAGCGACGACCACACACACGTGCAGGAGTTCTTCACCGCCCGTGCGGCCGACTGGGACAGCAGGTTCCCCCACGACGGCCCCGCCTACGCGGCCGCCGTCGCCGATCTCGGACTGCGGCCGGGCGACCGCGTGCTGGACGCGGGCTGCGGCACGGGGCGCGCCCTGCCGCCGCTGCGGGCCGCCGTCGGTGCGTCCGGAGTGGTGATGGGCGCCGATCTGACGCCGGCGATGCTCGAGGCCGCCGTGCGCGCGGGCCGGGACCGGGCCGGGCGGCTGCTGCTCGCGGACGTCGCCGCGCTGCCGCTGCGGTCCGGGGCGTTGGACGCCGTGTTCGCGGCCGGCCTGATCGCCCATCTGCCGCACCCGGAGAAGAACCTGCGGGAGCTGGCCCGGGTGGTGCGGCCCGGCGGCACGCTCGCGCTGTTCCATCCCATCGGGCGCGCGGCCCTGGCGGCACGTCAGGGCCGCCAGATCACGCCCGACGACCTGCGTGCGGAGGCCAACCTCCGGCCTCTGCTGGCCCGTTCGCGATGGAGCATGACGTCGTACGTCGACGAGGACGCCCGTTTCCTGACGCTCGCGGTGCGTGAGGCCTGAGCGTCCTGTCGCTGAGGCCCGGGCGGCTCAGTCCGTACCGGCGACGGCCGCCGCGAAGGCGTCGGGGTTGTCGAACATGACGTTGTGCCCGGCGCCCGGCACGGTCACCACACGCACCCCGGCGGCTTCCAGGCTCTCCCGGCCTGCCAGTTCCCCGCTCAGTTCGCCCTGGAGGTAGACCCGCTCGACGGGCAACTTCTCCAGGATCGTGCGCATCACAGGGTGCGATCCCTGGCGCAGGCCGACGGCGCTGCGGTGCAGGGCGCGTGGGTCGGCCAGCCGCATGGTGGCCGCCCACAGCGGTCCGACGGCCGCCAGCACGCGCGCGTGCTGCTCGTCGACGAATTCGTTCTCTTCGTATGCGGCGATTCCGCTGCTGGCGGCCGTGAGCGGCGGGGAGGCGTCCAGGTTGGCCTCGGTGAGGACGAGCCGGGAGACCAGGTCGGGCCGCCGGTGGGCAAGGACGATGGCCACGGCACCACCCATGCTGTGCCCGATCAACTCGGCGCCGCGGACGCCCGCTTCGTCCAGCACGACCGCCACCGCGTCGGCGTGCTCCTCCAGCGTGTATCCGAACGCACCGGGCCGGTCGCTGAGTCCGTGGCCCGGCAGATCCACGAACAGGCTGCGTCGGCCCGCGAGTTCGGCGCGGGCCGCGATGTGCGCGTGATAGACGGCGGACATCGAGCCGAGCCCGTGCAGATACACCCGCGCGGGTTCCGCCCCCGGCGCCTCCGTCCAGCGGATCCGGCTGCCTTCACTGTCGAACACGGCCTGCTTCACAGTGCTCTCCCCCTCGTCCTCCGACATGGCAACCATACATCGATACCGATGTATAACCGCAAGGGGGTATTTGGTTGTCGAGGTAGACCGCCCCGCGCGACAATGCCGCCGTGCTCGAACTCGCCATCCTCGGTTTCCTCTACGACGTCCCGCTGCACGGATACGTCCTGCGCCGGCACATCGCGGCCCTCACCGGCCATGTGCGGCCCGTGGCCGAGAGCACGCTGTACCCGGCGATCAAGCGGCTGGAGAAGGCGGGCCTGCTCGTCCGGGCCACCGAGCCGGGCGCGGTGGCCGCGCCGCGCCACGTACTGAGGCTGACCGAGGAGGGCAGGCGTGAGCTCAGGCGCCGGCTCGCCGAGCCCGCACAGCGTGAGATCACCGACGAGAACCAGTGGTTCACGGTGCTCGCGTTCCTGCGGCACCTGCAGGATCCGGCCGCCCAGGCAGCCGTACTGCGGCGCCGGCTGGCCTTTCTGGAGGAGCCGGCGAGTTTCTTCTACGACGGCGAGCGGCCGGTGCGCGCCGAGGAGTTGGACGACCCGTTCCGGCGCGGTGTCCTCACCATCGCGCGGGCCACGAGCCGGGCCGAACTGGCCTGGCTGCGCGACACCCTCGCCTCACTCGACGACGTCGGTCGCTGAAGCGTCCCGGTGTCGCACGGGGCAGCCACGCAGCCCGGGAACCGGGCGGGTGCCCAGGTCCGCCACCCGGTAGCCGTCCGGATAGCCCTTGACCTCCCAGTTCTGCCGTGCAAAGTGTGGGACACGGCGCGGCGGCAGCAGCCGGACCAACCGGCCGCGCGTGCGTACGGCCCGGCGCACGAACGCCGAGGTGGCCGCTCCGGGCGGGATGTAGCGGAAGGCACGCAGCAGTGGCTCGTCGAGCAGGGCGAGCGTCGCGGTGCGCAGCAACGGCGCCAGAGGGCGCGGATACCAGGACGCCATCAGGTCGAGTGTGGCGTCCGATACGCGCCGGGACTGCTCGTCCCAGCCGAATTGTTCCTCCTCGTACGCGTCGAGGAGCGCCTCGAACCCCTCGTACGTCGTGGGGATGCCGGGGATTCCCATGTGCCGGCCGAGGGTGCGGTAGTACTCGGTGGCGGCGACGATCTCGTGCCGCGACAGCCGTCGCCAGCCGTAGGCGTCGATCCAGCGCCTCGGCATCACGACGAAGGTGCTCAGCACGTACCGCATGTCGTCGTCGCTGATGTCGTAGCTGCGGTGCATCTGGTTGATGCGGCGGATCGCGGTACGGCCCTCCTCGGAGGCGAAACCGTGCTCGACGACGGTGTCGAGGAGCAGCACGGTGTCGTCGTACCGCTTCTGCGTGCGCTCGGTCAGCTCCGCCGTCCGCGCGAGCAGGCGCCCGATGCTCGGCACGGCGTACGTGCGGTACAAGGCCAGCTCCAGGGCGCGGGTGTAGTCCCAGGGGAACTCGAACGCCACACTGAGCCGGTAGATCTCGAGGGCGTCCGCCACCGGATCCAGCCGACGGATCTGTCGAAGCCGCTCGAAGCGCTTCACCACGTCGTCCCCCTTCTGCCGCAGAAATTCCAACTCTACGTTGAGAGAGAGCAGATGAACGATCGACGACGACCCCGTTCGGGGGGAGGGTGGTCCGCGTGTTCGGTCAGATACGCAAGTACGCCGCCAGACTCCGTACCTCCACGCACGCGCAGCCGGCGAGCACTCGGGCAGGACGCGCGCACAACTTGTTCGAAGCCGCGGCCACGTATGTCGTGGCGCGTGCGGAGGACGATCAGGACCGGATCGAGGAGGCGGCGGCCTGGGTGTCGCCGGAGGCCCTGTCGTTCGGGGTGAGCGAGCTCGCCTGCCGGGCCGTCGTCGCGTTGGCCCGGGAGCGCGACACGTCGCCCGCGGCCGTGGCCCGCGATCTCCTCGGACTGCCCACGGGCTGAGCGGAAGCTCCCCGTCCACCGTGGTCGTTTCGCCCCCGTCCAGGCGGAAACCTGCAGCTCCGCGTGGTGTGAGTAGTCGTGACAAGCGGCTTGCGCTCGCACTAGGGTGCGCGCCGATGGACGAACCACTGGGGAGGCAGGGATGGCCGGAGCCGACGATGAGGCCGTCGCCGCCGCGGACGATGCGCTGTACGTGCTGACGGCGGTGCTGCTGACGCCGGCACAGTTTCCGAGCGTTCTGGGCGACGACTATCCGGAGGCGTGTGCGGCACTGGGGCTGGCACCGCTCGCCGACGGGTACGGTCTGGTGCTGGGCCAGGACGGAGAGGGCGCGCGCTGGACGGTCGTGATCGACGACGTCTCGCTGGTCGCCGTGGCGATCGCGTCCTGGGACTGCGGCATGGAGTACGAGCTGTCCCCGGACGAGCGCGCCGTCGTGGCCGCCCTGCCGGGCTGGCCGTTGGCCGTCGCCGTCGCCGCTCCCGGCGTCCCCGCCCCGCACGACCCCGATCCCGAGGTGGCGGACCGGCCTGCGCTGAGCCCGCCGGACACCAGCATCTGGGGACCGGCCCAGCGTCGTCTGGGCGCCGACGAGATAGCCCTTCAGTGGGCGACGTGGCGGGAGCAGATCGACGACGAGCGGTTCTCCGCGCCGGACGGGCAGACGGATCCGGACGGGCAGAGGAAGCCCGGCGAGCCGGAAAAGGCCGCGGAGTCGTCGCCGGAGGGCGGACAGGGCGTGCCGCAGAGCGGCCACCAGGGGATCAGGCGGGTGCTCACGGAGGCACGCGCCTACGTCGACTCGCCGCCGCCGCTCGGCCGGGTCCGCTCGTCGTTCGCCCCCGGTGACGCCCGTACGCTGCGCGCGGACGGCCCCGGCTGGTCGATCGTGGCCCGCACGGACGACATCGCTTTCGTCCTGCTCGACGAGGAGCCCGGCGAGGTCCTGCCGGTGGGTCGGGGACCCGAGTTGCCGGGCCTGCTGGAGGCACTCGACAAGATGGCCGTACGGCCCATCTGAGGCCGGACGGCGCCGGGGCGGGCGCGCCAGGCGGGAGCGCACCGCCTGATGCACGCCCCGCGGCACCTGCCGCCTGTCGCCGGGCGCACGTACGGTCGCCGTTCGAGGGGCGACGAGCGGCGGCAAGCTCGCCATCCGGGGCGGGACGATCGCAGGCCCGCAGTCACCGAGGCCGGACGGCGCCCGCACGGTTCACGCGGGGCCCTGGACCGGGTGCCTGCCCGCGTGTGCCCGCAACCGCGGCCTGGCCGGTGCTGAGCGCCGGCGGCCACGCGGTGGTGGCAGGCCCTCGGGTCAGGTGCCCGGCGCTGCCGCGAGGGCCAGGTGCACCCCGAGCGTCGGGCAGCCCCGAGGCTCATCCGGCGCCCGCGGTCACCTCCGCGCGCCTCCCGACGGCGTCAGCAGTCCCATCAGCGGCCGAGTTCCTTGCGTGTCACCCTCCGGAGCCTGCGCCGCTGTGAGGGGTCGAGGGCGAGGTACGCGGCCACCGGAACGCCGACCACGATCAGGAACGCCACCCACCAGGGCAGCCAGATCAGCAGGATCAGCCCGACCGCCACACCCCCGACGGCGATCTTCGCATTGTTGGACATGAGCGTCGCCTCCTTCGCGGCCACTGCCGCTCTCTGCTCTGAGAACGGTGCCCCGCCCCGCGCGGTTCCAGAGCCGCCCCTGAGACATCCCTGAGGCCCACCCCTAGTGGATCCGGCTCGCTGCCCTTTCGGACTGCCGTGCCCGCGAGTGCCACGATGGTTGGCCACCACTCGAACACAATGTGAAGTGGCCCGGATCACGACGCCAGTATGCCGGGGCCGCCCTCGGCGTGCTGTACCCTCGGCGACTCCGACCCCAGGTAGTCAAATTTGAGGAGTGCGGCAGAGCTGTGCAGAACCTTCCCACGGCACCACCCTCCGAGCTCTCCGAACTGGCCCGCTGCTGTGCGGTGTTCCTGCCGTCCGACCCGGCGCGCACCGGCCGGATCGCCTTCTGGCGACCGGAGGGCGAGGCCCCTCCCGCCGCAGCCGATTCCGTCGTCACGGACGGCACCCCTGCGGAACTGGACATCGTGATACCCACGGCGGACGGCGGCGTCGAGCCGGTCCGTACGCCCGCGCTCCTGCTTCCCGTGCATCACGCCCTGCCGTTGCTCACGCGCACGCGTGCACTGCGCCAAGGGCATCGCTCGGCCGGCTTCTGGGGCGCCGCCTGCCAACTGGCCCTGCACTTCCTCGCGCGGGGCCTGCTGCTGCCGGGGCTGTCCCCCGGCGATCACGATGCCTGGCGGGTGGGCCCGCTGTCCGCGCGGGACGCGGAGCTGGTCCGCCGACTCGCCGCCGCCATGCCCCCGGAAGCCCATGCGGTGCCGCTCGCGGCCGAGGGGCCACCCCGTCTTCCGGACCCGGAGCGGCTGCTGCGCGCTTTCCTGGACGCGGTCGCCGATGTACTCCCGCGCTCCCCCGCGGCCGAGGCGGTGACCGGTGGCCCCGCGTACGCGGCGCCCGAGCCGCAGCGGTTGCCCGCGTTGCGGGCGTGGGCGGACGACATCGCCGCCGGTCATGACGCGGGCGTCCGGCTGTCACTGCGGGTGGAGGCCTCCGGGCTCGACGAGGCCGCGGAGCAGGACGACGTGCCCGTCCGGTTCCGCGCGGTACTGCAGGTGCACGGCGTGAGCGGAGCGGCGGACGTCCTCGATGCCGCCGCCCTGTGGACCGGACCGGGAGGCGAGTCGGTCGCTCCACGCGCGCGTGCCGACGCGTTGCTGGCGCTGCGCCGCGCCGCCCACGCCTGGCCGCCGTTGACCCCGCTGCTCTCGGCCGCCGTACCCGACACCGTGGACCTCGCCGACGACGAGATCGCCGAGCTGCTGGGCGACGGCGCGCGGTCCCTGGCTGCGGTGGGTGTCGACGTGCACTGGCCGAGGGAGCTGTCGCGCGGTCTCACGATGCACGCGATCGTCGGCCCGCCGGACGACGGCGCCGTGGTCCCGAGGGATGCGGCGGCGCCCTCGTCGCTGCTCTCGTCGGACGCCATGGTCTCCTTCAGCTGGTGGTTCGCGCTGGACGACAGGGAGTTGTCCCGGGAGGAGCTGGACCGGCTCGCGGAGAGCAGGCGGCCCCTGGTGCGGCTGCGCGACGGATGGGTCCTGGTCGACCCGCGGCAGGCGCACCGCGCCCGGACCAGGAAGGACCGCGCCCTCGCCCCCGTCGAGGCGCTGGCGGCCGCCCTGACGGGATCGGCGGAGGTCGACGGGCACCGGGTGGACGTGCGCTCCTCCGGGTGGCTGGACCGGCTCCGGGAACGGCTCACCGGCACCGGTACGGCACGCACCGTCGGGCAGCCGCCCGGACTGGCCGCCACGCTGCGCGACTATCAACTCCGCGGTCTCGACTGGCTGGCCGAGATGACGGCTCTCGGGCTGGGGGGCTGTCTGGCCGACGACATGGGCCTCGGCAAGACGGTCACGCTGATCGCGCTGCATCTGCACCGGCAGACGGACGAATCGGCCGCCGGTCCCACGCTCGTCGTCTGCCCGGCCTCCCTGCTCGGCAACTGGCAGCGGGAGATCGAGCGGTTCGCTCCCGGTGTGCCGGTGCGCAGGTTCCACGGTCCCGGGCGGGCGCTCGGAGCCGTCGCGGACGGCGAGTTCGTCCTGACCACGTACGGCACGATGCGCCTGGACGCCGAGCGGCTCGCCGCGATGCCGTGGGGGCTGGTGGTGGCCGACGAGGCGCAGCACGTGAAGAACCCCTACTCGGCGACCGCGCGGGCGCTGCGTTCCATCGGGGCACGCGCGCGCGTGGCGCTCACCGGCACCCCGGTGGAGAACCACCTCACCGAACTGTGGGCCATCCTGGACTGGACGACTCCCGGGCTGCTCGGCCGGCTCGGCACGTTCCGCGCACGATATGCGCAGCCGGTCGAGGGCGGCCTGGACCCGGCCGCGGCGCAGCGGCTCGCGAGGCTCGTCAGGCCGTTCCTGCTGCGGAGGCGCAAGTCGGACCCCGGCATCGCCCCGGAGCTGCCGCCCAAGACCGAGAGCGATCACCCGGTGGCCCTCACGCCCGAACAGGCCGGGCTGTACGAGGCGTTGGTCCGCGAGACGCTGGACCGGATCGCGGCGGCCGACGCCATGGCCCGACGCGGCCTGATCGTGCGGTTGCTGACCGGCCTGAAGCAGATCTGCAATCACCCGGCACAGTTCCTCAAGGAGGACGAGCCCCGGCTCACGGGGCGCTCGGGGAAGCTGGAGTTGCTGGACGAACTTCTCGGCACCATCCTCGCGGAGGGGTCGGGGGTGCTCGTCTTCACCCAGTACGTGCGCATGGCCCGGCTGCTCGAACGGCATCTGGCGGCCCGTGGGGTGCCCTCGCTGCTCCTGCACGGCGGCACCCCGGTCACCGTGCGCGAAGAGCTGGTACGGCGTTTCCAGGACGGCGAGGTGCCGGTGTTCCTGCTGTCCTTGAAGGCCGCGGGGACGGGCCTGAACCTCACCCGGGCCGAGCATGTCGTGCACTACGACCGCTGGTGGAATCCGGCGGTCGAGGCCCAGGCCACCGACCGCGCGTACCGCATCGGGCAGACCCGCCCGGTGCAGGTCCACCGGCTGATCGCCGAGGGAACCCTGGAGGACCGCATCGCCGATCTGCTCGGCCGCAAACAGGAGTTGGCGGAGGCGGTGCTCGGGGGCGCCGAGGCGGCACTGACGGAACTGGGTGACGCGGAATTGGCCGCACTGGTGGAACTGCGCGGGGAGGCACGATGAGCCGCTACGGCGTCGAACGCGAGCAAGGCCGCGAGGCGGGTCGTACATTCGCCGCACTGCCGCCCGCGGGCGGGCGTGGGTTCGCGCAGAGCTGGTGGGGTCGCGCATGGCTGCGGGCACTGGAGGACGCCGCCCTGGACGCGGCGGCGATCAAGACGGGCCGCCGGCTCGCGCGGGCGGGCGGAGTGGGCGCGGTGACCGTGCGGCCGGGCCGGGTCACCGCGGTCGTACGCGACCGGTCAGGGGCGGCCCACCGGGCCGACGTCCTGGTGCCGGAGCTGTCCGAGGAGGAGTGGGGACGGTTCCTGGACATGGCCGTGGAGCAGGCCGGGCACATGGCTGCGCTCCTCGACGGCGAGTTGCCGCCGTATCTGACCGAGGACGCCGCAGTCGGCGGGATCGAGCTGCTGCCGGGCCTGGGCGATCTGGAGCCCGAGTGCGACTGCGGGACGTGGGACCACTGCGGGCACACCGCCGCACTGTGTCACCAGGTGGCGCGGCTGCTGGATGAGGATCCGTTTCTGCTTCTGCTGCTGCGCGGGCGCGAGAAGGAGGCCTTCCTGGCGGAGCTGCATGTGCGCGGTACGGCACCCCGCTCGGAACCCTCCACGTCCGCCGTCGGGGGCATGGACGCGGCGGAGGCGTGGGCGGCCGGCGACATCCTGCCTCCGCTGCCCGAGCTGCCGGGTCTCCCCCAGGCGCCGGGCTCGCCGCCGGCCCTGACCGCCGGGACGGCACCGGTGCCCGGGATCGACCTCGTGGCGCTGGAGCACCTCGCGCGCCGCACCGCGGTGGAGGCGTTCCGGCTCCTCACGGAGGCCTTTCGCCCGGGCCCTTGGGACGGCACTGCTCTGACGGCCGCCCAGGACGCCGTGCGGCTCGCGTGCAAAGCGCCCTCCGGCGCCGTCATGGAGCGGCTCGCGAAAACTGCGGGCCGTGGCAGCACGGGGCTGGCGACGGCTGTCCGCGCCTGGTGTGCCGGTGGCGTGCCGGCGCTGGCCGTGCTCGACGAGGAGTGGCAGGTGGAGGGTGTGGCGCTCGCACGCGCGCGTGCGGCGCTCGAATCGGCCTGGGAGGAGGACGAGCGGCCGCCGTTCGACGCGGGCGGCAATCGGTGGACGGTTCCAGCGGAAGGGGTCCAGCTGCGCCTCGGCCGGGACGGCCGCTGGTGGCCCTATCGCGAGGAGGCGGGTCACTGGGTTCCTGCGGGCGGGCCGGACCGTGATCCGGTGACGGCACTGGCCGCGGCACGTCTCGGCACCGAGCAGGAGGACGGCCTTTGACGAGCCATCACCTCTGAGGCACCGGTGATCCGATGAGCGGCCGACGCGGACTGTTCACCCCGCGGCCGCGCGGCGTTCCTCATGGGGCCCAAATCTGGCCGCTGTCAACGAACTTGTCCCCCAGGAGGCCCGATGTCCCCGCACGATGCCGGCCGGCTCCGCGTCCACCGTTCCGTCGCCACGGGCCTGCCCCTGGCCCTGGCAGCCGTTCTCGTGGCCGCGGGAACGGCGACGGCGGCGTCGTCCCGGGACGCCCGCGTCATCCGCACGGCGGCGCTCGGCGAGATCCCGCTCGGCGCGTTCAGCAACGCACTGCTGCCCGGCAGCGTCGACGACGACCACGGGGTGAAGCTCGGCGGCATCGGCAGTGACATCTACCCGGCGGGCCGCAAGGGCGAGTACTGGACGGTGACCGACCGCGGCCCCAACGGGCAGATCAAGGTGGCCGGCAAGAAGCGCCGTACGTTCCCGGTGCCGGGATTCGACCCCGCCATCGTGAAGATCCGGGTGTCCGAGGACGCGGTCCGGGTCGTCGACGCGATCCCGCTGACCACCACCTCCGGGAAGGCCGTCACCGGGCTGCCCGATCAGCAGGGCCGCGACGAGGCACCGTACACCTTCGACGCCACGACGCCGCTGTCGTACAACCCGAACGGCCTGGACACCGAGGGCATCGTGCGCGCCGCGGACGGTACGTTCTGGCTCGTCGACGAGTACGGCCCCTCGCTGGTCCACGTCTCCGCGCGCGGGAAGGTGCTCACCCGGTACGTTCCGAAGGGGCTCGCCCTGGAGGGCGCCGACTACCCGGTGGTGGAGGCGCTGCCGTCGGTCTTTCTGCACCGCAAGATCAACCGCGGTTTCGAGGGACTGGCGCAGCTTCCCGACGGTGACCTGGTGATGGCTCTGCAGAGCCCGCTGTCACTGCCGGACGGGGATGCCGGGGACGCCTCGCGCACCACCCGGCTGCTGCGCTTCTCGCCACGCGAGAAGGCCGTCACCGCCGAGTACGCCTACCGTTTCGACCCGGTGGACGTGGTCGACCCGAGCGAGGACGACACCTCCGAACTGAAGATCTCCTCGGTGATGGCCGTGGGCGGCGACCGGCTGCTCGTCGAGGAGCGCACCGACAAGGCGGCCCGGCTCCAACTGGTCGAGCTGGCACGCAAGTCGAGCATCCTGGGCAGCCCCTGGGACGACGACACGACCTCGCCGTCCCTGGAGCAGCTGGACGATCCGGCCGCCGTCGGCGTGCCGGTGCTCGCCAAGCGGCTCGTGGTCGACCTGAACAAGGTCGACGGCGTGCAGCACAAGATCGAGGGCATCGCGCGCGTGGACCGCGACACGCTCGCCTTGATCAACGACAACGACTTCGGAATGACCGACGGCGCGGGCGCCTTCGACGCGCAGGGCCGACTCGTCGACAGCGGCATCAAGACGATCGTGACGCACGTGCGGCTGCCCGAGGGACTGTGACGCCCCTGAACTGCGTGGTTGGGACAGTGGGCCGACGGAGGGCCGGGGCCGGCGGCGCCGTGCCGCACCCCGGCTCTCCTGGCGTTCAGCCCCGGGCCCCCAGCAGATGGTCCATGGCGAGCTGGTCGAGGCGTTCGAAGGCCATACCACGTGCGGCAGCGGCCTCGACGTCGAAGTCCTCGAATGCGGAGCGGTCGGCGAGCAGGGCCTGCAGGCCGTCCGCGGCGGTGGGCTGGGCCAGCTGGTCCAGGCGCGCGGCGCGCAGCGCCTCCTGCACCTCCCCATCGGCGCGGAAGGCGGCCGCCCGCTCCTTGAGGATGAGGTAGTTGCGCATGCATCCGGCCGCCGAGGCCCACACGCCCTCGAGGTCCTCGGTCCGCGGCGGCTTGAAGTCGAAGTGCCGCGGACCCTCGTAGCCGGCGCTCTCCAGCAGGTCCACCAGCCAGAACGCCGCCCGCAGGTCGCCGGCGCCGAACCGCAGGTCCTGGTCGTACTTGATGCCCGACTGGCCGTTGAGGTCGATGTGGAACAGCTTGCCCGCCCAGAGCGCCTGCGCGATGCCGTGCGGGAAGTTCAGGCCCGCCATCTGCTCGTGGCCGACCTCCGGGTTGACGCCGTACAGCTCGGGGCGCTCCAGCCGCTCGATGAACGCCAGTGCGTGGCCGACGGTGGGCAGCAGGATGTCGCCGCGCGGCTCGTTCGGCTTGGGCTCGATGGCGAAGCGGAGGTCGTAGCCCTGGGCGGTGACGTACTCGCCGAGCAGGTCGAAGGCCTCCTTCATCCGGTCCAGAGCGGCGCGGACGTCCTTTGCGGCACCTGACTCGGCTCCTTCGCGGCCGCCCCAGGCGACGTACGTCTTCGCACCCAGCTCGACCGCCAGGTCGATGTTGCGGATCGTCTTGCGCAGCGCGTAGCGGCGCACGTCGCGGTCGTTGGCGGTGAACGCGCCGTCCTTGAAGACGGGGTGCGTGAACAGGTTGGTGGTGGCCATCGGCACGGTCATGCCGGTGGCGTCCA
This sequence comes from Streptomyces sp. NPDC001852, assembly GCF_042891825.1. NCBI lineage: Bacteria > Bacillati > Actinomycetota > Actinomycetes > Kitasatosporales > Streptomycetaceae > Streptomyces > Streptomyces sp. NPDC001852. The sequence goes on from NZ_JBIATN010000006.1 coordinate 121,191, forward strand.
GGGCCTGGCGGAACCGCTTGATGTGCGACTCGCGCTCGGTCTCCGACGACCCGAAGGGGATCAGGTCGTCGTCGTGGAAGGTCACCCCGTGGGCGCCGAGCTCGGCCAGGCGCTGCACCGTCTCGACCGGGTCCAGGGCACGGCGGGTGGCATCGCCGAACGGATCCCTTCCCTGCCAGCCGACGGTCCACAGGCCGAAGGTGAACCTGTCCTCGGGGGTGGGCTGGTAGCTCATGCCGCGACTCCTTGCTGCGTACGACTATTTCGTCATGGCCGTTTACAAATTAGTATGCGCTCGCACCTCTGGGAAGAGACAAGATGTCTTTGTCCCGCAGAGTCGCGGAAAATCACGGACGTCGCGGAAGTCGCGGAAAAGGGAGAGCCCGATGTCAGCAGCCGAGGGTCCGCTCGTCGTCGGCGTGGACACATCCACCCAGTCCACGAAGGCACTGGTCGTCGACACGGCCACCGGCCAGGTGGTGGCGAGCGGCCAGGCGCCGCACACCGTGACCGCCGGCGCGGGCCGCGAGAGCGACCCGCGTCAGTGGTGGGACGCGCTGTGCGAGGCCCTGCGCCAGTGCGGTGACGCGGCACACGAGGCGGCCGCGGTGTCCATCGGCGGCCAGCAGCACGGCCTGGTCACCCTGGACGAGCGGGGCGAACCGGTGCGTCCGGCGCTGCTGTGGAACGACGTCCGCTCGGCGCCGCAGGCCCGCCGGCTGGTGGAGGAACTGGGCGGGCCGAAGGCCTGGGCGGAGCGCACGGGCAGCGTGCCCGGCGCGTCGTTCACGGTCACGAAGTGGGCGTGGCTGGCCGAGCACGAGCCGGAGTCGGTCCGCGCGACCAAGGCGGTACGGCTCCCCCACGACTACCTCACCGAGCGCCTGACCGGGCAGGGCACCACCGACCGCGGCGACGCGTCCGGCACCGGCTGGTGGGCCTCCGGCACGCAGACGTACGACGCGGAGACCCTCGCGCACGTCGGTCTCGACCCGGCGCTGCTGCCCCGGGTGGTGCGGCCCGGAGAGGTGGCCGGCACCGTGCGCGACAGCCATGACCTGCCGTTCTCCAAGGGCACGCTGGTCGCTCCCGGCACCGGCGACAACGCGGCGGCGGCCCTCGGGCTCGGCCTGCGGCCCGGCACCCCGGTGCTCAGCCTCGGCACGTCCGGCACCGTGTACGCCGTCTCCAGGCACCGCCCGGCCGATCCGACCGGCACGGTGGCCGGGTTCGCCGACGCGCACGGGGACTGGCTGCCCCTGGCCTGCACCCTGAACTGCACGCTGGCGGTGGACCGGGTCGCGGCGCTGCTGGGCCTGGACCGCGAGGCGGTGGAGCCCGGCGGCTCCGTGACCCTGCTGCCGTACCTGGACGGCGAGCGCACCCCGAACCTGCCGAACGCCTCCGGACTGCTGCACGGACTGCGCCACGACACGACCGCGGGACAACTGCTGCAGGCCGCGTACGACGGCGCCGTGCACTCGCTGCTGGGCGCGCTCGACCTGGTCCTGGACGAGGACGCGGACCGCAGCACCCCGCTGCTGCTGATCGGCGGCGGAGCCCGCGGGACGGCCTGGCAGCAGACGGTACGGCGGCTGTCCGGGCGGCCGGTCCAGGTACCCGAGGCCAGGGAACTGGTCGCCCTCGGCGCCGCGGCACAGGCCGCCGGCCTGCTCACCGGCGAGGACCCGGCAGCGGTGGCCCGCCGCTGGAACACGGCCGCGGGCCCGGTGCTGGAGGCCGTGGAGCGGGACCGGGGGACGCTGGAACGGATCACCGGGGTACTCTCCGACGCGGCCCCGCTGCTGGAGCGGGCGACGGAGACCGAACCGCGCGCATGAGCCGGGCGGCAGAGACCGAGGACTGACTTCAGGCATGACCGCACCGCTGCACGAGGCCCGCCCGCCGGGCGCCGGCCGCGCTCTGCCCGACACCCAGCAGGGCATGCGCCGGCGCAATCTGGCCCGCGTGCTGCACGCCGTCAGCGCGGAGGGCTCGCTGTCGCGGGCCGCGGTCGCCTCTCGCATCGGGCTGACGCGGGCGGCCGTGTCGACGCTGGTGGACGAGCTGATCCGGTGGGGTCTGCTGGAGGAACTGGGTCCGGAGCGGCCGGGCCGGGTGGGTCGGCCCGGTTCGGCGCTCGCGGTGAGCGGCCGCGGGCCGGCCGGAATCGGGGCGGAGATCGGCGTCGATCACCTCGCGGTGTGCGCGGTGGACCTGCGCGGCGTGGTCCGGGCGCGGGCCGTACGGCACCGAGCGAACCGGGGCCGGGCACCCGGACCGGTGGTCGAGGAGCTGACCGGGCTGGTGCACCGGGTCGTCGCGGAGGCCGAGCGGGAGGCGCTCTGGCCGGCCGGGCTCGCGGTCGCCGTGCCCGGACTCGTGGCGCGGGACGGCCGTACGGTGGTACGCGCCCCGAACCTCGACTGGCACGACACCGACCTCGGCGCCCTGCTGCCCGACGCGTGGCCGCTGGCCGTGGACAACGAGGCCAACTTCGGTGCGCTCGCCGAGTTGTGGCTCGGCGACGGCACCCCGCGTGACTTCCTGCACGTGTCGGCCGAGATCGGCATCGGCGCCGCGGTCGTGGTGGACGCCGGCCTGCTGCGCGGCACCCGCGGCTTCGCCGGCGAGCTGGGTCACGTACCCGTACGGCCGGACGGACCGCCCTGTCCGTGCGGCGGCCGGGGCTGCCTGGAGCAGTACGCGGGCGAGGAGGCGGTGCTGCGCGCGGCGGGGCTGGAGCCGCGCGAGGACCTGGTGGGACTGCTCGCGGAGCGCGCCGAGCACGGCGACGAGAGCGTGCGGGCAGCCCTGCGGGACGCCGGTACGGCGCTCGGCATCGCCCTGACCGGCGCGGTGAACCTCCTCGACCCCGAGACGGTCGTGCTGGGCGGCGCACTGGCCGGTCTCTCCCCCTGGCTGCTGCCGTCCCTGGAGACGGAGCTGACGAGCCGCACGGCGGGCCCGCCCTGCCCCGTGACGGTGTCCCGACTGGGCCCCGAGGGCCCTCTGCTGGGCGCGGCGCACTCGGTGGTCCGGGGCGTGCTGGACGATCCGGCGGTGGTGGCGGGACGTCCCTGACCTCGCTGAACGAGCCGTCAGGGGCTCCTTGGGCCGCCCGCGTTCGAGGTCGTGGCAGCTGCCATGTTCACCCGATCGGGTGGCCGGGTTATCCACAAGTGGAGGCTTCTCCACGGATGCGGTGTGCGCTCTTCTGCCCAACCCGCCCGCGCCGTACCGTGATTCACGCGATGGCACGGCCGACGGACCGTCGAGGTCGTCGGTGGCCGGACGGTTGACTGTATCTCACAGGCATCGGGTGGCAGTGGGCTGACAGGCATCGGGGGACACACATGCACGAGGAGACGACCGGGGCGCTACGGCGTGACGCCGTCGGGTTGCGCGAGGTGCTGTTCCAGAGCGTCACCGCGATGGCGCCGGCGGCCGCGGTGGCCGCGTCGATACCGGCCGGTGCCGCCTTCGCGGGCGGCAGCCTCCCGCTGGCGGTGCTGATCGCCCTGGTGGCCTGTCTGTTCACCGCGTCGTGCGTGGCCGAGCTGGCCCGGGAGCTGCCGGCCGCGGGCTCGGTCGCCACGTATGCGGCGCGGGGGCTGCACCCCGCCGTCGGGTTCCTCGTCGGCTGGGGCTACGTCTTCGTTGAGATGCTGGTCCCACCGCTGCTGCTCCTCCAACTGGGCTTCACGGCGGCGGGCACGCTGCACGAGGAGTGGTCCTCGTATCCGGCGGACCTGTGGTGGCCGTGGTCCCTGGCGGGCGTCGGCGTGATCGCCGCCGCCGGTTATCTGGGGGTCCGTGCCTCGGCCCGCTTCGGCACCGTCCTCGGCGTCTTCGAGATCCTCGTCCTGCTGGTGTTCGCGGTCCTGCTCATCGGCGAGGCGGGCGACGCCAACACCCTGTCGGTGTTCGGCACTTCGCACACCGCCGACGGATATCCCGGGATCGGTGGCGTCTTCGCCGGGTCCGTGTACACGGTGCTGGCGTTCGCGGGGTTCGAGGCCGCGGCGCCGCTCGCCGAGGAGACGCGCGACCCCCGGAGGACTATGCACCGTGCGGTCCTCGGAGCGGCCCTGGGCATCGGCCTGTTCTACGTGATCACCACCTATGCGATGACCGTCTACTTCGGTCCGGACCGCTTCGCGAAGTTCGGTGCCTCGGGCGCGGCCTCCTGGGACGGCGTCGCCCGGGCCTCCTTCGGTCTCTTCTGGGTGCTGGTCTTCCTGGCGGTGATCAACTCCACGATCGCCAACGCCAACGCGTGCGCCAACGTCTCGACCCGTACGGCCTTCGCCCTGTCCCGCATCCGGGTGCTGCCCCGCCCGCTCGCCGCACTCCACCCCCGGCACCGTTCCCCCGTGGCCGGTATCGCAGTGCAGAGCCTCGTGGCGGTCGGGGCGGTCCTGGGACTCGGTTTCGGCTACGACCCCGTGACGGCCTTCCTGCTGCTCGCCACGGTGATCGTCACGGTCGTCGTCGGTGTCTACATCGTCGTGAACCTCTCCTGCGCCGGCTACTTCCTGCGGGCCGGCCGGGCCGCCGTCAGGCCGGTACGGCATCTGCTGTTCCCGGTGCTCGGCATCGCGGCCTTCGTCCCCGCCCTGCTGACGGCCGCCGGCCTCCCCGTCTTCGACTTCGTCACCGAACTGACGGCCCCGGTCTCCTACGCCGGCCCGATCGTCGGCGTCTGGATGGCCGCCGGTTTCGTGGTGCTGCTCCTGCTGATACGGCGTCACCCCGAGCGCATAGCCGAGACCGCTCGGGTGCACCTCGACTCGTACGACCCGGCCGCCGGTCCGCGGACGGACGGGCCCGTACCCCGTTGACCCGCCGGAGCCGTGCGGAGAGCCCTCACCGGCCCGCGCAAGCCCCGTCCACGACCGCTCCCGTCAGAAGGGACCACCTCCACGATGACCGAGCCCCGGATCCTCACCGTGCGCCCGGAACCGGACGCATACGCCTGGACGTTCGGCGGCGCAGCGCCCGTGGCGCGGATCGCGCCAGGCACGATTCTCGACCTGTACACGGAGGACTGCTTCGCCGGCCGGGTGCGCTCCGAGAAGGACCTCGTCTCCGAGGTCTGCGAGTTCCCCTTCCTGAACCCGCAGACCGGCCCCTTCCACATCGAGGGCGCCGAGCCGGGCGACACGGTGGCCGTGCACTTCGTGTCGATCGAACCGGCCCGCGACTGGGCGGCGTCGACGACGGTCCCGCTCTTCGGCGCGCTCACCTCCACGCACACCACGGCCACGCTGCAGCCCCCGCTGCCGGAACGGGTCTGGATCTGGCAGCTGGACCGCGGGCGGCGCACCGCCCTCTTCCAGGCGCAGGACAGCGACATCGAGGTGGAGCTGCCCATGGACCCGATGCACGGCACGGTGGGCGTGGCCCCCGCCAACCTCGAGGTGCGCTCGGCCCTGGTGCCCGACGCGCACGGCGGGAACATGGACACACCCGAGATGCGGGCCGGCGTCACCTGCTATCTGGGGGTCAACGTCGAGGGCGCCCTGCTCAGCCTCGGCGACGGACACGCCCGGCAGGGCGAGGGCGAGACCTGCGGTGTGGCCGTGGAGTGCGCGATGAACACCGTGGTGGTCGTCGAGCTCCTCAAGGACCTCGCCACGCCGTGGCCCAGGCTGGAGTCGGACACCCACATCATCTCGACCGGTTCGGCCCGCCCGCTGGAGGACGCGTTCCGGATATCGCAGCTGGACCTGGTGCAGTGGCTGGCACGCGACTACGGGTTCAGTGAGCCGGACGCGTACCAATTCGCAACCCAGGCGGTCGAATCGCCGTTGGCCAACGTGTGCGACACGAACTACACGTGCGTGGCCAAGCTGCGCAAGGAGTGGCTGCCGGAACGGGAGACGTACCGGGGCGTGCACGCGCGGCTGCGGGAGACCGCGCGGGCCCTGCGGGGCTGACGCCGGCCAGGTCCCCAAGACGCGGTCCCGACGCGTGACGCCCCTCCCCACCCCGACAACTTCCGAAGCCCCCACACCCCGAAAGGCATCCGCGCGATGGACATGGAAATGGAGCCGTCCGGACCTGCAGGGCGAAGAGAGCCGGTGCGACCGGCGAGCCAGGGCGGACCGCGCCTGAGCCGACGACGGCTGCTGAAGGGTGCGGCGCTCGCCGCCGTCCCCTACGCGCTGCTCCCCGACCCCCGTGCCGATGCGCAGTCCGGGACCGTCGACTACCCGCCGGCCGAGTGGCGGCCGGCGAGCCCCTCCAACTACACCGCGTCCGACCGCCCCGGCAGCTACGTCATCGACCGTGTGATCATCCATGTCACGCAGGAGACGTACGCCAACACGCTTTCGATCTTCGGCAATCCCGAGAAGAAGGTGTCCGCGCACTATCTGGTCCGCTCGGCGGACGGGCACGTCGCGCAGTGCGTGCACGAGGCCGACATCGCCTGGCACGCGGGCGACTGGGACTACAACACCCGCAGCATCGGCATCGAGCACGAAGGATGGGTGGACCGGCCGGCCTACTTCACCGACGCCCTCTACGAGGAGTCGGCCAAGCTCACGGCGGCGATCTGCGACAAGTACGGCATCCCGAAGGACAGGGAGCACATCATCGGCCACTACCAGGTGCCCGGCACCGATCACACCGATCCGGGCCCGTACTGGGACTGGGTCCGCTACGTGAGGCTGGTCAACTTCGCCTAGCCGGACGACGATGGGCGCAGGACCGACACAGATGTTCCACCGTCCGGGGAGGCCGAGTTGACCGATCCGTGGGTGGCCCTGGAGCCCGGGGCCGATCCCGCCGAACGGGTCCGTGCGCTGCGCCGGGCGCACGAGACGTTCACCACGGTGGGCACGGTGCCGCGCCCGGTGCGGTCGGTGGTGGCGGAGTCGTGGCGGCGCAGCGCGCGGGCCGGTGTCGGGCCGGACGGCACCGCGAGCGTGGAGCTGACCGACGGCGACCTCGGCGCCTACCGGGCCGAGCACCCGCTGGCCAGGGTGATGCCCCTGTTCCGGGACCTGCTGGGCACCTTCGCGGCCGATGGCGAGCATCTGCTGGCGGTGTGTGACGCGCACGGCAGGCTGCTGTGGGTCGAGGGCCACCCGGCGACCCGGCGCCGGGCGGACGGGATGAACTTCGTACCGGGGGCACGCTGGTCGGAGAGCGCGGTCGGCACGAACGCGCCGGGCACCGCGGTCGCCGTGGACCGGCCGGTGCAGGTGTTCGCCGCGGAGCACTTCATACGCCGGGTCCAGCCGTGGACGTGTGCGGCGGCGCCGGTGCACGACCCGCGCACCGGGCGGGTCCTGGGCGCCGTGGACATCACCGGCGGGGACGGGCTGGCGCATCCGCACAGCCTCGGGTTCGTGCAGGCGGTGGCGCGGGCCGCGGAGGCACAGCTCGCGCTGCTCGATCCACCGGGGAGCGCCGTGGACACGCCGCTGCTCGGCGCGCTGGGCCGGGACGAGGCCGAGTTCGTCCTGGACGGCACCCGGATCCGGCTCAGCCGACGGCACAGCGAGATCCTCCTGCTGCTGGCCCGGCATCCCGAGGGGCTGAGCGGTGACGAGCTGCTGTGCGCGCTGTACGCGGACGAGTCGGTGACGCCGGTGACCCTGCGGGCCGAACTGGCCCGGCTGCGCAAGCTGTTGGGGCCCGGACTGCTCGCCTCGCGGCCGTACCGGCTGACGGCCGCGGTCGAGTCGGACGTCACCGTGGTGGAACGGCGGCTCAGGGCGGGTGCCGTCATGGCGGCGGCGGAGGCGTACGCCGGTCCGCTGCTGCCCGGTTCGCGGGCGCCGGCGATCGTACGGCTGCGCGACCGCCTCGCCGACGGGCTGCGGACGGCACTCATCGCCCACCGTGACCCGGACCTGCTGGCCGACTGGGCGCACGCGCCGTGGGGCGAGGACGACCTGGAGGTGTGGCGGGCGCTGGCCGCGGTGCGGCCCACGGCGCCGGTGCGGTCCCGGCTCGCCGCGCTGGAGGCCGAGCTGGCGGCGCCGGTCGGCCGGGCGCCGGGGCGGGCCCGCGGCGCAACGTGGTTGCAACGTCCGCCCGTCTAGCCTCGCGCCCGAGAGCTGCCCAACGGCGGGCAGTGCTGCACCAGGAGGCAGACCAGCATGACTCGTTACGCGGCGCCGGGCACCGAGGGCGCGATCGTCTCCTACCAGGCGCGCTACGACCACTTCATCGGCGGGGAGTACGTGCCGCCGCTGCGCGGGCAGTACTTCGAGAATCCGTCGCCGGTCAACGGACAGCCGTTCACCGAGATCGCGCGCGGAACCGCGGAGGACGTCGAGCGGGCGCTGGACGCGGCGCACGAGGCCGCGCCGGCGTGGGGCCGTACGCCGGTGGCGGAACGCAGCGACATCCTGCTGAAGATCGCCGACCGCATGGCGGCCCATCTGGAGCCCCTGGCGGTGGCCGAGAGCTGGGAGAACGGCAAACCGGTCCGCGAGACACTGGCGGCCGACATCCCGCTGGCGATCGACCACTTCCGCTACTTCGCGGGCGCGATCCGGGCGCAGGAGGGGTCGCTCGGCGAGATCGACGACGACACGGTGGCGTACCACTTCCACGAGCCGCTCGGGGTCGTCGCGCAGATCATCCCGTGGAACTTCCCGATTCTGATGGCGGCGTGGAAGCTCGCGCCGGCGCTCGCCGCGGGCAACGCGGTCGTCCTCAAGCCGGCCGAACAGACCCCGGCCTCCATCCACTACTGGGTGAGCCTGATCGCGGACCTGCTGCCGCCCGGTGTCCTGAACATCGTCAACGGCTTCGGGGTGGAGGCGGGCAAGCCGCTGGCGTCCAGCCCGCGCGTGGCGAAGGTGGCGTTCACCGGGGAGACCACGACCGGGCGGCTGATCATGCAGTACGCCTCCGAGAACATCAAGCCCGTCACCCTCGAGCTCGGCGGCAAGTCGCCCAACATCTTCTTCGACGACGTGTGGGCGCAGGACGACGACTTCCGGGACAAGGCGCTCGAGGGCTTCACCATGTTCGCCCTCAACCAGGGCGAGGTGTGCACCTGTCCGTCCCGGGCGCTGATCCAGCGTGGCCACTACGCCGAGTTCCTCGAGGCCGCGGTCGAGCGTACCCGGCGGATCAAGCCGGGGCACCCCCTCGACACCGACACGATGATCGGCGCCCAGGCCTCCAACGACCAGCTGGAGAAGATCCTCTCCTACCTGGACATCGGCCGGCAGGAGGGCGCGAGGGTCCTCACCGGCGGTGAGCGCATCGAGCACGACGGCGAACTGAAGGGCGGCTACTACGTGCAGCCGACCGTCTTCGAGGGCGACAACCGCATGCGGATCTTCCAGGAGGAGATCTTCGGCCCGGTCGTCTCGGTGGCCTCGTTCGACGACTTCGACGACGCCATCAAGATCGCCAACGACACGCTGTACGGCCTCGGCGCGGGCGTGTGGACCCGGGACGCCAACACCGCGTACCGCGCGGGCCGCGCGATCCAGGCGGGCCGGGTGTGGACCAACTGCTACCACGCCTACCCCGCGCACGCGGCGTTCGGCGGCTACAAGCAGTCCGGGATCGGCCGCGAGACGCACAAGATGATGCTGGAGCACTACCAGCAGACGAAGAATCTTCTGGTGTCGTACTCGCCGAAGAGGCTCGGCTTCTTCTAGCGGCAGGAGACCGGACTCCGCGGGTCCGTGGTAGTGATGATCAACGGCCTCATCGTCGCCGGCCGCCGGGCGAAGCCCTGTCAGGGGCCGTCCGAACGGGATCCGGAGAGTCGCCGACAGTACTGGTGAGCCAGTCCCGGTGCAGTAGTGGCAGGGTGTGCTCCACGTCCCGGACGGTGGCGGCCGGCAGCCGTACCTCGAAGCGTGTGCCCGGGCGGCGGTCAGGACGGTCCTGCACGGTGATCCGGCCTCGGTGCAGGGCGACCTGCTGGGCGACCAAGGTCAGGCCGAGACCGGAGCCGGGGCTGTCCGGGCCCCGGCGGAATCGCTGGAAGATTTCCTCGTGGCGTTCGGGAGGGATGCCAGGTCCGTGGTCGTCCACGGTGAGCACCGCGGCCGGCTGGTGCGGATCGCCGGACGAGCGCAGGGTCACTTCGATGTGGGCGACGCCGTCTTCGGCACGGGCGTGGGTCCAGGCATTGACAAGTAGGTTGTCCACCGCCGAGCGCAGGCCCTGCTCCCAGCCGTGCACGCGCACCTCCGCGGCGGCATGCACGGAAACGTCGGCGTCGGGGTGCGTACGCCGCAGGTCGCAGACCGCCGCGTCCACGAGCTCCGCGAGATCCAGCGACGTGAAGGCGTCCGCCTCGATCAGATCACCCTGCGCGAGTGCCTTCAGCATCACCAGCAGCCCGAGCAGCCGGGCGTGCTCGCGCTCGAGGTCCCCGAGCACCTCCACCCGGTCCTCGGGGTCGAGATCGGGATGGTCGGTGAGGATGTCGAGGTTGGTGCGCATGCTCATCAGGGGGGTACGCAGCTCGTGGGAGGCGGTAGCGGCGAACGCGCGAGCGGTGGCCAGTGCTTCCCCGGTGCGTGCGACCTGTTCGTCGTAGCGGGCGAGCACGGTCTGCACCGTGTACGCCAGGTCGTCGACCTCGGCGACACGGGACGGCGTGTGTTCCAGGCGCGTGGAGTTCGTCCGGGGGTCGAGACCGCTGGTACGCCTCTGCAGCCGCCGCAGCGGAAGAACCGCCCGGGCGGCGATGGCCCAGGCGGTGACCCCGGCCAGTGGCGCCGCCAGCAGCGCCCCGGTCAGCACACGTCGGCGGACCAGCGACAGCTCGTCCTCGGCGGTGTCCGGTGACAGCAGCCACAGATTTGGCGTGGTGCCCTCCTTCGCGGCGCCGACACGCAGCGACAGGACCACCCAGTCCTTGCCGTCACAGGTCACGGTGACCGGGTCCGGGGCACTGCGGGGCAGCGTGGGGAACGGGTCGGGCTGCGGGCCCGCCGAGATCGTGCCCCCCGGTGTGGTCAGCCGGACGCCCACGTCCCGCGCGGAGTTGACCAGTCGCCGCCGCCGGACCTGTTCCAGGAGCGGGTGGTCGGTCCCGGCGATGTCCAGATAGGCCTTGGCGTTCTTGGCGACGACCGTCGCCCGGGCACGCAACTGATCGTCCTGGTGTGCGCGCAGGTCGCCGGTGACCAGGTGCACCAGGAGCCAGCCGGAGGCGAGGACCAGCAGGGGCACGCTCGCGCCGACCGCGAGCGCGATGCGGGTGGTGAGTTTCACGGCGCGTCCTGGGTGTGCCGGTCCTCGCCCTCGGTGCGCGGGACGAAGCCGGCTCCGCGCAGGGTGTGCGGGATCCGGGGCCGAGTTGGAGGCGTCACCTGGTCCAGCGGCCGCCCCTGGGTGAAGACGGTGCCGGAGTTCTCCCCCCTGCCTTCCTGCGGACCGGCCGCCCGGTCGGCCACGCCGTCCGGTGCGGAGTGCATCGGCACCGGCATGTCGTCGCGGTCGGCGCGCGGATCCCGGCACACGTCGATGCCGTTGTGGTCGGGGCGGTCGGTGCGTGTCTCCGCCAGACCGGCGCGACCGCCGTCGGCGAGTGCCACCCGGAATCCGTTCAGCCCGGGTCCTCGCTCCAGGCACCGCCGTGAGGCCGCGTCGTCGTCGACGAACGGCATCCGCCTGGGTTCGCCTGCCATGCACACCTCGGTTTCGCCGCGTTGAACGAGTCTTGCCGGAGGGATCCCATCACAGCATCGGCAGGGCCCCGGGCTCCGGGCCGAACAGCATCCGACCGTAGTCCTCAGCGACGGTGCGGGGCTGAACCATGGGTGGCGTGTGACGGCCGCCACGTGGCGGCGGAAGCGCCGCTGCGAGCAGGCCCGTTCCTGGAAGTCCTTTGCACCTGGAACACACGCCCTCTGGTCACCGGTCGAGCTCCGTGGGGCTTCAGGCACGCGTCACCCGATACTGGGACGGCGTGCATCCCATGATTCGCCGGAAGCACCGCGAAAAATGCTCGGGCCCGGAGAATCCGCAGCGCTGACCTATGCGGGCGATCGTGTCGTCGCCGCTCTCCAGATATGTGCGAGCCAGGTCGATCCGGAGTTCGGTGAGGTAGCGATACGGAGTTGAACCCGTGGCGGCCTTGAAACATCGTACGAAGTGGAAGCGACTGAAAGAGACCAGGGACGCCAGGTCGTCGACCGAGACGGGTTGCCCGAGGTTCTCCCGCATGTACGTGAGGACCGTCTCCAGTTGCCGCGGATTCAGCGCCCCGGCGGACTTCGCCGAACCTGCGAAGTGCGGAGAAAGGACATGGGCGGCGATGAACTGCGCCGCGGACTGTGCGTACAGGTCGTCCGCGCCGACCTCGTTCGCGGCCGCGACCGCCTTCACCACCGCTGCGAGAACCGGGTCGAACCGCATGGCCGGATACCTGTCCCGCAGCTGCGAAACGCGAGACTGCAGGTCCTCCTCGCCGATGAACCGGTGCAGCGCCTCGAGTGAGACGGTCAGGGAGGCGATCGTCGCGGGCTCGTCTCCCTTCGGTGCGACGATCAGCGTCCGGCCGAGCCCCGGAGGGATGATGCACACGTCGTCGGGGAGCGGAAACGTCTCTTTTTCCGCAACCCTTTCCAGGTCCTCGCGGATTCCCATCCGACCGCTCAGGTGAGCGTTCAGCGTGATTCCCGATGAAGACGGTAGATGGAGCGTGTGGACGCCCTTTTGAAACGTTCGCTTCCACACCTGAAGGCAGCGCCACCCTCCTGCGTCCATCCCGCTGACCACTTCCAAGGCCCGGTTTCCTCTCTGCCGGTTCCCTCCGACTCTCGGTTCACGCACTGCATTGAGAATGCAGCCACGACGGAAGCGGTCGCAAGGCGTCCGGTGCCGGATTAATTCGCCTCGACTCCGGAATAATTCCGCCGAGGCCAATCGGATATTGACCGCTGCGGAATCACACTGGCACGCTGCTCGCATGATTCGCACTCGTCAATTGCTGACAGGGATCGTCGGCGTGGCGGCGCTGGTGTTCGCCGCCCAGAGCGGAGTGAGTGCGGCGACGACCGGCGCCGCCGTCACCACCCCGACCACGGCCCTCACCCCGACCTCCGTCACGCAGCCGGCCGCAGCCGCGGCGAAACGACCGAACATCGTCTTCGTGCTCACCGACGACATGTCCTCCAACCTCCTTCCGTACATGCCTCAGGTGCGGAAACTTCAGTCCCAGGGCATGACGTTCAACGACTTTGTGGTCAGCAACTCGCTCTGCTGCCCCTCCCGTTCGACCATCTTCACCGGCCTGTACCCCCACAACACCGGAGTCCTCGGCAACGACGGACCGAACGGCGGTTTCGACGCCTTCCACAAGAACGGACTTGAGCGGGACACCTTCGCCACGGCCCTGAAGGCCAAGGGCTACCGGACCGCGATGATGGGCAAGTACCTGAACGGGTACGACCCCAAGGCCACCGTCGACGGACAGCAGCCGTACGTGCCGCCGGGCTGGAGCCAGTGGGACGTCGTCGGCGACGGGTACAAGGGGTACGACTACAAGCTCGCCCACAACCACAAGATCGAGCCGCACGGCAACAAGACCAAGGACTATCTGACCGACGTCCTGAGCGAGAAGGGGCAGTCGTTCATCAAGAAGTCCGCGGCGGCGCACACGCCGTTCATGCTGGAGGTCGCCCTCTTCACACCGCACGGACCGTCCGTCCCGGCCCGCCGGGACAAGCACGACTTCCCCGGTCTGAAGGCGCCGCAAGGCCCCGCCTTCGACAGGCTGCCGACCAACGCCCCGCCGTGGCTGGCCAGGCAGAAGCCACTGACCCGGAGCGAGAAGGACACGATCGACAAGAAGTTCCGCAAGCGCGCGCAGTCGCTCCAGGCGGTCGACAAGATGGTGGGCAAGCTGCGCGACACCTTGGCCAGGGCCGGCGTCGCCGACGACACCTACATCGTCTTCAGCTCCGACAACGGCTTCCACCTGGGTGAGTACCGGCTCAAGGCGGGGAAGCAGACGGCCTTCGACACCGACGTCCGGGTGCCGCTGGTGGTCTCCGGTCCAGGTGTCGCGGCCGGCAGGACCAGCAACGCCCAGGTGTCGAACATCGACTTCGCGCCCACCTTCCAGCAGATCGGCGGCGCCCCGGTGTCGTCCCGGGTGGACGGGCACAGCCTGCTCCCGCTCCTGGACGGCGGATCGGACGCCGGCTGGCGCACCGCCAACCTCATCGAGCACCGCCACGCCAAGAAGTCGCCGGACGACCCCGACAACCACGGCGGGGAAAGCATCAGCCCGCCGAACTACCATGCCATGCGCACGGTTTCCTACACCTACGTCGAGTACGACAGTGGTGCGAAGGAGTACTACGACCTGCGTACCGACCCCGACGAGCTGCACAACACCGTCGGCCGGTTGAGCAGGGCCCGCCTCGCTGAGCTGCACGATGCGCTCACCCGCCTGAAGGACTGCCACGGCGAAGGCTGCTGGAAGGCTGGGCACCCGTAGCCCTGCCTGCTCCCAGGTCATCTGGTGGCCTGGGAGCGTCACGCTGTCCTCACGCAGCGGCCTTTGACGGGCCGCTCAGGACGAGTTCTCACTACAAGAGGAGCGACAAGGGACCACGTGGTGCCCGGGCTGTCCCCCGCAGCCCGGGCACACCACGTGGTCCATGTGCTGCTGGAGCAGGGCTATGGCGCCGAGGGCTGCGCCGGAATCACCGAGCCCGGCCGGACGCACCCGCAGCGGCCCGCACGAGCCGCGCAGCACGGTCGTGTTCAGCGTGTGTTCGATCGGCTCCATCAGGGCCGGCCCGGCCTCCACCAGCTCACCGCCCACGACGATCACGTCCGGGCCCACGGCATGGCACACATCCGCCAGCACCCTCCCGGCATGTGCGCCGGCCTGCGCCAGAACCGCATGCGCGGTCCGGTCACCCGAGTCCAGCGCGGCCACCAGCTCCGGTACGTCCGCGGCTGCGCCCCCGGCGGTGCGGTAGGCGTCCAGCACGGCCCCGACCGAGGCCACCGTCTGCAGGCACCCGGTTCCGCCGCATGCGCACCGCACACCGGCCGGGTCCACGGAGACGTGGCCGAACTCCCCGGACGCGCCGTGAGCGCCCCGATGCAGTGCCCCGGCCACCACGAGGCCGCCGCCGACGCCGTGCGACAACCGCAGGTACAGCACGTCCTGTTCACCCGCGGCGGCACCCCAGACCGTCTCGGCCAACGCGGCCAGCCGTGTGCTCTTGTCGATCAGCGCCGGTGCTCCGAAGCGCTCGCGCACCAGCGCGGCGACGGTGTCGTGCGGGGGCGTCCGCCGTGCGCAGCGGTCCGGCGAGCCGGCCGGTCCGCACACCCCCACGCCGATGCCGTTCACAGCGCCCGATCGCAGCGTCCCGCCCGTCAGCGCGTCCGCCAGCCGCCACGCGGTGTCGACACGGTCCTGCCACGGGGTGTCGGAAGCCTGCGGCTCCCCCGCGGTACCGACGATCTCGTGCCCCGCGTCCATCGCGGCCACCCGCACGGCCCGTCGCGCGAATTCGATGCCGAGCACGTGCCCGGCCGCGGAGTTGAGGGCCAGTAACTCCGCCGGGCGGCCCCGCTTGCGCCGGGCCGCCTCCGGTACCGAGGCAACGACGGTGCCGTTGTCCATGAGCGCCGCGACGACGTCGTAGAGCGTGGTGCGGGACAGGCCGCACAGGGTCCCCAACTGTCCCCGCGTCAGCGGACCGTGCTCGCGCAACAGACGCAGCACCAGGGCCTCATGTCCTGCCCGTGACCGGGCCGGCGGGTCCTGTCGGCGCGGTACGGCGGTCGAGACGGAGGACCGTGTCATCTCAGTCAACATCGCGGAAGGTATGTCCCCTCTGTGATCACAGCTGTGACGCGCTGGGACGGATGGGAGTCCGTCGCTTGTGGCGCGAGGAAGCTAGAGGGCGTTCTTGTGCGAATTCTGTGATCTTCCGGTGTGCTGACCGGCCGACTGTGACGCGCCCCTCACCGTTTCGCGGCACGTCATTTCTGTCACCACTTGGCGGAAAAATTCACGCTGCGTAACGTCCCTTCTCGCCGGTGGCCGTTCCCGCCGGATCCCAACGGGCACCCTGTGCGCGCCCGTTCCCGCCCGTCTTCCGTCCTGCACGGTGCAAGGAGAGAGGAACCCCTGCATGACCCCGCCCAACCCCTACGTGTTCACCCGCCGGAGCCTGCTCAGCTCGATGGCCGCTGCCGCCGTAGCAGGATCCGCGATCGTCTCCGGCGCCCCACGCGCCTTCGCCGACTCCGACGGCGACCTGGCCGCCGAGGCCGGCCACGGGCTGCCGCTGACGGTCCTCAACAACAGCGGAGAGTTCGCCAACCGTTCGGTCCACCTGTACATCGTGGGCACCGAGGGAGACCGGCAGGTGCGGGTCACCCGGCACGGCACCCTGGCACCCGTCAAGCTCTCCGACAACCACGCGGGCGGCTTCACCGACTACGCCATCCCCCTGGCCGCCCGGGGAAAGACCACGCTGCGGCTGCCGTTCATGTCCGGTCGCATCTACGTCGCGCTGGGCGACAAGCTGAAGTTCAGGGCCGTCACGGGCGCGGACGGCAAGGTCGCCCTGCAGTACCCCGCGGGCTGGGTGGAGTCCGACCCCAACTACCCCGTGCTGCACGACTTCGTCGAGTTCACCCACAGCGCGTCCGGCATGTTCTGCAACACGACCATGGTCGACATGTTCAGCGTGCCGATGATGATCCGGCTGAACGGGACGAAGGACCACAGCACCGGCAGGCTGCGCGACGGCGGCCGCGCCCAGGTCTTCCACACCGTGAAGAACGACCCGGACTTCTCCCGCCTGGTCGTCGGCGACCGGCGCATCATCGCCCCGAGTCACGGCCTCGACGTCGGCCGGTTCCCCCAGCACTACTTCGACGCCTACATCGACAAGGTCTGGCACACCTACCGGAACAAGAACCTCGTCGTCAGGACGAACGCCGGAACCTTCACCGGCCGGGTGAAGGACCACAGGCTCACCTTCAGCGGCCCCGCATCGGTGTCCTTCGCCAAGCCCTCCACCCGCGACGTGCTGTACTGCGACGGCGCACTCGCCGCTCCCAACGACGGAACCACCGGCCCCGTGGCCGCCGTCCTGGGCGCCGGCTTCAACCGTTCGACGCTGGTGAGCCACAGCAAGCAGCCGACAACCCATGCGGCCGCCTTCTACGACACCGCCGTCACCAACCACTACGCCAAGGCCATCCACGCCGCGACCACCAACGGCAAGGCCTACGGCTTCCCCTTCGACGACGTCGCCGACTGGGCCTCCTACATCCAGGACGCCAGGCCCCGGCACATGCACCTGACGCTGACCGCGTTCTGAACCGTGCGACCGTCCGTGAGTTGCTTGTCGCGGCCGTCCTGTGTCTCGCGCCGGCTGCCGCGACCGCCGGTACCGTGCACGCCGCCGTGGCCGACGACTTCCATGCCGTGCCCACCGCCGCCTCGCCCGAGACCGGTGCGGCAGCAGCGGTTCCCCACACGGTGACGTTCGTCAACCGCTCCGGGGCGAACAGCCGATCGGCCTGGCGGAATTCAACTTTGCCATGAAGGACCGCGACGCCCCCTGGTACGACGTCAGCTATGTCAACGCGTTCTCCCTGCCCATCACCATTGCGCCCAGGGGCGCCGAGAACGTCACCAAGAACGGCTCGTGCTCGAAGCAGGGCTGAAAGAAGAGCCTGCTCCGTTACTGCCCCGAGAACGACGCCAGTGCAGTCGGTGCAAGGGCTTCGTCGTCACCTTCTGGTAGTCGGGTTGCGATCTATTGCCATGCGACTGCCCATTCTTGCGCTTGCGCGTCGAGCAACAACTGCCGCTTGCGCAGCAATTTTTCACCATTTTCTCCGGGCTGCGAAAGGTAGGTTCATCACCGGATGCCCGCAGAGCAACCCGCTTTGAGCAACCCGCTTTTATTCCGAGGAGTTTTGGCATGCGAAAGCTACGCGCTGTCTACGCCGTGCTCACCGCCGTACTGGTTGCCGTTACAGCGGTCGATCTGACCGCCACCACGGCGTCGGCCGCGGAGCACCGGGGTGGCTTCGTCGTCAGCAAGGCGCAGTACAACAAGATGTTCCCGAAACACAAGAAGGTCTACAGCTACCAGGGCCTGGTCAAGGCGATGAAGGCCTTCCCGGCGTTCGCGCACACCGGCGACGCCAGGACCAGGAAGCGTGAGGCCGCCGCGTTCCTCGCGAACGTCAGCCACGAGACCAGCGGGCTGATCTACATCAATGAGCAGAACAAGGCCGCCTGGCCGACCTACTGCGCCGACGAACCGTACGGCTGCCCGGCCGGCCGGTCCGCGTACCACGGCCGCGGCCCGCTCCAGATCAGCTGGAACTACAACTACAAGGCCGCCGGCGACGCGTTCCACGTCGACCTGCTGCACCACCCGAACCTCGCGGCGAAGAACCCCACCGTGACATGGGAGTTGGCGCTCTGGTACTGGATGACCCAGGCCGGTCCGGGCACCATGTCGTCGCACCAGGCGATGGTCAAGAGCCGAGGTTTCGGCGAGACGATCCGCAGCATCAACGGCGGTGTCGAGTGCAACGGCGGCAACCCGGCCGAGGTGCACGACCGGATCGCGAAGTACAAGAAGTTCACCAAGATGCTCCACGTCAGCACGGCCGGAAACCTCAGCTGCTGACGCCCCCGTGACCGCGGCGGCACGTCGACATTCTCCGTGCATTGCTGAATTCACCCATCGCTGGTCGGCGCCTCGCGGCGCCCGTCAGCCGCTTGGAGAGGCCATGCGAAAATTACGCACCCTAGCCCTGATGCTCGTGCTGACCGCGGTACTCGCGGTCAGTGGTCCGGGCGGCACATCCACGGCGCTCGCGTCCGGCAGCCATGCCGGTGTCTCCGCCGCCCCGGTGAAGAAGAAGGGCATCAGTGCCTGGAACTTCCATGGGGTCACCAAGGCACTGGCTGATGCGAAGGTCGGCTGGTTCTACACCTGGTCCTCGGGCAAGGAGGGAATCAAGGCTCCGCGCGGTGTCGAGTTCGTGCCCATGATCCACGACGCGGGCTCGGTGACCGAGAGGGAACTCGACCGGGCCAAGAAGCAGGGCGGGACGTTGCTCGGCTTCAATGAGCCCGACAGGCCGGATCAGGCACACATGACGGTACGTCAGGCACTCGGTTTGTGGCCCCGGTTGCAGTCCACCGGTATGCGGCTCGGTGCGCCCGCCGTGGCCACCGGAGGCGATGTCGCCGGTGGCTGGCTGGACCGGTTCATGAAGGGTGCCGCCGCTCATCACTACCGGGTCGACTTCATCCCCCTGCACTGGTACGGCGCGGACTTCAACGCCCAGCGCGCGACGGCACAGTTGCGCAGCTACCTCCAAGCCGTGCACCAGCGCTACAAGAAGCCGGTCTGGCTCACCGAATACGCGCTGACCGACTTCTCCTCCGGCTCCCCGCGCTATCCGACAAAGGCGCAGCAGGCCGCGTTCGTGAAGCAGTCGACGGCCATGCTCCAGAACCTGTCCTACGTCCACCGGTATGCGTGGTTCACCCTCTCCACGAACCGCGGCGACGGCACCGGTCTTTACCACGGCGCGAAGGCCAACCGGGTGGGCGCTGCCTACCGCGTGGCGGGCTGAACGGAACATGCGCCCCAGAAGCCACTCAATCCAACCCGAATCCAACTGCAAGGGAAACGAGGCACGAAACATGAGCAAGCGGATCCTGCGACTCTCGCTCGCGACCGGCGTCGCCGCGCTGACCGCGACGGTGGCGCTCGCTCCGGCGAGTTCAGCGGCCCCCGACTCCGCGCAGGCCCACAGGAGGACGTGCTGGGCGTCGCACTACGGCCCGGTACCCGCCGGCAGCCAGACGTCCAGCGGCGACGTCTTCGACAACAGCAAGAACACCGCGGCGACATCGCTGACCCGCAGGCCCCAGCTGCCGTTCGGCACCAAAGTGAAGGTCACCAACGTGGCCAACGGCAAGTCCCTGGTCGTGCGCATCAACGACCGGGGCACCTTCCGGCGGACGCAGCAGATACCCCTGTGCCTGGACCTGACCGACGGAGCCTTCCGCCGCCTCGGCGGCAGCCTCAACCCCGACGCCGGGCACATCGTCGTCCGGCAGAAGGTGCTGAGGTGACCTCCACCGCGGTGTCCGGCTGACGGAACACCCGAACAGCGCGGCGCCCGTCCCCGGGCTCGGGGACGGGCGCGTGGTGAAGGCGGCCGATCGGTCGGCCTCTGGAGCTGGTTTCTGAGCCCCCAACGGTAGGGGCGGTCACCGGCGGGCTCCTCCCGCGGCTCGGCGAACACCATGGGGGTCTGCGAGGAGCAAGGATCACCGTCATGGCACACCCTTCCTGCCCGACCACCTGGTGTCGTACTCAGGGGGCGGCGCTGCGCCGCCCGGAGTCGGGACGGCGATCTCGTGGCCGGCTTCCTTGAAGACGGCCTACGAGCTGACAGGCGCCCCTTCCCTGGTCACGGTGGAGCGGGCAGCCCGGCCCTCATGGCTCTGCAGATTCCACGACAGCGCTGGTCACAGCCCTTCGCCGGAGGAAACCCGTCCGATCCGCACCAAGCGGGGCACTCCGGCCGGGGAACAAGGCCGCCCGGCCCTTCGCTCTCCTGCCCGCCGGCGAGTGACGATGGTGTCAGGAGCCCTGTCCTGCGGGTCCCGCAACCCAGGACGACCTGGGGAAGGGAGGCGGAGATGATGTTCTGGTACGGCCACGGCATGAACGGCTGGGGCTGGTTGGTGATGTCGCTCGGTACGGTCCTGTTCTGGGTGCTGATCATCGTCGTCGGCGTCCTGCTCTTCCGGGCTCTGGCTCGCCCCGCTCCGCCGGGCACTGAACGCGGCGCTTGGCAGAGGACGCCTTCGGGCAGCGGCCCCGAACAGATCGTGGCCGAGCGGTATGCGCGCGGCGAGATCGACGAGGAGGAATACCACCGCCGCCTGGCCACCCTTCGGGGATCACCCCCGGGCGAGTGGAAGTCTCCGCCCTCTTGACCGCATCAGAGCCGAGTCGGCTGCTCGACGTGGGCGGATTGCGGCCGGTCGTCGTGGCAGGAGCAGGACGGGCTCCAAGCGGCTCGTGTTCTGCGGTGGCGGGCTGCTGGTCGTGCTGGTGGTGCACGGTCAGATCCACCGGTACGACGTCGGAGACGGCGCCCTCGACGCCGTAGCCCCGGCGAACTCCCCGCAGTCGACCGCGCAGTCCCCGACCGCGACCACCGGACGGGGCTCGCCCATCGCGGCGACCGTGCGGCGCAGCGGCTCGGCCATGTTCCGGGTCACCGGGCCGGTCACCAGCGCTACGTCAGCGTGCCGGGGCGAGGCCAACAGCCGTGCCCCGTACCGCTCGTGCTCGGCGTCGTACACCGGATGGAACGCGGCGGCGATCTCGATCTCGCAGCCGTCGCAGGACCCCGCGTCCACGCACCGCGCCTGCGCCGAGCCGACGCCCAGCTGCCGCGCCTTCTCGGGGACTTCCCCCTCGGGGCGCGGCGGAGGGGGCTCGGCGACCAGACGCTGGAGTCACGCCAGGAGGCGATCGCCGCCCGGGGCCGCCTCCCCGGCGGCGACCGCCGTCCCGTGCCGTCGGTCGCTACGACGGCGGCTCTCGCCCTGGCGGGGCGGCTTTCAGGTCGGCGAGCAGTTCCGCCTGTCCCGCCAGCACGCCCGACAGGATCGAGCGCGCCACCCGCAGCAGCTCCGCCACCTCGGGGCTGGTCAGCGAGTAGTACACGTTCGACCCTTCCTTGCGGGTCCGCACCAGGTTCGCCCGCCGGAGCACGGCCAGCTGCTGGGACAGGTGCGCGGGCTCGATGCCCACCTCGGGCAGCATTTCCGCGACCGCGTGCTCGCGCTCGCTCAGCAGCTCCAGGACACGGATGCGGGCGGGGTGTCCGAGCGTCTTGAAGAACTCGGCCTTCAGCTGGTACAGCGGCGCACTCACCGTGCCGTCCTCTCCCCGGCACGGCGCGACCCGACCGGCCGGACCACTCGGCATCGCATCCGTCCACTCGTCATCGACATGCGTCCCATCCTCGCGTGCGGCACCGACAGGCCCGAACCCGCAGCGAGGAGCCAGGCCACCCATATTCAACGGTGCTGACCTCAAGAACGGCCCGCGCTGTGGCGATGCCCGTATGCTCCGGCTGTCCTTCGGCGGCCGTCGCGAGCAGCCGGTTCAGGGCGGCAACCGCGGCTGAACGGCGTCACCGGCCCGGCGGGGCGCCGGATCAGACCTTCTTGACCACGCTGGACTTCAGCTGCATGGCGCCGAACCCGTCGATCTTGCAGTCGATGTCGTGACCGTCCACGCCGTCGACGAGCCTGATGCTGCGCACCTTGGTACCCGCCCTGATCCCGGACGGGCTGCCCTTGACCTTGAGCGCCTTGACCACGGTCACGGTGTCGCCGTCGGCGAGCACGTTGCCGACCGCATCCTTGATGACCTTGCCCGCATCGACGGATGCGTCGGACGGCGACCACTCGTGGCCACACTCCGGGCAGACGAGAAGCGCGCCCGTCTCGTACGTGTACACGCCCGAGCATTCGGGGCAAGGGGGAAGAGTCTCACTCATGGAGTCAATATCCTTCTATTGGTAAATAGATGCATTTATCGTACGGGTGAAGTCGGGATGGCCGGTCATCTGTGCGCCACTCCTGCCGGCCCTCCCCCAGTGCCGACGGTCCTCGGCCGTGGGCGGCGGGCGGCCTCGGTGATGGCCTGCCGGCCTTCGGCGGACCAGTTGCGCAGTTCGGTCAGGTGCTGCGGTCCGGTCACAGGGGCAGAGTGATCCAGATGCCCTTGCCCCGGCCGTCCGCGTCCGGGCGTACGGCCGCGGTGCCACCCAGGCCGAGAGTGACCTCCATGACGGTGGCCAGCCCAGCAGAGCCTGCGCCGGCGAATGCGCCGTACAGCGGGGGCTGGTAGGGATGGCGGTCGTGGACGGCGAAGGCGAAGCAGTCCCGGCCGGCCGCGTAGATGACCGTGACCTGCGGGGAGAGCACGGCGGCGTGCCGGACGCTGTTGGTCACCAGCTCGCCGAGGACCAGCAGGGCCGGGTCCACGGTGGGGTGCCGCAGCCCGATGCCCCATTCCACCAGCGCCTGCTCGGCGGTCTCCCGAGCCAGGCGGACCGCGGCCGGCTCGGCAGGCAACGTGAGCACGTGCCGGTGGGGAAGGACTTCCTGAACCTGTGACATCACTTCTCCGTCAGGACCAGCCGGAATCCCGACACGGTCTTGGGCTGCATGCGCAGCACCGCGTCGTGCGGGCCGTGGGTCCAGCCGCGCAGGGTACGCCGGTAGTGGGCTGCCTCGTCCGGGTCGGTGACCGGTTCCACCGGCCCGGACATCGTGGCGGTCCAGCCGGCGCCCGTGGACGCACTGATGTCGTCCACGTGGTACGTCGCCTCCGCGGGGATGGCCGCGGCCGACGCGGGTGTCCGGATGATCAGTCGGCCGAGTTCCCAGACGTGGTGCGACGGCCGGACCAGGATGGTCTCCTGCTGGTTGTAGACCAGCCGCCCCAGTCGGCTCCCTTCCAGGAGCCAGACGGCCTCCGCGCCGGGAATGCCGACCATGCGCAGAGCAGTGGCGGATGTGCTCATTGGAGGGCTTCCTCACTGAGTGCCGCTTGAGCCTGCCGTGTCTGTTGCGCCGGGACGGCGGGCAAGATCCCGGCGGTTTCCAGGTGGTCACGCGCGCCCCGGATCGCTTCGGGAGTCGTGGCGTAGTCCCGGCCCCCGTGGCGCAGCAGTTCCAGTGCGCCGACGGAGTCGAGGACCTGTCGCTGACCGGGGCGTATGCCGGAGGCCAGGACGAGGATGCCGCGCCGGTTCAGCTTCTCCACCGCGTCCTTGAGGACGAGGGCGCCGGTCGCGTCCATCGTCGACACCCGCGACATCCGCAGGATCACGACCCGTACGTCCGCCACCTCGGTCAGCTCCAGCAGGAAGCGGTGGGCCGCGGCGAAGAACAACGGGCCGTCGATGCGGTAGGCGACGATGTGCTCGGCCAGCAGCGCGTACTCCTCGGCCGTGTGGTCGTCCCGGTCCAGCGGCGCCTGGTCCAGGCGGGCCTGCGTGGCCACCGCGCGCAGCGCCAGGGCGCCGGCGACGACCAGGCCGATGATGACGGCGTAGACGAGGTCGAGGGCGAGGGTCGCGGCCGCGGTGAGGACGAGTGTCGCCGCGTCGGACCGGGTGGCCTTGGCCATCGCTTTCAGCGAGCCGACCTCGACCATGCGAATCGCGGTGGCCAGCAGGACACCGGCCAGTGCCGCGAGCGGGATCTTCGACACCAGCGGTGCCGCGGCGAAGACGATCACGGCGAGGACCGCGGCGTGGGTGAAGGCGGCCAGCCGGGAGCCCGCGCCCGTGCGGACGTTGACGGCCGTGCGGGCGATCGCGCCGGTGGCCGGGACGCCGCCGAACAGCGGGGCGGCGATGTTGGCCAGGCCCTGGCCGAGCAGTTCCCGGTCCGGGTCGTGACGCTGGCCCACCGTCATCGCGTCGGCGGCGGCCGCGGACATCAGCGACTCCAGCGCGGCCAGCGCGGCCACCGCCACGGCCGGGGCCAGCAGTGAGCCGAGCGAGCCGAGGTCGAGGAAGGACAGGGAGGGCGCGGGCAGCCCGGCGGGCAGGTCGCCGATCGGCTTCGCGTCCAGGTGGGCGACCTGGGCGATGACCGTGGCGGCGATCACCGCGATGATGGAGAACGGCACGGTCGGCCGCCACCGTGCACCGGCCAGCATGAGCACGACCACGCCGACCACGAGACCTGCGGCCGTCCAGTTCGGTGCCTTCACGAACTCCTCGACCGCGTGCCAGGTGACGACGAGCACCTGGTCGCCCTCCGGCTTGGGCACGCCGAGGGCGTTCGGCACCTGCTGGAGACCGATCACCCCGGCGATGCCGAGCGTGAAGCCCTCGATCACGGAGGCGGGCACGTACTGCATATAGCGCCCGGCCCTCAGAGCGGCGAGGACGACGAGCAGCACGCCGGCCATCAGCCCCACCGTGAGAACGGCGGTCGGGCCGTACTGGGCGACGATCGGAACCAGAACCACCGTCATGGCCCCGGTCGGCCCCGACACCTGCACGTCGGACCCACCGAAGAAGGCGGCGAGCGCACCGGCGACCACGGCGGTCGCCAGCCCCGCCTCTGCGCCGAGCCCGGAGGAGACCCCGAAGCCCAGCGCCAGCGGCAGGGCGACGATCGCGACCGTGAGCCCGGCTAGCAGGTCCCGGCGCGGATCGCGCCGTACCGCCACCAGGTCGGCACGGGAGGGCAGCAGCGAGCCGATCCGGGCGCGGACCACCTGGGTGGACGAGGAGCTCATCGCGCGGCGACCTCGGTTTCCCGCAGCTCTGCCAGCAGTTCGTTCCGCCCGGAGAGCATCTCGGTGAGGATGCGGCGCGCGGCCTTCATCAGGTCGGCGACGTCTCCGCCGGCCAGCTCGTAGACGACGGTCGAGCCCCCGCGGGTGGAGGTGACGATCCCCGAGCGGCGCAGCACCGCCAGTTGCTGGGACAGGCTGGCGGGCTCCACCTCGATGGCGGCCAGCAGATCCCGCACTGCCATCGGCCCGTCCTGCAGCAGCTCCAGCACCCGGATCCGTACGGGATGCCCCAGCATCCGGAAGAACTCGGCCTTCGCCTGGTACAGCGGCACCGACACGGCAGGCCCCTCTTCTCCTCGCAACGCCCCTACCAGGGGTGGGACACACAGAACCTGTGCCCGCGGCTACCTACGGGCACAGCGAAGTCAGCATCTTACCAATTGCAAAATTTCGCAATTCGCATATCCGATTTATCCTGCTTCACGCAAGAACTGCACGCTGCTGCGCCACTCGTGGGGGTCCCCGCCAAGGACGACTCCGACCGCAATGGCCGCATCCTCCGTCTCACCGTGCCGGGCCACCCGGGATGCGCAGGGCGAGTACGGCGACATCGTCGTCGAACACCTGGCCGCTTCGGGTGATCACGGCGTCGCACTGCTCGTCCAGCGGAGCCGCGGCCAGGGAGGCGGCCTGCTCGGCCAGGCATTCCAGACCGGTATCGATGTGCTGGTCGCGGCGCTCCACCAGGCCGTCGGTGAACAGCAGCAGCGTGGCGCCCGGCGGGAGCGGGTGCGTGTGGTTGAACCGGGGGACGGACGCGTCGATGCCCACCGGGATCCCTTGACGGGCGGGCGCCAGCGTGGCGGTCGGCGGGTCCTCGAACATCGTCAGGGCCCGGTCGAGGCGCGACACGACCAGGCCGCGCGGCCCGCACCGGTCGAAGGCGAGCGCTCGCAGCATGTTGCGGATCTGACTCATCAGCTGGATCTTCTCCCCGGTCTTCGAGCCCGACGGCTCCCTCCTCGCCACGGGCAACGGAGTGACCGGCGCGGCCGAACCAGACAGGCACCGAACACCCACAGGTCGCGTACGCACTGACGAAACGGTCTTGGTGGCGCGAGGGAAGCTCTACCTCTGCTGAGGTGTGCCAGGAGACAGGGTGACCCGCAGAATGGCGTGACGTGGCACTTGGCTGCCGGGCGAGGGTGTCTGCTCGCATACTCGGCCGACGGGCGTGCCGGGGTGAGGGCACACCCGGTGTCGGACGGGCTGGACGCGTACGCCGCGTGCCTGGGCGCTCGACCGGGCTTCGGCCATCGTCTCGCCGATCAGCGTGGGTGCCGCGACCCGGGGACGAGCAGGGGCGTGGTATCCGGTGATCACGTAGGTGCAGGCGGCGGCCGCCAGCAGCACCGCCATCGCCTGGAGCGGCCGGCGGATGCGCCGGCGGCGCACAGGGCGTTCTTTCCGGGGATCCGGGGGTGGGGGCAGCCGGGTGTGCCGAACCTCCGCAGGCGGAGCCGGCGGCGCCGTGGTGACCGCCGGGGCACGGCCTGCCAGTACCTTCCCGACCGCGTCGCGCATCTCTTCCGCGGTCTGGTACCGGTCCGCACGGTCCTTGGCCAGCGCGCGCAGCACCAGGGTGTCGTAGGCGGCGGGCAACCGCGGGGCGTGGGCAGAGGGAGGCACCGGTGGTTCCGACAGATGCTTCATGGCCACGGCCAGCGGGGTGTCACCGGTGAACGGGGGGCGCCCGGTGAGCAGTTCGTACAGCAGGCAGCCGGTCGAGTACAGGTCGGTGCGGACGTCCACCTGCTCGCCCCGGGCCTGTTCCGGCGAGAGGTACTCGGCCGTCCCCACCACCACCGAGGTGCGGGTGAGGGTCGTACCCGCCCGGTCCACTGAGCGGGCGATGCCGAAGTCCGTCACCTTCACGGTGCCCTCGTCGGAGAGCATGACGTTCGCCGGTTTGATGTCCCGGTGCACGATGCCGTGGCTGTGGGCGTGATCGAGCGCCTCCAGCACGCCGGCGGTGAGTTCCAGGGCGTGCTCGGGTTCGACGGCCGGTGCCTCGCACACGAGTTGGAGCAGCGTGGTGCCCTTGACGTATTCCATCACGAGGTACGGGACGAGGCGGCCGTCGATCGTGTCCTCGCCCGCGTCATAGACGGCGACGACGGACGGGTGGCCCAACAGGGCCGTCGAGACGACCTCACGGCGGAATCGCGCCCAGTGTTCGGCATCGGCCGCCAGTTCCGGCCGGAGCGTTTTCACGGCGACCCGGCGGAACAGCAGCAGATCGTACGCCAGCCAGACTTCGGCCATCCCCCCGTGTCCCAGGACGTGTTCCAGACGGTAGCGCCCGCCCAGATGACGTAAACGATCCATGGTGCTCCCCCTCGTTGCCGACTTCCGCCGGGCACCGTAGGGGCGGTTCTTGTGGGATCTCTGTGATCCGGGGCCGCTCCCGCCTGATCCGCCGTCTACGGAGTCAGCCCCGCCTTCGTGCAAGCGGTCCGCAGGTGCGGTGGGCAGATCTGGGCGATGGTGTACACACCGTCCTTGACGAGGGTCTGCTTGATGTTGGCGGTTGTCACGGCGACCGGGGTGAGGAGCACGGACGGGATGTGACGGGTGGTGGGGCTGTCGATCGTCGTCGTGGCGATGGTGTGCAGCTCTTCGCCGCGGCCCAGGGCGACGGCCATGGCAGCGGCTGCCTCGGCCTCCGCGCGGAAGGACTTGTACACCGTCATGAACTGCTCGCCGTCGACGATGCGCTGCACCGCGTCGAGGTCGGCGTCCTGGCCGGTGACCGGTGGAAGGCGCCTGACGTGGGCGCTCTTGAGCGCGGAGATGACGCCTGCGGCCATGGCGTCGTTGGCGGCCAGGACGCCGTCGATCCGGCCCGGGCCCAGGGCCGAGACGGCGGCGGACATGTTGGCGTTCGCGTTGTTCGGGCTCCAGCCCGGTGTGTCGTAGGAACGGCCGATCCTCACCCTGCCCCGCAGGACCGACAGTGCACCCCTCTTGAACAACGCGGCGTTGGGGCTGGTCGGGTCGCCGTTCATCATGACGATGGTCCGGTCCTTGGCCGGGGCGTGCATGGCCCTGAGGAGGGCCCGGCCCTGCAGGATGCCGACCTGTACGCCGTCGAAGCTGACGTATCCCGAGACCGGGCCGTCGGCGAGCCTGTCGTAGGCGACGACAGGGACGCCCGCGTCGTGCGCCGCCTCGACGGAGGAGCGCTGCGCCCTGTTGTCGGTGGCACCGAGGACGAGGACCCTGACCCCCATGGTGATCATGGCGATCATCTGTTGGCGCTGGGCCGTCGAGTCGCCGCCGGCGTTGGCATAGGTGACGTTGCAGTGCGGGCAGAGCTGCTTCACCTGTTGCTCGATCAGCGGCTTGTCGGAGCTCTCCCAGCGCGGCGCCTCTCGGCTCGGTAGCAGCAGGCCGACGGTGAAGCCGTCCGTGGTCACCTTTCCGTCTCCTGTGCAGGCAGCCGAGAGCATGGTCAGCAGGCCCGCGACAAGCGCGCCGACGACATACCGCGTACGGGGCCCCACGTTCCGCCTACGGCACGTCATGATCCGTCCCCGTCCTCGCGTCCGGTTCCGCGCCCACCGGAGCCGGTTCACGACGCCGTACCGCTATCTCGCTGCACACCTGCTTGCCGCCGGCCACCGGCACCGTGCCGAAGGACTCCGACATCGCCTCGACCAGGAGCAGCCCCCGGCCACCGGTCGACTCCCAGTCCACGATCACGGGCTTGGCGGGCGCCCGCGGAGAGGAGTCGCTCACGCAGACACGCACCCGGTCCCCGCGGAGCACCAGGTCGAGACGGACCGGGCCCTGCGTGTGCACCAGGGCGTTGGTGACGAGTTCGGACACCACCAGCAGCACCGGGTCGGTGGCTTCTTCGACCTTCCAGCGGCGCAGCGTGCGCGCGGTGAACCGGCGGGCGTGCATGACGGCGTCGGGCAGCCGCCACACCAGCCAGCCCGACCGGATCGGCCGGGTCTTCATGCCGTCGTAGCGCAGCAGCAACAGCGCCACGTCGTCCTCGCGACGGCCGACGTCACCCAGCAGGTCGTCGGCCACCTGCCCGGGATCCGAGGGGTCGGCCGCGGCGAGGGCGGCGCGCGTACGGCGCATGCCCTCGTCCAGGGACAGGTCGGCGGCCTCGATCAGCCCGTCGGTGACCAGGGCGAGCATCGATCCGGGCGCCAGCGCCACCGCGGTCATCGGGAAGTCGGCGTCCATGGAGATGCCCAGCGGAAGGCCGCCCTCGACCTCGACCTCCTCGGTGCTGCCGTCGGGATGGCGCAGCAGCGGTGCGACGTGCCCGGCCCGCACGAACAGGACGTCGCCCTCGTCCAGGTCCAGTTCGGCGTAGCAGCAGGTGGCGAAGAGATCCGTCTCCATGCCGACGAGGAGGCGGTTGGCGTGCGAGACGACCACGTCGGGCGGGTGGCCCTCCACCGCGTACGCCCTGACCGCGGTACGCATCTGGCCCATGATCGTCGCGGCCGCGGCGCTGTGCCCCTGCACGTCGCCGACGACCAGCGCCACCCGGTCCTCGGAGAGAGAGATCACGTCGTACCAGTCGCCGCCCACCTGCAGTCCTCGCCGGGCGGGCAGGTAGCGGGCGACGGCGATCCCGCCGGGCAGCTCGGGCAGGCGTCGCGGCAGCAGGCTGCGCTGCAGCATCGTCGCGAGTTCCTGTTCGGCGTCATGGGCGTGGGCGCGGGTGAGGGCCTGGCCGGCCAGTGAGGCGGTGGCGGTCAGCAGCGAACGTTCCTCGGGGGCGAACTCGTGCGGCCGGTCCCAGCCGATCAGGCACACGCCGACGACCCGGCCCCTGGCGGGCAGCGGCAGGACCGCGAGGCCTCCGGGGCCGATGCCGTCGAGTCCCGGTTCGAAGGAGGCGCCTGCCGGCAACAGGTCCATACGTCCGTCTCGCAGAGCCATCTGCAGGGTGGGCAGGGCCCTGAGGGGTGCGTCGGGCCACTCCGAACGCCACTGGCCACGCCATGTCCGCGGCCAGGCAGCGGGTTGCGGCGGGTCGAGCAGGGTGACCTGGAGCCGTTCGTGCCGCAGTTCGGCGAGCGCCACCCGGTCGGCGCTCAGGGGCTCGCGCAGGGCGGTGATCACCACCTGGCTGACGTCGCGCACGGTGGTGGCCTTGTCGAGTGCGGCGGTCAACCACTGGATCCGGGAGACGTCGTCGGCGCCCCGGTGCAGGACCGAGGTCGCCGTCACCACGCCCAGCACCTGCTCCGGCCGGTCGTCGGCACCCGCCGCCACGCGGCACCTCAGACTCAGCCAGCGCATCTCACCAGTGGGGCAGCGGACACGGAAGTCCAATTCCCGTCGGCCGGACGTCCGGGTGGACGGCTCCAGCACCGACATCAGCGCGTGCAGGTCTTCCGGCAGTGCGTGCGCGAGCAGGGAGTCCGCCTTGCCGTCGAAGTCCTCCGGCCTGATGCCGACCAGTTCGCACAGCGTCTCGTCCGCGTCGATCACGCCGGTCTCCGGTACCAGGACGAAGGAGCCGACGCGCATGCGGCGCAGTGCGGAACTCAAGGGTGCCGGCGGCGCCCCTCCCCCTCCCCCGGCCCCGGCCTCCAGCACGCCGGTGACCACGTCGGCATAGCGCTCCAGGAAGCGCTGCTGCACGGGTTCGAAGCCGTTCTCACCGGCGCCCACGACGACGAGGCAGCCGAGCCGTCCGCCCTCGGCGCCGAGGGGCAACGCGCCGAGCGATGTCCGGGCTCGCGGCGGCGCCGGACCTCCCTCGGGGTAGGCGGCGAGTGCCGCGGAGGTCAGCCACACGGGGTGGGGGGCACGGAAGGCGTGGGCCGCGGGCGAGCCGCCGGACAGGGGCAGGCGCTCCGGCAGCCCGTACTCGGCAGGAGCGCATCCGGCCGTGTCCACCGACCGAAGGTCGTCAGAACCTGCTCCGGGCACATAGAGCACTGCCAGCTCCACTCCGGCGAACGCCAGGGCGCGGACGCTCACGGGGGGCTCCGGCTCCGGCGGTGAGCCGGTGTCCGCGGCGCCGGCCTCGGCTGTCCCCGGCTGTGGGAGTCCGGCCCGGGCACTGCCGTCGTGAGGCATGTCCGCATCCACCTCCCGTCCGTGCCGGGGTGCCGACCGGCTGCCACCGGGCACTCCCCCCTACCAGAATCGCATAGAGGGATGAACCGGACAGATTGGCTTCATGTCGGCTGCGCGGCACCGAGTTCGCAGTTCACCATGGCCGGTGTCACACTGACGAAGTGGTCGTTGTGCCGCTTTCGTCCGGTCCGGCCGGGTGCTGGCCGAGACCCCGCCTCGCCCCGGTGGGCCGCGCTGCTGCACCGCGGCCGCAGCCGCGTGGCTCCAGGGAGGAGGGACGCCTCGCGCATGAATGCCTGCGTTCGGGACACCGCCCTTGCCCTGGCCGCGTTCTCGACGGCCGTGTCCCTCGCCGCCTGCGGATCGGGCGGTGGGAACACCTCCGGCTCCGGGAGCGCGCGGAAGATCGGCGTGCTGCTGCCGGACTCCATCACCGCCCGCTGGGAGACGCAGGACAGGCCCCTGCTGGAACAGAAGATCCGGCAGTCGTGCAGCGACTGCACGATCGAGCACGCCAACGCCAAGGGTGACGTGGCCATCCAGCAGGAACAGATGGACTCGGCGATCGCCGACGGGGTCGATGCCATCGTGCTGACGGCCGTCGATGCCAGGGCCATGCGCCCCTCGGTCGACAGAGCGGCAGCCGCGCACATCCCGGTCA
This sequence comes from Streptomyces sp. NPDC001852, assembly GCF_042891825.1. Taxonomy (NCBI): domain Bacteria; kingdom Bacillati; phylum Actinomycetota; class Actinomycetes; order Kitasatosporales; family Streptomycetaceae; genus Streptomyces; species Streptomyces sp. NPDC001852. Next base: position 153,291 of record NZ_JBIATN010000006.1, read on the forward strand.
TCGCCTACGACCGCCTCGCCGAGGGCCCGATCTCGGGCTACGTCTCCTTCGACGGCCAGGAGGTCGGCAGGCTCCAGGGCAAGGCGCTGCTGACGGCCATGGGCGCCAAGGCGCACGCCGGCCGGATCGTGATGATGAACGGCGACCCCAGCGACCCCAACGCGCTGTTGTTCAAGCAGGGCGCACTGTCCGAACTCCGGGGGAAGGTGACGATCGCCAAGGAGTACGACACCCCCCAGTGGAGCGCGGCGGCGGCGAACCTGAACATGTCCGGAGCCATCTCCGCCCTGGGCGTCGGCCACATCAACGGCGTCTACGCCGCCAACGACAGCCTCGCCGCCGGCAGTATCACCGCCCTCAAGGCCAACAAGGTCAGCCCGCTGCCACCCGTGACCGGGCAGGACGCCGAGCTCGCAGCCGTACGGCGCATTGTCGGCGGCGACCAGTACATGACGGTCTACAAGCCGTTCGGACCCGAGGCTGCCGCCGGCGGCGCCATGGCCGTGGCCGCCGCGCGTGGCCAGAGCCTCGACGGGGTGGCCACCGGGCGGGTGAAAACCCGCGGCGGTACCGAGGTTCCGGCCGTGCTGCTCACCCCAGTGCCCGTGACTCTTGCCACCATCAAGAACACCTTGGTGAAGGGCGGCGTGTACACGCTCGCACAGATCTGCGCCCCGCCCCTCGCGGGCGACTGCCACAAGGCCGGGCTGACCTGACAGGCGGGACCGCCCGGCCCAGCCCCGGGAAGGAGATGAGACTCTGTTGCCGCCCCCCTTGCTCGCCCTGCACGGCGTGTGCAAGCGCTTCGGCGTCGTCGAGGTCCTCCGGGACATCGAGCTGGAGATCCACGCCGGCCAGGTCCTCGCCCTGCTCGGCGACAACGGAGCGGGCAAGTCCACCCTGGTCAAGGTGATCTCCGGGGTCGCTCCCGCGGACAAGGGGAGCATCGAGTGGGAGGGCCGGACCGTTCACATACGGCGGCCCCAGGAGGCCCGGGACCTCGGCATCGCCACCGTCTACCAGGACCTGGCGCTGTGCGGAAGCCTTGACGTCGTGGGCAACCTCTTCCTCGGGCGGGAGATCCGCAGGTTCGGCTTCCTCGACGAGGTGGAGATGGAGCGCCGCTCCATGCAGCTGCTGGAGCGCCTGACCCGGAGCATCCCCGATCTGCGCGGTCCCGTGGTGTCACTGTCCAGCGGCCAGCGGCAGACCGTCGCCATCGCCCGCTCGCTTCTCGGCGACCCGCGCGTCCTTCTTCTGGACGAACCGACCGCGGCGCTGGGGTTCGAGCAGACCACCGAGGTCCTCGACCTCGTCGACCGTCTCCGCGACCACGGCCTGGGGATCCTGCTCATCAGCCACAACATGGGCGATGTGAAGGCCCTCGCGGACCGGGCCGCCGTGCTGCGGCTCGGCCGCAACAACGGTTTCTTCGACGTGAGCACCACCTCTCAGGAGCAGATCATCTCCTGCATCACGGGCGCCACGGACACCGCGCCCCGCCGGCCGGCCCACCGCGAGGCCGAGTGGTGAAAGGGATGCGTGACATGCCGGACGAGACGCGGGCCGATCCCGCAGCAGCCACCGCAGAAGCCCGTCAGCGCCGCACCGGGTGGGCGGTCACCCGTGCCGTGGCGGGCTGGATCGCCGTCCGGCGGCGCAGGCTGAGCGCCGGTGAGCTGGGCCACCTTCCCGTCACCCTCGTCCTCGCCGCGGTCTGGATCATCTTCCAGTGCATCAACTCCACCTTCCTCTCGCCCCGCAACCTGTCCAACCTCGGCGTGGACATCGTGGGTACGGGCCTCATCGCGGTCGGCATCGTCTTCGTGCTGCTGCTCGGTGAACTCGACCTGTCGGTCGGCTCGATCAGCGGGCTCGCCGCCGCGGTCTTCGCCGTGCTCAGCGTCAACAACGGCGTGCCGGAATGGCTTGCCCTGATCGCCGCCGTGCTGACGGGCACCGTGGCGGGAACCGTCCAGGGGTACTCCGTCGCCAGGACCCGGGTGCCGGCCTTCGTGGTCACCCTCGCCGGGCTGCTGACGTGGAACGGCCTCATGCTCGCCGTCCTCGGCACCAGCGGCACCGTCAACCTCGACGAGAACGGACTCATCGCCCACCTGACCAGCTACTACTTCGCCAATGCCGCCGTCGCCTACGCGGTGGCGGCATGCGCCACAGCTCTGGTCTTCCTCGCCTCCTACCTGGACAGGCTCCGCCGCAGGGAGGTCGGCATGCCCCACCGCCCGCTGCACACCATCTGGGTGCGCACGGGAGTGGTGGCGGTGATCGCGTTCGCCTCCGCCTACGTGCTGAACCAGTTCCAGGGCCTGCCGCTCGCTCTGCTGATCTTCCTCGCCGTGGTGGCGGGTCTCGACATCGTGCTCCGGCGCACGCCCTACGGACGGCAGGTCTACGCACTGGGGAGCAGCGTCGAGGCGGCCCGTCGCGCCAGCCTCAGCGTGACCGGCGTACAGACGGCCGTGCTCGCGGTCTCCGGCACCCTGGCGGCGACCGGCGGCCTGTTCCTGGCCTCGCGCATCACGTCGGTGAGCCAGAACTCCGGCTCCGGCGTCCTGCTGCTCAACGCCATCGCCGCCGCCGTCATCGGCGGCACCAGCCTGTTCGGAGGACGCGGTACGACCTGGTCCGCAGTGCTCGGCATGCTGGTCATCCAGTCGATCGCCTCGGGCATGGCCCTCACCGACACGCCCACCGCCCTCCAGCTGGTGATCACGGGCGGGGTGCTCTTCGCCGCGGTGGTCATCGACTCACTGTCCCGACACACGCAGCAGGCGCACGGGCGCGCCTGACACGTAGAGGGTGAATGACCTTTTCGCCGGTAGGTCAGGCAAAGAGGTAATTTGGTGTGAGCTGGGACTTCACCCAGCGCGAGGAAGTACCGATGAGGTTCAGATCCGTCCTCTGCTCCACCGCTTCCGCCCTCTCCGCACTGGGACTGCTCGGTGCCTGCGGCGGCAACGGCGGCACCACGGCCACGTCGAGCGGCGGCAAGCCGCTTGTCGGCGTCGACTACCCGCGCTCCGACACCGACTTCTGGAACGCGTACATCAAGTACACGCCGGAGTACGCCAAGCGGCTCGGCCTCTCGCTCAAGACCACCAACTCGCAGAACGATGTCGCCAAACTCGCCGCCAACGCTCAGACGTTCATCCTCCAGGGCGTCAAGGGCATCGCGATGGCCCCGCAGAGCACATTTGCCATCGCGCCGATCCTGGCGCAGTTGCAGGCGGCGAAGATCCCGGTCGTCACCATCGACACCCGCCCGGACACCGGCAAGCTCTACATGGTGGTCCGCGCCGACAACCGCGCCTACGGCGAGAAGGCATGCAGGTACCTGGGCACCGAACTGGGCGGCAAGGGCAAGGTCGTGATGCTCGAGGGTGACCTCGCATCGATCAACGGCCGTGACCGCACCCAGGGATTCAACGACTGCATGAAGAAGAACTACCCGGGCATCACGGTGTTCGGCGAGACCACCGACTGGGACGGCGCCGTCGCCGCGCAGAAGCTCCAGACCGACCTGACGGCCCACCCGGACATCAAGGGCGTCTACATACAGTCCAGCCTGGCCCTGTCCGGCACGCTCCACGTGCTCAAGCAGGAAGGGCTGTTGGCCGGCCCGAAGGACAGGAGACACGTGTTCGTCGTCTCCAACGACGGCACCCCCAGGGAACTCAAGAACATCTCCAACGGCACCATCGACGCCACCGTGTCCCAGCCGGCCGATCTTTACGCCAAGTACGCCCTGTACTACCTGAAGGCCGCGATCGACGGGAAGACGTTCAAGCCGGGCAGGACCGGCCACGAGAGCACCATCGTGCGGGTCCGCGACGGAATTCTGGAAGACCAGCTCTCCGCCCCGCTCGTCACCGTCGACGGCGGCACGTACGGCGGCGTCCCCAGCCTCAAGAGCACCGACACCTCCCTGTGGGGCAACAGCCTCGGCTGACACCACGTCGTCCTGATGCCCGCGGACGGCGGCCTGATCGGCGAAGAGCGCCTGACCTGGGCGGCGTGCGCGTCGCGGGAGTGAGCGGGGCGGACCACCGCGTCGATCAGCGGTGGCCCGCCCGGCCCGTGTCGTTCTGCTCGCGTTGCCGCTGATCCCTCCCGGGAGGATCCGCGAAGGAGTCAGCTCTTCTCGGTTTCGAAGGTGCGCACCAGATCCGCGGCAACGCTCAGGGCAATGATCGCGGGCTCCTTGCCCGTGATGTCGGCCAGCCCGATCGGGGTCTTGATCCGGTCGATGGTGGCCTCGTCGTGACCGCCCTCGGTGGCGAGGCGTTTGCGGAACCGCACCCACTTGGCCGCCGACCCGATCAGCCCGATGGAGCCGAGATGGTCGGTGCGCAGGGCGGCGTCGCACAGAGCGGCGTCCTCGGCGTGATCATGGGTCATGATCAGGATGTGGGTGCCGCGCGGCAACTCCTCCAGCACCTCCTCGGGCAACAGCGGCGTGTGATGCACGTGCACCTGCGCCACCGCATCCGCGAGCACGGCGAGCCGCTCCTCGGTGAGGATGTCGGAGCGCGTGTCGATCAGATGGAGGTCGAGGTCCTGACGCGCCAGGATGCGCGCCAGTTCCAGCCCGACGTGCCCGACGCCGAAGATCGCCACCGCCCGTACCACCGGCAGTGGTTCGAGCAGCACCGAGACCGTACCGCCGCAGCACTGCACGCCGTGCTGGTTGGTCACCTTGTCGTTCAGGGCGAAATCGATCAGCTCCGGCTCCGGCTTGGACACGGCGATCATCTCCCGGGCCCGGTCGATCGCGACGGCCTCGACATTGCCGCCGCCGATCGAGCCCCATGTCTCGGTCTGCCCCACGACGAGTTTCGCACCGGCGTCGCGCGGGGCATGGCCGCGCACGGTCGCGACGGTCACCAGCACGCCGGACTCCCGGCGTGCCCGCAACCGTGCGACCGCAGCGATCCACGTCATGTCAGGCACCGTGCAGCGCTGTCGCGTCGGCTCGGCTCTTACCGTTGGCGGCGACACCGTTGGCGGCGTGGCCGTTGCCGGTGTGGCCTCCCGCGGCAAACCCGTTGTGGGAGTGACCGATGTGCGAGGCGTCGTCCCGGCGAGCCGCCTGGATCGCCCAGTACACCGCCTCCGGCGTCGCGGGCGAGGCCAGATCGACGCTGACCCCGCTCGGCCCGAACGCGGCGGCGGCCTGCCGCAACGCCTCGCGCACCGAGAACGCCAGCATCAGCGGGGGCTCGCCGACCGCCTTGGAGCCGTAGACCGCGCCCTCCTCGGTGGCGTTCTCCAGCAGCGTGACGTTGAACTCCTCGGGCATCTCCGAGAAGCTCGGCAGCTTGTAGGTGCTCGCCGCCTGGGTCTGCAGCCGGCCTCGGTACGGGCCGTCGCTGGTGTCCCAGCGCAGGTCCTCGAGCGTCAGCCAGCCCGCGCCCTGCACGAAACCGCCCTCGACCTGACCGATGTCGATCATCGGGGACAGGCTGTCACCGACGTCGTGCACGATGTCGACCCGACGGATGCGGTAGGCGCCGGTGAAGCCGTCCACCTCCACCTCGGTCGCGGCCGCGCCATGGGCGAAGTACTTGAACGGCGAGCCCCTGAACGTCTTCGCGTCCCAGTGCAGACCCTCGGTCCGGTAGTAACCGGCCGCCGACAGCTGGACCCGCTGGAAGTACGCGGTGTGCACCAGGTCGTCCCAGGCCAGCTCCTTGTCGCTGCCGAGGGCGCGCGCGACGCCCTCGACGATGCGCACGTCGGAGCTGTTCGCACCCAGCTGGGTGGCGGCCACCTGCAGCAGCCGCTCGCGCAACTGCTCGCAGGCGTTCTTCACCGCCCCACCGTTGAGGTCGGCCCCGGAACTGGCGGCGGTGGCGGAGGTGTTGGGCACCTTGTCGGTGCGCGTCGGGGCGAGGCGGACCTTGTGCAGCGGGATACCCAGCGTGGTCGCGGCCACCTGCAGCATCTTGGTGTGCAGGCCCTGGCCCATCTCGGTGCCGCCGTGGTTGATCAGGACGGAGCCGTCCTTGTAGATCAGCACCAGCGCGCCGCCCTGGTTGAAGGCGGTGAGGTTGAACGAGATGCCGAACTTGATGCCGGTGATCGCGAGCGCCCGCTTGGTGTGCGGGTGCGCGGCGTTGAAGGCGGCGATCTCGCGCTTGCGATCGGCGATGCCGGCGGCGTCCTGGACCTGCTGCCAGACGGTGGAGATCCGTTCGGGCTGCGTGACCGGCTGTCCGTACGGCGTCGTCTGGCCCTGGCCCGGCTGGTAGAAGTTGCGTTCCCGCACCTCCATGGGGTCCAGGCCGAGCAGCGGCGCGCAGCGGCCCAGGATGTCCTCGATCACCAGCATGCCCTGCGGTCCGCCGAAGCCGCGGAAGGCGGTGTTGGAGACCGTGTTGGTCCTGGCGATGCGACCGGCGACACGGGCGTTGGGGATCCAGTAGGTGTTGTCGATGTGGCACAGCGCTCGGGCCAGTACCGGCTCGGAGAGGTCCAGGCTCCAGCCGCCGTCCGCGGTCAGGGTGGCGTCCAGGGCCTGGATACGGCCGTCCGCGTCGAAGCCGATCTTCCACTGGGCGTGGAACCCGTGCCGCTTGCCCGACATGGTCAGGTCCTGCGTCCGGTTGAGCCGGAACCGGACCGGCCGGCCGGTGAGCTTGGCGCCGAGCGCGGCGACGGCCGCGAACCCGTGCGGCTGCATCTCCTTGCCGCCGAAGCCGCCGCCCATCCGCAGGCACTGCACGGTCACCTCGTGGGCGGGCACGCCCAGCACGTGGGAGACGATCTCCTGGGTCTCCGACGGATGCTGGGTGCTGCTCTGGATGAACACCTGCCCGTTCTCGTCGACCTGGGCCAGCGCCGCGTGCGTCTCGAGGTAGAAGTGCTCCTGCCCGGAGAACTGGAACTCGCCGGTGAACACGTGCGCGGAGTCGGCGAAACCGGCGTCGACGTCGCCATGCACCATCACGGGCCGGGCGCCGTGATAACTGCCGGCCGCGATCGCGTCCTGCAGCGTGATCAGGGAGGGCAGTTCGTCGAGCTCCACCTCGACGGCCGCCGCACCGAGCCGGGCCGCCTCCAGGGTCTCGCCGAGCACCCAGGCGACCGCGTGGCCGTGGAACATGACCTCGTCGGGGAACAGCGGCTCGTCGTGCTTCATTCCGGCGTCGTTGACGCCGGGCACGTCGGCCTTGGTCAGCACGCGCACCACACCGGGCACGGCGAGCGCGGGCTCGGTGCGCAGCGCCGTGATCCTGCCGTGGGCCTTCATGACCTGGACGGGGTAGGCGTGCAGGACGTCCTTGGTGCGATGGATCAGGTCGTCGGTGTAGAGCGCGGTGCCGGTGACATGCAGGTTGGCGCTCTCGTGCGGCATCGAAACGCCGACGACGGGCTTTTCGGGGCGCTCGGACAGATGGCTCATGACGACACCGCCTCGGTGGTCTGTGCGTACAGCTTCAGCAGGCTCTGGCCGAGCATCGCGGAACGGTAGTCGGCGCTGGCGCGGTGATCGCTCATCGGCGTGCCCTGGCCCTGCAGCACCTGCGCCGCGGCCTCGACCGTCTCCGTCACCCACGGCTTGCCCTCCAGGGCCGCCTCGGTGGCGAGGGCGCGGATCGGGGTGGCGGCCACGCCGCCCAGGCCGATGCGCGCCTTGCGGACGACGCCGTCCGCGATGTCGAGCGCGAACGCGACAGCCACGCTGGAGATGTCGTCGAAGCGCCGCTTGGCGATCTTGTGGAAGGCCGTGACGGGCGACAGCGGCAGCGGGACGCGGACCGCACGGATCAGCTCGCCGGGACGGCGCACGCTCTGGCGGTAGCCGGTGAAGTAGTCGGCCAGCGGGACCACCCGCTCACCGTCGGCGTCGGCGAGCACCACCGACGCCTCCAGCGCGAGCAGCACGGGCGGGCTGTCACCGATGGGAGAGCCGGTACCCAGGTTGCCGCCGAAGGTCGCGCTGTTGCGGATGAGCCGGGATGCGAACTGCGGGAACAGTTCTGCCAGCAGTGGGACGTCGCCGTCGAGGCGGCGTTCGATCTCGGTGAGGGTCAGCGCCGCCCCGATCTCGATGTGGTCGGGCTCGACGCGCAGCTCCCGCAGTTCGGGCAGCCGGTCGAGGGCGACCACGCAATCCGCCCGGCGGGAACGGATGTTCACCTCGACACCCCAGTCGGTGGAGCCGGCGACCACCACGGCGTCGGGCCGCTCGCGCAGCAACCGCAGCGTCTCGGCCAGGGTGTTCTTCCGCAGGAACGCGCTGTCGCCCTGGGTGTATTCGGTGGCCACCGGTGCGGGCGGGGACTGCTCGCGGCGCTGCGCCAGCGGGTCCTCGTCGGTGGGCACACCGACGGCGAACGCGGCATCGCGGATCGGGCGGTAACCGGTGCAGCGGCACAGGTTTCCGCTCAGCGCGTGCAGATCAAAACCGTTCGGACCGTGCTCGGCGTCGGTGCCCTCGGCCGCGTCCGCATGCGCGCAGCGGTTCGGCCGGTAGTACTCGGCGGCCATGCTGCAGACGAACCCCGGCGTGCAGTAGCCGCACTGGGAGCCGCCGCGGACGGCCATCTCCTCCTGCACCGGGTGCAGGGTGGGCGGCGTACCGGGTGCGCCGGCGGTGGCGAGGCCTTCGGAGGTGACGATCTCCTGGCCGTCGAGCGCCGCGACCGGGACCAGGCAGGCGTTGACCGCCACCCAGTCGGTGGGCTTGTTCACCCCGGGACGGGCCACCAGAACCGAACAGGCACCGCACTCACCCTCGGCACAGCCCTCCTTGGTGCCGGTGAGGCCACGCTCGCGCAGAAAGTCCAGGGCCGTGGTGTGGGGCGCAGCCGGTGAAATAGGCGTTTCTTCCCCGTTGACAGTGATCCGCGCCGCTACCATGACGGGCCTTCGTTCCGGTGTGTGATCGATCGATTCATGATGTTCGCCAATTTCAGGCAGCTTTCTGTGTTCAGACGCGCCGGGTGAGAGAAGCGGGCGCAAAACGGCACGCCACAGCGACGTGCGGGAAGGTGGTGGCGGGAATCCCCGCATGTGCCGCGGACGGGCACATCAGAACGGCGTGCTCAGCAGCCGTGCGCGATCCGACCCGGAACCCAGACCGTGCACTGGGCGAGGCGACCGAGATCAGAGCTGGTGTACATCTGCTGGTCGCCTCCTTTCGGTCGTCATGGATCGGCTTCCGCAAGCTAGTGGCTGTCGTCACAGAGGTCAAGAGGTGTCGGCGATGTCGCTCGACAGGATCCGTCCTACGAGGGAGGCACCACCCGCCGTCGTCCGCGACCTCGTAGGGGATCACGGGCACGCGGGGAACGGAGCGAGGCACGGGTACGGCCCGGGGCGGGCGCTTTCGCGGCGGCCGGGTGATGCTGGTGAACGAGCAGCCCTGCGAGCAGGCCGGGAGGCGGGGCCAGGTGATAGCCGTCAATCCGCTGAACAGCGCCTCGGTGCTGGCCGCCTTCGGCGCGCTCGGTGTCCTGGTGCTGATCTTCGCGGAGTCCGGTCTGCTGGTCGTCGGCTTCTTCCTGCCCGGCGACACCCTGCTGTTCCCGGCCGGTGTGCTGTGCGCCGGCAGTGCGCACCAGCCGCCCCGGCTGGCATTGTGGCAGGTGCTGCTGTGCGCGGCGGTCGGGGCGGTGGCCGGCGGGCAGGCCGGGTATCTGATCGGGCGGCACGGCGGGCGGGCGCTGCTGGCCCGCACCTCCAACCGGCGGGTGAAGGCTGCGGCCGCCCGGGCCGAGGGGCTGCTGGCCCGGTACGGCTATGGGAAGGCGCTGGTCATCGGCCGGTTCGTGCCGTTGCTGCGGACGGTGCTGCACCCCGTGGCCGGGGTGCTCGACGTACCGGTGCGACCGTTCACGCTCTGGCAGACCGTGGGCGGGGTGGTGTGGTCGCAGTTGCTCGTCCTCGCCGGTTACACCCTCGGTGCCTCCGTCCCGCACCTCGACGACTATCTGCTGCCGCTGGTCGCCGTGGTCGTCGTCCTGTCGATGCTGCCTCTGCTGTTCGAGGCCCGCCGGACCCGCCGCGAACGGCGGGCCCGCGGCTGACCGTGCCGCTCCGCCCGTGCGGCAGCGTCGTGGCTGGTCGCGCCCACGCGGGTACGTCAGCCGACCCCCGACCACCGTGAGCACAACCGGCGGCTCGGCGAGATCGGTGTCGGGCGCCTTCAGCGGATCGTCGGCCAGGACCGTGAGGTCGCCGGCGGTGCCGGGTGCCCGCCATCACCTTCAGCGGCGGGTACGGCGCAATGGGCCAGTCGGAGCCGAGGACGACCCGGGCCCGCCTCCCACGGGTCACGGCAGCGGAACGCGCGCCCGGCACGCTCCGCGCCGAGCCGTGCCCGAACCGCCGTACGGTGTCGTCCGGGACGGTCTCGACGTGTTCGACCCCGGTGCCGTACCGGGTGGCCGGCTCCGGGGCCGCCGGCCTGCGCCTGCTCCACGGAGTCGAGCCCATGGCGCACCGCCGCGTCGCCGATCGCGTGGGTGGCCGTGGGCACGCCGGCCCGGTGCAGGGCGGCGATGACGCCGGTGTAGCGCTGCGGGTCGGGCCAGTGGGCGTGCGCCGACTCGCCGTGGCAGTCGGGGGTCTCCAGCCAGGCGGTGCCGTTGTCGACGGTTCCGTCCATGAAGAACTTCACGCCCGCCCCCCGCCACAGCGGACCGCCGGTGCCCTGGAGCCGGATGAGCTCGGCCACGGCGTCGTCGGCCGCCTCGGGCCGGCACCGGGGGCGATCCGCAGCCGCAGCGGCAGCGCCGTGGTGTGCGTCGACACCACGTACACCGGACCCGTGGCCGTCGCCCCTGGGCGGTGTCGACCTGGCCCTTCCGGCGGGCCTGATCGTGTCCTCGGCGGTGTACGCGCTGCTGATGCGCCGGATCCACGTCACCCGGTGAGCCACGGCCCGCGGCCTCACACCTCGCCGAGGAAGCCGGGGTCGGCCGGTCCGAGCTGCCGGGCGGATTCGGCGGCGCACCCGAGGACCTCCCGCATCGCCACCGCCCGCCGCCTCCTCGCGCCGGCCAGGCCCGCGCAGCCCGTCGTAGCGCGAAGTCTGTCATCGGTCCCGGCGCGCCGGGGCGGCCGGCGCGGACCGGGTCCGCGCCGTTGAGAAGAACGCCCCGCCGAGCAGCCGGCTAGTAGCCGAACCCGCGCCGCACGCCCTCACCCATGCGTCGTCGAGGACGGCGAGCAGGACCCGTACCGGTACGGGGTTCGCGGCGAACGCCTGCCGCCGGGTCCGGCGGTCCGGCACCGGGCACGTCAGCGGGGCTTTCGGCGCTTGCGGTTCGGGCGGCGCGGGCGGTGGACCGTGTCCATCTCCCCTATGGCGGCGCGGACATGGGCCGGATCGCCCGGGCGGGACGCCCCGGCGCACCACCAGGAAGGCCGTGCGGCGTCCTCGGTCACGTGCATCCCGAGTCCGTGCAGGGTGCAGACGGGCCAGGCCTGCCACAGGCGCTCGGTGACCGTCTCCTGGGCGGCCTCGGCGACGACCCGCAGGGCTCCGGCGCCGGATCCGGCCCGCCACAGGGGGTTGCCGTGCGAGTAGCCGTCCGGGAACCCGACGTGGACCCGCTCGTCCTCCTCGTCCCCGTCCAGGCCCGGGTGGGCGACGAGGCACAGCGGCCGCTGCTCGGGCAGGGTGACCGCCAGGTCCCGGTTGACCGCGGCGAGCGCCTCGTCCCAGAGCGGATGTTCGCCGGTCGTGACGAAGCGCAGGTCGGGCAGGCCGAAGGGCGAAGGACTCATGGGCCCATCCTCGCAGCCGGCCGCAGCGCTACTCTGACGTCTCCCGCACCAGCCGACCGACCACCGGAGCCGCGAGATGCACGTACGCCGTGTCGTGCCCAACCTCCAGTCGACCGCGCTGCCGCAGAGCGCGGAGTTCTACGGAGTGCTGGGGCTGGAGGAGGTCATGGACCTCGGCTGGATCAGGACACTGGCCTCCGCGGAGAACCCGGCCGTGCAGCTCAGCCTGATGACCGAGGACCGCACCGCGCCGCTCGTCCCGGACCTGAGCATCGAGGTCGAGGACGTGGACGCGGCGTACGCGGCGATGCGGGACCGCGGCGCGGAGATCGTGCATCCGCTGACGGACGAGGAGTGGGGCGTACGGCGGTTCTTCGTGCGGGACCCGGACGGCCGCGTGGTGAACGTGCTCCACCACCGCTGACCCGACCGGGCGGGCCGACGAGGCGTTCTGGACGGGCCGGTGACGATCCGTGAGACTGGGCCGGGTCCGGCGTCCCGCGCCCCGGCCCTTCAGGAGGGTGACCCATGGATGAGGAAACCCCGCGCGTCGAACTCACCCCCGAGGCCGCGGACCTGGTGCGGCGGCTGCACGCCGAGCACGGTCCGCTGATGTTCCACCAGTCCGGCGGCTGCTGCGACGGCAGCGCGCCCATGTGCTACCCGGACGGCGAGTTCCGCACCGGCGGCTCGGACGTGCTGCTGGCGGAGCTGACGGTGGACGGCGTGGCCGAGCCCGTCACCTTCTGGATGTCCCGGAGCCAGTACGAGGCGTGGAGCCACACCCGGCTGATCGTGGACGTCGTACCCGGACGGGGCAGCGGCTTCTCGCTGGAAGCACCCGAGGGGGTGCGTTTTCTCACCCGTTCTCGCGTAGTCGACGCCTAGTCGGCCCGGCGGTCGCCGCCCTCTGGTCCACTGCACCTGGAAGACACGTACGACAGGCCGTACGGCAGGGACAGTTGACGAGCCATCAGGGGGCAAGGTGATCAGACGTCGCAGGCGTTCGGCAGCGGGCAGAGCGGTTCTCACGGTTGTCACGGCGTTCGGTGTGCTGGCCGGTGCGGCCCTGGCAGGGGCGGCGCCGGCCGGTGCGGTACCGGACGGCAGACGCATCGCGCCGGGTGTCACCTACCGGCAGTTCGACGTCGACGCGGCCGCGGGCCGGACACACGCCCATCTGGTCACGGTCGACCTGGCCGATCCGCACGTCCGCGTGGACCTGCTGCACCCGGGCGCGGTGGCGGCCCGGGCCACCGTCTCGGGGATGGCGGACTCGGCCGGGGCGGTCGCGGGGGTCAACGGTGACTTCTTCGACATCAGCGAGACCCAGCACCCGGGCGTGCAGGCCACCGGCGCGAGCGTCGGACCGGCGATCGCGGACGGGCAGGTGCTCAAGGCCGCGGTGCCGAACGGGCAGCGCTTCGGGCCCGCCCTGCCGCCGGGCGCCGGCACGCAGGACGTCTTCGGCGTGGGCACCGACCGGCGGGCCCGGCTGGACCGCCTCTCGCTCGCCGGCAGCGTGGGCACTCCGGACGGCACGTTCCCGTTGAAGGGCCTCAACCAGTACGCGCTTCCGGAGAACTCCGTCGGCGCCTTCACCGCACGCTGGGGCAGCGCCTCCCGGATGCGTGCCGTGTGCGGCACGGACACCCAGCGGTCGGCACCGTGCAGCACCGACACCTACGAGGTGCGGGTGCAGGACGGCCGGGTGGTCTCCGCCTCCGACACCCCGGGCGGCGGCACGATTCCGTCGGGCACCACGGTGCTGGTGGGCCGCGAGGAGGGCGCGCAGCGGCTGCGCAAGCTCTCCGTGGGGGATGCGGTGAGCGTGACGGACAGCCTGGTGGCGGCCTCGTCCGGGGTGCCGTACGCCTTCGCGATCGGCGGCTTCCCGGTCCTCGAGGGTGGCGAGGCGCGGTCCGGCCTGGACGACACCACCTCGGCGGTGCGCACGGTCGTGGGCTTCCGGGACGGCGGCCGGTGGCTGCTGATCCTGGCGCTGGACGGGGCCGCCGCGTACCGGACCGGGATGACGGTCGCGGAGGAGGCCCGCACCATGCGCTCGCTGGGCGCGTCCGACGCGTTCAACCTCGACGGCGGCGGCTCGTCGGAGCTGGTCACCCGCGACCACGGGGCGCGCACCGTAACGGTCCGCAACCACCCGAGCACCGGCGCCGAGCGCCCCGTGGCGAACGGCATCGGGGTGTTCTCGGCCGGCTGAGCTCAGGGCCGCAGACTGCTCACCAGGTCGGCGGTCGTCATGAGCCCGCTGTGGATGGTCGGCGCCATGCTCGTGCCGGCCAGGAAGAATCCGAGCAGCATGCAGACCAGGGCGTGGGAGATCTTCAGCGAGCAGTTGCGAATGAAGATCACGGCCAGGATCAGGAGCAGCACGACCGCAGAGACGGGAATGACCACCAGGAACCTCCTCCGCCACGCCCCTTGAGTGGCGTTCCGGCCGCAAGTGTGGCGTAGCGGAGGGTTCGTCCGGGTGGCTGACGTGTCCCCCAAACGTGTGGTGTCACGCCAAGGGGCGGGCGTCCAGGAAGTTCTCCAGTCCGGCCAGGTCGTCGGTGTTCAGGTAGTCGACACCGGCGGCGAGCAGTTCCGTCCACAGGGCGTCGCGGGCCGGGCCCGCGGCGTCCGGAGTGGCCCAGAACCGCACCTGCTGCCCGCGCTCGTGCGCCGCCGCGGTGATGGCCCGCAGCTTCTGCCGTTCGGCGCCGGGGAAGGTGCCCTCGCCCGACCACGTGAAGTTCTGCGTCCAGTTGTCGCTGATCAGCGAGATGAAGGTGGCCGGGGCGGTGCCGCCGAGATCGGTGAGCCGGCCGTCGTAGAAGGCGCGCCGCTCCTCCTGCGCCGCCATGGGGATGCGGGCGGCGCGGTCGCCGGAGATGACGGCGGTGACCGGCCCGGGGTGCACCCGGCCGTGCGCGTACCGGGTGAACAGGTGCGGGTGGCGGCGCAGATGGCGGTCGAGTTCGAGGTACGTCGAGGAACCCTCGGTCTTGATGTCGATCAGGAGTTGCAGCGGCCTGCGCCAACGCCGGTACACCGAACCGTGGTTGTTCCGGACCAGGGCGGCGAGCGGGTCGAGGTAGAGGGATTCGAGGGTGCGGGACGGGTCGAGCTCGGAGCTGTCGTGCCCGATGAGGAGCTGGTCGCCGACGAGGAAGATGTCGGCCTCGACGCTGTTGAAGCGGTGGTCGAGCGCGTCGAACAGCGGCCGGGGGTGCTCGTAGTCGTTGTGGGCGTGCGCGTTCCACAGCGGGTGCGGACCGCGCTGTGAGGTGCCCGCCCGGGCCGGCGACGCGGGCAGGGCGACCGCGCCGGCGAGGGCGGCGCCGAGGGTGGTGAGGGCTCTGCGACGGGTGGTGAGGGCCATGCGCTGCCTCCCTGGGGGTGCCGGATGGGACCGAAGGGAGTATGCGTGTCCCTGTCACCGAAGCAGCCCTGGCTCGCGGGGAGTTGGCGCGTTGTTCACCTCTGCGGAATGGGCGCACGGAGAAGCCCGCCCCAGGTGGGGCGGGCTTCACACGGGTGGTGTCAGGGTGCCTGGAGGTCGACCAGTTCGGCCAGTGCCTCCCGGTGGGCGCCCGCCGTGCCGTAGGCGATCGAGTCCGCCTTGGCCCGCTTCAGGTACAGGTGGATCGGATGCTCCCAGGTCATGCCGATCCCGGCGTGCAGTTGCAGCGCCTCCTCGGCGGCGTGGACGGCGACGGGTGCGGCGTACGCCTGCGCAACGGCGACCGAGACATCCGTGTCCTCGCCGGAGGCCAACGCATCGGCCGAGGCCCGCGCGGCCGCCCGCAGGTTCACGACCTCCAGCCACAGCTGGGCGAGCCGATGCTTGAGCGCCTGGAACCCGCCGACCGGACGGTTGAACTGCTTGCGCTCCTTCAGATAGCGGACGGTCTCGGTCAACGCCCAGTCGGCGACGCCCAGTTGCTCGGAGGCCAGCAGCCCGGCGGCGGAGCGCAGGGCGCGTCGTACGGCGGGTTCGGCGGCGCCGAGGCGGCGGCCGGGGGCGCCCTGAAGCCGTACCGTCGCCAGCGGGCGGGTGAGGTCGAGGGTCGTCTGCGGGGTGACGGTCGCGGCGTCCGCGGCCACGGCGTACAGGCCGCCGTCGTCGGCCGGGACGAGCAGGACGTCCGCCACGGCCGCGTCGGCGACACCGGTCAACTCTCCGTGCAGGACACCGTTCTCGACTCGTACGGTCTTGACCGCGGCGCCCGGAGCCACGTGCAGGCCGACCGCGAGGGCGCCGATGGTGCGCCCGGAGGCCAGCTGTCCCAGCAGTTCCTCGTCACCGCAGGCCAGCAGGGCCTCGGTGGCCACGACCGCGCTGGTGAGATACGGCACCGGGGCGACCGCCCGCCCCAGCTCCTCCAGGACGACGGCGACCTCGCGGGCGGAGGCGCCCTGGCCGCCCTGCTCCTCGGGCACCAGGAGCCCGGCCAGGCCCATGCTCTCGGCGAGGGACTTCCACAGGGCGAGGTCGTGCGGGGTGTCCGACTCGACGCGGGCGATGACGTCCGCCGGCGCGCAGTGGTCCGTGAGGAGGTCGCGGACGGCGGCGCGCAGCGCCTCTTCCTCCTCGGAGTACAGCAGGTCCGGCGCTTTCGTCATCGGGCCAGGTCCTTCCATGCGACGTCCTTGTCGGTGCGCGGCTCGGCGGGCAGGCCGAGGACCCGCTCGGCGACGATGTTCAGCAGGACCTCGCTGGTCCCGCCCTCGATGCTGTTGCCCTTGGCGCGCAGATAGCGGTAGCCGGCGTCCCGGCCGGTGAAATCGACGAGTTCGGGACGGCGCATGGTCCAGTCGTCGTACAACAGGCCCTCGTCCGCCCGGAGTTCGACCTCCAGGCCGCTGATCTCCTGGTTGAGGCGGGCGAAGGCGAGCTTCATGCCGGCGCCCTCGGGGCCCGGCTGCCCCGCGACGAGCTGCTGACGCAGGCGTTCGGCAGTGAGCCGGGAGACCTCGGACTCGACCCACAGCCTCAGCAGCCGCTGGTGCAGGTCGTGCGTGCGCAGTTCGGGGCGCTCGCGCCAGGTCTTCGCGACCGGGCCGATCATGCCGCCCTCACGGGGCAGCCGCATACCGCCGATGGCCACGCGTTCGTTGTTGAGCGTGGTCTGCGCGACCCGCCAGCCGTCGCCGACCTCGCCGAGGCGCCGCGAGTCGGGGATGCGGACGTCGGTGAGGAAGACCTCGTTGAACTCTGCCTCGCCGGTGATCTGGCGCAGCGGCCGGACCTCGACACCGGGGTCGGTCATGTCGCAGAGGAAGTAGGTGATGCCCGCGTGCTTGGGCAGGTTCGGGTCGGTGCGGGCGATGAGGATGGCCCAGCGGGCGTTGTGCGCGCCGGACGTCCAGACCTTCTGCCCGTTGACCACCCAGTCCTCGCCCTCACGGACGGCCCGGGTGCCGAGGGCGGCCAGGTCGGAGCCGGCGCCGGGCTCGCTGAACAGCTGGCACCAGACCTCCTCACCCGTCCACAGCGGCCGCAGATGGCGCTGCTTCTGCTCCTCGGTGCCGTACTTGAGGATGGTCGGCGCGGCCATGCCGAGCCCGATGCCGTTGCGGCGCGCGTCGTTGTCGGGGGCGCCGGCGGCCTCCAGTTCGGCGTCCACGACGACCTGGAGGTGGCGGGGCGCGCCGAGGCCACCGAGGCCTTCCGGGTAGTGCACCCAGGCGAGACCGGCGTCGAAGCGGGCGCGCAGGAAGTCGAGTCGGTCGGTGCTCGCGGGGGGATGCCGGTCCAGCAACTCCCGTGTGCGGCGGCGCAGTTCTTCGGCGTCGGTCATGCTGCTCCCTCCATCACCACGGCGATCCGGCCGGTGGACCGGCCGTCCGCCACCTTCTGCACGGCCGCGGCGGCCTCGCTCAGCGGCACCCGCTCGCTCACCAGCGGCTTGATCGCGCCCCGGGCGGCCAGTTCGGTCAGTTCCTCGTGGCAGCGCAGGACGAGCTCGGGGTTCTTGGTGTTGTACAGACCCCAGTGCAGGCCGAGGATCGAGTAGTTCTTCACCAGGGCGTGGTTGAGGGCCGGGCTGGGGATGGCGCCGCTCGCGAAGCCGACGACGACGATCCGGCCCTCGAAGGCGACGAGCTTGGCGGACTGGGCGTAGGCCTCGCCGCCGACGGGGTCGTAGACCACGTCCGCGCCCCGGCCGCCGGTGGCCTCCTTCACGGCGGCGATCACATCCTCGGAGCGGCGGTCGACCACCACGTCACAGCCCTGCTCGCGGGCCACGGCGGCCTTCTCCGCGCCGCCGACGACACCGATCACGGTGGCGCCGGCCGCCTTGCCGAGCTGCACGGCCGCGCTGCCGACACCGCCGGCGGCGGCGTGCACGAGCAGGGTCTCGCCCGCCTGCAGGTGGGCCCGGCGGTGCAGACCGAACCAGCCGGTCTGGTAGCCGATGTGCAGCGCGGCGGCCTCGGCGTCGTCCAGCGCCTCGGGCGCGGGCAGCAGGGCGCGGGCGTCGGCGAGGGCGTACTCGGCGAAACCGCCGTACGGCAGCGCGGGGTTGGCGATCACGCGGCGGCCGTCCTCGGTCTCGCCGCAGATCTCCACGCCGGGTGTGAACGGCAGCGGCGGGCGCACCTGGTACTGGCCCCGGCACAGCAGCGCGTCCGGGAAGTTGATGTTGGCGGCGCGCACGCGCAGGCGCACCTGGCCGTCACCGGGCGTGGGCGGCTCCACCTGAGCCAGGCGCATCACCTCGCTCGGCTCGCCGTTCTCGTGCACGTGCCATGCCTGCATGCGGGGCCTCCACGGGACTGCTTCGTCTGACCGGGTTCCGATCGCATACTAAGCGGTCGCTTGCCGATCAGGGAACAGTCGGCCGTGTCACGTCCGCCTCGGCCTGGCCCGCACATGCATCCGCTCCCCCTGCGGCCCGAACAGACTGAGGAACTCCACCGGCCCCTCCCCCGTCGAACCGAACCAGTGCGGCACGCGCGTGTCGAACTCGGCGGCCTCCCCGGCCGACAGCACGACGTCGTGTTCGCCGAGGACCAGCCGCAGCCGGCCCGAGAGCACATACAGCCACTCGTAGCCCTCGTGGGTGCGCGGCTCCGGTTCGAGCTCGCGCTTCGGTTCCAGCACCTTGAAGGCCTGCAGGCCGCCGGGCTGGCGGGTCAGCGGCCAGTGGGTGCGTCCGCCCCGCACGATCGGCTCGGACCGCACCCGCGGGTCCCCCACCGGTGGCGCGCCGACCAGCTCGTCCAGCGGCACCTGGTGGGCCTGGGCGATCGGCAGCAGCAGCTCCAGGCTGGGTTTGCGCAGGCCGGACTCCAGGCGGGAGAGGGTGCTGACGGAGATGCCGGTGGCCTCGGACAGCGCGGCCAGCGTCACCTCCCGGTCCTTGCGGATGCGGCGCAGCCGGGGGCCCACTTCGGCCAGTACGTCGTCCGTGCTCATGGCCCCCATTGCAGGAACGGCAAATAGGTTTGTCAATCCCGCAGGGATCCGGCGACGGTCGGGTCATGACCGAGAACACACCCGCGAACAACAGGTACGAAGCAGTCGTCGTCGGCGGCGGGGCCGCCGGGCTGTCCGCCGCGCTCGTCCTCGGCCGCGCCCGGCGCCGCACCCTGGTGGTCGACGCGGGCGAGCCGCGCAACACGGCGTCCGCGCACCTGCACGGCTATCTGTCCCGCGACGGCATGTCACCGGCCGAGTTCCTGGCCGTCGGGCGCGAGGAGATCGCCCGGTACGGGGCGGAGCTGGTCCGGGGCCGGGTCGTGGACGCGGCCGGGGACGAGGACTTCACCGTCGCACTCGCGAGCGGACGGACGGTCGGGTCCCGGCACCTGGTGATCGCCACCGGCCTGAGGGACGAGCTGCCGGACGTCCCCGGGCTGGCCGAGCGGTTCGGCCGGGACGTGGTCCACTGCCCGTACTGCCACGGCTGGGAGGCCCGCGACCTGCCGACCGGGGTGCTCGCGACCTCGCCGCTCAGCGTGCACCAGGCGCTCATGGTCACCCAGTGGTCGAAGGACGTGCGGTTCTTCCTGCACGAGGTGAACGAGCCGGACCTGACGGACGACGACCTGCGCCGGCTGGCCGCCGCCGGGGTCACGGTCGTCCCCGGGAGGGTCGCGGAACTCGTCGTCACCGGCGACCGGCTCGCCGGCGTCCGGCTCACCGACGGCACGGTCCACGACCGCGAGGTCCTGTACGCCGCCCCGCGGCCCGTCCCCGACAACGACCTGCTCCTGAGGCTGGGCGCCGAGATGCGCGAGACGCCGTTCGGCGCCTACCCGGTGATCGACGAGCGGGGCCTGACGACCGTGCCGGGCCTCTGGGCGGCGGGCAACGCGAGCGGCTTCGCCGAGCAGGTGATCAACGCGGCGAGCCGGGGGTACCGGGCGGGGGCGGCGATCAACGGGGAGCTGCTGATGGCGGACCTGGACGCGGCCGTCCGGGTGTAGCCGCCGCTCCCGCGGTGCACGATGGCTGCATGCTGCTGACCCGCCTGGCCCAGGTGTCCCGGGACGTCGCCGCGACGACGGCCCGGTCCCGCAAGACGGCGCTGCTCGCGGAGTTGTTCCGGGAGGCGGGGCCGGACGACGTGCCGATCGTCATCCCGTATCTGGCCGGGCGGCTGCCGCAGGGCCGGCTCGGCGTCGGCTGGAAGGTGCTGAGCCGCCCGGTGCCGCCGGCCGGCGAGCCTTCTCTCACGGTCCGGGAGGTCGACGCCCTGCTCACCGACCTGGGCAAGGTGTCCGGGCCGGGGTCGCAGGCGGAGCGGGTCCGGCTCGTCGGCGAGTTGATGGGCGCGGCCACCGAGGAGGAGCAGCGGTTCCTGCTCGGCCTGCTCACCGGTGAGGTGCGGCAGGGCGCGCTGGACGCGGTCGCGGTGGAGGGCCTCGCCCGGGCGACGGGCGCCGACCCGGCAGCCGTACGCCGGGCGGTGATGCTCGCCGGGTCGCTGCAGACGGTCGCCGAGGCCCTGCTCGGCGAGGGGCCCGGGGCGCTGGAGAGGTTCCGGCTCACCGTGGGCCGCCCGGTGCTGCCGATGCTGGCGCACAGCGCGTCCTCGGTGGCCGAAGCGGTGGAGAAGCTGGGCGCCTGCGCGGTGGAGGAGAAGCTGGACGGCATCCGCGTGCAGGTCCACCGGGACGGCGACCTGGTCCGGGTGCACACCCGCACCCTGGACGACATCACCGGCCGGCTGCCCGAAGTGACCGCCGCCGCACGGGAGTTGCGGGGCGAGCGGTTCATCCTGGACGGCGAGGTGATCTCCTTCGACGCGGCCGGGCGGCCCCGGTCCTTCCAGGAGACGGCGGGCCGGGTCGGCTCCCGGACGGACGTGGCGCGGGCGGCCGGGGCGGTCCCGGTCTCCCCCGTCTTCTTCGACGTGCTGTCGGTCGACGGCACCGATCTGCTGGACCTGCCCTTCGCCGAGCGGCACGCCCGGCTGGCCCGGCTGGTGCCCGAGCCGATGCGGGTGCGCCGGACGGTCGCCTCCGGGCCGGGGGACATCGCGGAGGCGGAACGGTTCCTCGCCGAGACCCTGGCCCGTGGTCACGAGGGAGTGGTGGTCAAGGCACTGGACGCGCCGTACAGCGCGGGCCGGCGCGGCGCCGCCTGGCTGAAGGTCAAGCCGGTCCACACCCTGGACCTGGTCGTGCTGGCGGCCGAGTGGGGCCACGGCCGCCGCACGGGCAAGCTCTCCAACCTCCACCTCGGCGCCCGCACCCCGGACGGCGGCTTCGCCATGCTCGGCAAGACCTTCAAGGGCATGACCGACACGATGCTCACCTGGCAGACCGAGCGGCTGCGCGGGCTGGCCGTGGAGGACAACGGCTGGGTGGTCCGGGTCCGCCCCGAACTCGTCGTGGAGATCGCCTACGACGGCCTCCAGCGCTCCACCCGCTACCCGGCCGGCGTCACCCTCCGCTTCGCCCGCGTGGTCCGCTACCGCGAGGACAAACGGCCCGAGGACGCCGATACCGTGGAGGCCCTGCTGGCGGCCCATCCGGAGGTCAGGCCATGACGGTGCGGGCGACGAAGCACAGCGCGGGACTGCTGTTGTTCAGGCACACCGATGAGGGACTTGAGGTATTGCTCGGCCATATGGGTGGTCCGCTGTGGGCGAAGAAGGACGCCGGGGCATGGACCGTCCCCAAGGGCGAGTACGACCCCGACGAGCCCGCCTGGGAGGCCGCCCGGCGCGAGTTCCAGGAGGAACTGGGGCTGGCGCCGCCCGACGGGAGGGCCGTACCGCTGGGCGAGGTGGCGCAGCGGAACGGCAAGGTCGTCACGGCGTGGGCCGTCGAGGCCGACCCGGACCTGAGCGGTTTCAGCCCGGGCACCTTCGCCATGGAGTGGCCGCCGCGGTCCGGCCGGGTGCGGGAGTTCCCGGAGCTGGACCGCGTGGAGTGGCTCGGCGTGGAGCGGGCCCGGGAGCTGATCATCGCGGCGCAGACTGCGTTTCTCGACCGGCTGGCGGAGCACTCGGCCTGAAGGGACGCCACGCGTTGCGTACGGCCGTACCGCGCGCGAAGGTCTAAGCAAGCCCGCTCCCAGGGAGGTCAGCCATGCCCATCGCGACGGTGAACCCGGCGAACGGCGAGACGCTCAAGACGTACGAGCCCATGGGCGAGGAAGAGCTGGAACGCCGGCTCCAGCTCGCCGAGGCCACGTTCCGCACCTACCGGGCGATCTCGTTCGTCGACCGCGCCCGGCTGCTGCTCAGGGCCGCCGATCTGCTGGAGGAGGACCAGCGGGAGATCGGCCGGGTGATGACCACGGAGATGGGCAAGCCGATCAAACAGGCCTGGGCGGAGGCGGCGAAGTGCGTCAGGGCGATGCGCTGGTACGCCGAGCACGCGGAGGCGCTGCTCGCCGACGAGGAGCCCGCCGAGTCGGACGTGGAGGACTCCGGCGCGTCCCGGGTCCGGGTGCGCTACCGGCCGCTGGGCCCCGTCCTCGCGGTGATGCCCTGGAACTTCCCGCTCTGGCAGGTGATCCGGTTCGCCGCGCCCGCGCTGATGGCGGGCAACGTGGGCCTGCTCAAGCACGCCTCCAACGTCCCCCAGACGGCCCTGTACCTGGAGGACCTGTTCCATCGCGCGGGCTTCACGGAAGGCTGTTTCCAGACGCTGCTGATCGGCTCGGGCGCGGTGGACGACATCCTGCGGGACGAGCGGGTGAGGGCCGTGACGCTCACCGGCAGCGAGCCGGCGGGCCGGGCGGTGGCCGCCACCTGCGGGGAGATGATCAAGAAGACGGTGCTGGAGCTGGGCGGCAGCGACCCGTACGTGGTCATGCCCTCCGCCGACCTGGACCGGGCGGCCGCGGTGGCGGTCACCGCGCGCGTGCAGAACAACGGGCAGTCCTGCATCGCCGCCAAGCGGTTCATCGTGCACACCGACGTCTACGACACCTTCGCCGAGAGGTTCGTCGCCGGCATGACGGCGCTCAAGGTCGGCGACCCGCTGGAGGAGGACACCGAGGTCGGGCCGCTCTCCAGCGAGCAGGGGCGGAAGGATCTGGAGGAGCTGGTGGACGACGCGCGGCGCAGCGGGGCCGAGGTGCTGTGCGGCGGCGAGCGGCCGGACGGGCCCGGCTGGTACTACCCGCCGACCGTGCTGGCCGGGATCACCCGGGAGATGCGCATCCACCGGGAGGAGGCGTTCGGGCCGGTGGCCACGCTGTATCGGGCCGGCGACCTGGACGAGGCGCTGCTCATCGCCAACGACTCGCCGTTCGGGCTGAGTTCCAATGTGTGGACGCGGGACGAGGGCGAGGTGGAACGGTTCGCGCGCGACCTGGAGGCCGGATCGGTGTACGTCAACGGGATGACCGCCTCGCATCCGGCGTTCCCGTTCGGCGGGGTCAAGCGGTCCGGGTACGGGCGTGAGCTGTCCGGGCACGGAATCCGCGAGTTCTGCAACATCACCACGGTTTGGCAGGGTGCGTGAGCGCTGCGCGACTAGCATCCGGTTTGTGAACGGCGAAGTGACTCTGCCTCTGATCGTGGACGACCGTGGGGCCTTGCAGGTGGCGGCGCTCGATGTGAGTAAGTTGCTGCGGACCGTGGGGGCGCGGTGGCTGCGGCTTGTCGAGGCCGGCGAGCAGGGGTTGGACGAGGATACGGTTGCCGCTTTGACCATCGAGCTGGCCAAACTGGCGGATCGTATCGACGTGGCCTGTATCGCGCACAGCAGCGGGGCGCCCTAGAGGTTTCGGGCCGGCTGCCCCACCGCTTGCCAGAACATGCTCTCGAACTTCTGGAGCAGGGTTCCGTAGGTGTGTGCCAGCCCTGTGCTCAAGGCACCCGCGTCCAGGGCCGCCTGTACCGCCGCAGTCGCCCGGTCGTCCAGGTCCGGCGCCGGTTCGGCGAAGAAGTCGAAGAACGCGCACGCGTCGTCACCGAAGCCGTAGTGGGTGCGCAGGGCTGCCGCGATGCGGGCGCAGTAGTCACCCCAGGTGGAGAAGTTCGCCGTGAGGGCCAGGACGACGTCCGCGGGGGCGGCGTTGAGGGCCAGCCAGGAGACGTAGGCGGGGTAGGCCTGGCAGCCGGCCAGGGGGACGTGGGCGCGGGAGTGCTCCTCGGTGGCGCCGCAGGCCCGGGCGAAGGCGGTCAGGTGCCGGGCCGCCAGTTCCTCGCCCGTCGCGAGCGCGGTGAAGAAGGCCGCGGAGGCGGGGTCGGCGCGCTCGGCCAGGTGCTGGAAGGCGCGGCGGTCGGCGGGGATCACCCACTGCTGTTCCAGGGCGAGGCGGGCAAGGGCCTGCGGGGGTGCTTCGCCGCGTTCCACGAGGGGGACGAAGGGGTTGGCCTGCGGGTCCGGAGCGAGTTCCCTGGTGGTCGCCTGCAGTAGGCCCCTGGCCGTTGCCGTCATGGTGTTCTCCCTCGCGCGGACGTGCGGCTTCTCGTCCGAGCCTGACACGGGGGTCCCCGGTCTGGAGTAGTTCGGCGCGAGATCGTCGCCGGGACGAGTGATCGTGGGTGAACCACCCCCTGAGGTGAACGACCCTCTGACCGGCGGGCGCAGGCCTCCCGGAAGGCGAAAGCAGGCACGGTTCATGGCGACTTTGTGCAGACCCTCGGTGTCGGTTCCGGAACACGTGATCACGATGGAGGAGACGCTGGAGCTGGCGCGCTCCCGCCACGCGGACCACCCCCAACTGCCGCTCGCACTGCGGCTGATAGAGAACACGGGCGTGCGGACGCGGCACATCGTCCAGCCCATCGAGGAGACCCTCAAGCACCCCGGCTTCGAGGAGCGCAACAAGCTCTACGAGGCCGAGGCCAAGGCCCGGGTCCCCCGGGTGATCCAGCGGGCACTCGACGACGCGGAACTCCTCACCACCGACATCGACGTGATCATCTACGTCTCGTGCACGGGCTTCATGATGCCCTCGCTCACGGCGTGGCTGATCAACGAGATGGACTTCGACCCCACCACCCGACAGCTCCCCATAGCCCAGCTGGGCTGTGCGGCCGGCGGCGCGGCGATCAACCGGGCGCACGACTTCTGCACGGCCTACCCCGAGGCCAACGCGCTGATCGTGGCCTGCGAGTTCTGCTCGCTGTGCTACCAGCCCACCGACCTCGGTGTGGGCTCGCTGCTCTCCAACGGCCTGTTCGGTGACGGCATAGCCGCCGCCGTGGTCCGCGGCACCGGCGGCACCGGCGTGGAGCTGGAACGCAACGGCTCGTACCTGATCCCGAAGACCGAAGAGTGGATCATGTACGACGTCCGG
Organism: Streptomyces sp. NPDC001852; assembly: GCF_042891825.1. Classification (NCBI taxonomy): domain Bacteria; kingdom Bacillati; phylum Actinomycetota; class Actinomycetes; order Kitasatosporales; family Streptomycetaceae; genus Streptomyces; species Streptomyces sp. NPDC001852. Next base: position 178,780 of record NZ_JBIATN010000006.1, read on the forward strand.
GCGACCGGCTTCCACTTCCTGCTCGACAAGCGGGTGCCGGCCACCATGGAGCCGCTGGCCCCGGCGCTGCAGGACCTCGCGGGCATGCACGGCTGGGACGCGTCCGACCTGGACTTCTACATCGTCCACGCCGGCGGGCCGCGCATCCTCGACGACCTCAGCAAGTTCCTCCAGGTCGACCCGCACGCCTTCCGGTTCAGCCGGGCCACCCTCACCGAGTACGGCAACATCGCCTCCGGCGTCGTGCTGGACGCGCTGCGCCGGATGTTCGACGAGGGCGGCGCGCAGAACCGGGCGCGCGGGCTCCTCGCCGGGTTCGGACCCGGCATCACCGCGGAAATGGCGCTGGGCCGCTGGCGCAGCTGACGACCGAGAGACGGTTCGAGTACGGCATGACCGAAGAGACGCTCACCGAGACCCTGCCCCCGATCCGGCACTGGCCGGCGCTCGACCTGACCGGGACGGACTTCGACCCGGTGCTGAGAGAGCTGATGCGCGAAGGACCCGTCACCCGCATCCAGTTGCCCAACGGCGAGGGCTGGGCCTGGCTGGTGACCCGGATGGACGACGTGCGCATGGTGACCAACGACCCCCGCTTCAGCCGCGAGGAGGTCATGCGGAAGCCGGTCACCCGGCTGGCCCCGCACTTCATCCCCGACCCTGGCGCGGTCGGCTTCCTCGACCCGCCCGACCACACCCGGCTGCGCCGCTCGGTGGCGGCCGCGTTCACCGCGAAGGGCGTGGAGCGGGTACGGGAGAAGGCGCGCGCCATGCTGGAGGAGCTGGTCGACGAACTCCTCCAGGACGGCCCGCCCGCCGATCTCACGGCGACGGTCCTCAGCCCGTTCCCGATCGCGGTGATCTGCGAGCTGATGGGCGTCCCGGCCGCCGACCGGCACACCATGCACACCTGGACCCAGCTCATCCTGTCCTCCTCGAACGGAAAGGAGGTCAGCGAGAAGGCCAAACGGGAGATGGCCGCCTACTTCTCCGACCTGATCGGGCTGCGCGAGAACAGCACGGCCGAGGACGTCACCTCCCTGCTCGGCGCCGCGGTGGGCCGGGGCGAGGTCACCCTGGAGGAGGCCGTCGGGCTCGCCGGACTGCTGCAGATCGGGGGCGAGGCGGTCACCAACAACAGCGGGCAGATGTTCTACCTGCTGCTGACCCGCCCCGACCTGGTGGAGCGGCTGCGCGCGGAGCCCGAGATCCGCCCCAGGGCGATCGACGAACTCCTGCGCTACATCCCTCACCGCAACGCGGTCGGCCTGTCCCGGATCGCCCTGGAGGACGTCGAGATCCGCGGCGTACGGATCCGCGCGGGCGATGCGGTGTACAACTCCTACCTGGCCGCCAACCGCGACCCGGAGGTCTTCCCCGACCCGGAGACGATCGACTTCTCCCGCAGCCCGAACCCGCACGTCTCGTTCGGCTTCGGCCCGCACTTCTGCCCCGGCAACATGCTGGCCCGGCTGGAGGAGGAACTCATGGTGGACACCCTGCTCGACCGGGTGCCGGGCCTTCGGCTGGCCGTACCGCCGGAGAAGGTGCCCTTCAAGAAGGGCGCGCTGATCCGGGGGCCCGAGGCTCTGCCGGTGACGTGGTGAGCCACCGATGACCGGGATCGAGGCTCTGTACGTCCCGCCGGGCCACGGCCGTGTCGTCGAGACACCGGCCCAGCGGGTGACGTTCAAGGTCACCGGCACGCACTCGCGGATGGCCTCCACCTTCGAGGTGGAGGTCCCGCCGGGCTTCGACGTGGGCGCGCATGTGCACACGCGCAGCGAGGAGCTGTTCTACGTCCTGGAGGGCGAACTGGACGTCCTCGCCTTCGAGCCGCGCATCCGCACTCCCGACAACTGGCGGAAGTGGGAGTCGAGTTCGGGCCGCCGGGTGGTGCGGGCGACCCCGGGCACGGTCATCGTCGTACCGCCGGGGTGCCCGCACGCGTTCGCCAATCCGACGGACACCCCGGCCAAGATGTTCTTCCAGGCCTCTCCCCCACCGGATCACGAGCGCTATTTCGAGGAGCTGCTGGAGATCCTGGGCCACGGGGGCCCGCCGGACCAGGAGGCGATCGAGGCCCTGCGCGCCAAGTACGACATCGAGCAGCTGACGCCGCTCCGGCACCGCTAGCGGATGGGCATGCCCGACAGAGTGCGGGCGATCACCAGCCGCTGGATCTCGCTCGTGCCCTCGAAGATCGTGTAGATCGCGCTGTCCCGGTGCATGCGCTCGACGGGGTATTCACGGGTGTACCCGTTGCCGCCCAGGATCTGGATGGCCTGGGCGGTGACCTTCTTCGCGGTCTCACTGGCGAACAGCTTGGACATCGACCCCTCGGCCGCGGTGAACGGCTTGCCGTTGACCGCCATCCAGGAGGCACGCCAGACCAGCAGCCGGGCGGCGTCGATCTGCGTCCGCATGTCCGCCAGCTGGAAGGCCACGCCCTGGTTGTCGATGATCGGCCGGCCGAACTGCTCCCGGGTCTTCGCGTAGTCGAGAGCGACCTCGTAGGCGGCCCGGGCGGTGCCGACCGCCATGGCGCCGACCGCCGGGCGGGAGGCCTCGAACGTGGCCATCGCCGCGTTCTTGACGCGCTCGCCGCCCGTCCGGGCCTTCTCCCGCGCCCGGGCCAGCCGCTCGTCCAGCTTCTCCTTGCCGCCGAGCAGGCAGGAGCCGGGGACGCGGACGTCGTCGAGGATGACCTCGGCGGTGTGCGAGGCGCGGATGCCGTGCTTCTTGAACTTCTGGCCCTGGGCCAGGCCGGGCGTGCCCGGCGGGACGATGAAGGAGGCGTGGCCCTTGGAGCCCAGCTCCGGGTCGACGCAGGCGACGACGACATGGACGTTGGCGATGCCGCCGTTGGTCGCCCAGGTCTTCGTGCCGTTGATCACCCACTCGTCCTTGGCCTCGTCGTACACGGCACGCGTGCGCATGGACGCGACGTCGGAGCCCGCGTCGGGCTCGGAGGAGCAGAACGCGGCGACCTTGACGTCGTCGACGTCGCCGTACATCTGCGGGATCCAGGTGCCGATCTGTTCCTCGGTGCCGTTGGCGAGAACGCCCACGGCGGCGAGCCCGGTGCCCACAATGGACAGGGCGATGCCCGCGTCGCCCCAGAACAGCTCCTCCATGGCCATCGGGATGCCGAGGCCGGTGGGGTCGAAGTACTGCTGAGCGTAGAAGTCGAGGGAGTAGATGCCGACCTTCGCGGCCTCCTGGATGACCGGCCAGGGAGCCTCCTCGCGCTCGTCCCACTCGGCGGCCGCGGGGCGGATCACGTCGGCGGCGAAGCCATGGAGCCAGTCCCGGACTTCCTTCTGTTCGTCGTTCAGCTCCATGGTGAACTCGGCCATGTCCCCTCCAGCGGCGGCAATGCGATGTTACTAGCGGTAACTCGAGTCTGTTACCGACCGGTAGGAAAAGTCAACCGCTGATGACGTCTCGGCATCCCGTTCGATGTCAGGGGCACAGTCAGTGTTAGTTTGCGCAGGCGTCACCGAAACAGCAGGGGTGGGGAGAGCACATGGACACCACACAGCGGACCGACCAGCAGCGGTCCGCCGACCGCCGACGGCGCGAGTTGCTGGAGGCCGCCGACCGGGTGGTGCTGCGCGACGGCCCGCAGGCGTCGATGAACGCGATCGCCGCGGAAGCCGGCATCACGAAGCCGATCCTTTACCGCCACTTCGGCGACAAAGGCGGCCTTTATGCCGCTTTGGCCAAGCGGCACACCGATGCGCTGCTCGATTCCCTGCGGGCGGCCCTGGACGCTCCGGTGGACCGGCGGGAGCGGGTCGAGTCGACGCTGGACACGTATCTCGCCGCGATCGAGGCACGACCCCAGGTGTACCGGTTCCTGATGCATCCGGCGGAGGGGAGCGGGGGCGGTGACCAGGGGTTCGACGTCGGCAAGCATTCGGCTCCGCTGCTGCGGCGCATGGGCGAGGAACTGGCCCAGGTCATCGAGGAGCGAGTGGATCTGGGACCGGAGAGCCAGCAGCTGTCCCGGGTCTGGGGGCACGGGATCGTCGGGATGATGCATGCGGCCGGGGACTGGTGGCTGGGGGAACGCCCTTGTTCCCGGGCGGAGTTGGTGCGGTCCCTCGCCGACTTGTTGTGGGGTCGCCTCGCGGCGGCCGGCGACAGGATGGGGGGCCCGGGGTTCTAGGTGGTCTCGCCTAGCCACTCCATGAAGCCCGGCTGATCCGCCTCGCCAGCCTCCGCTTCCGCCAACCCGTCAGACGGTCCGCGTACACCCGGCCCTCCAGGTGGTCGCACTCGTGCTGCAGGCACCGCGCGAAGAAACCCGTGCCGTGCACGGTGACCGGTTCCCCGGTCACCGTGCAGCCCTCGACCACCGCATGGTCGTAGCGCTCGGTCCCTGCCTCCAGGCCCGGCAGGGACAGGCACCCCTCGGGCCCCCGGAGGACCACCCCGTCGGCCTCGACCAGCCGCGGGTTCACCACATGTCCCAGATGTCGCACCTCGTCGTCGTCCGGGCAGTCGTACACGAACACCCGGAGCGGCACCCCCACCTGATTCGCCGCCAGACCGACCCCCTGCGCCGCGTACATCGTGGCGAACAGGTCCTCCACGAGCGCCGCCAGTTCGGGGCCGAATTCGGTGACTTCCCGGCATTGTTCGCGCAAACCGGCGTCGCCGAGCAGGGTGAGAGGCCGGACGCGCCCGTGGGCGCCCGGAATGAAACCGTGTCGCATGGCGGCAAGGGTACGGTTCGTATCGCCCATGCCCGCCGCTCGAGCCGTGGGCCGGGATTCGGGTGTGCGAACGGATCTCGATAGGCTGAGGGCACACCACGCTGCCGGATGGCCCCAGGCGCGGCGCGTACGCAAGGAGGATCGAGAACTGATGGCAGGCAACTCGGACCCGCTCACGCCGCGGGCGAAGCTGGCCGTGACCGCCGGCAAGGCGGTCGCTGCGGCATCGCGCGCCGCGGGGCGCGGCAGCGGGTCGGTGATCGGTGGCCGGGTCGCGCTGAAACTCGACCCCGACCTGCTCGCCCGGCTCGCGCAGAACCTGGACGTCATCCTGGTGTCCGCCACCAACGGCAAGACGACGACCACCCGGCTGATCGCCGAGGCGCTGCGCGCCGCGGGCCCGGTCGTGTCGAACGCGCTGGGCGCCAACATGCCGGCCGGTATCACCTCCGCGCTCGCCGGCGGCTCGGACGCGAAGTTCGGTGTGATCGAGGTCGACGAGAAGTACCTGGCCGGTGTGGCCCGGGACACCGACCCGAAGTGCATCGCCCTGCTCAACCTCTCCCGCGACCAGCTCGACCGTGCGGCCGAGACCCGCATGCTCGCCGAGAACTGGCGCGAGGGTCTGGCCGGGTCCAAGGCCGTGGTCGTCGCCAACTGCGACGACCCGCTGGTGGTGTGGGCCGCTTCGTCGTCCCCCAATGTGATCTGGGTCGCGGCCGGGCAGATGTGGAAGGACGACGCCTGGTCCTGCCCGGCCTGCGGTGGCGTGATGCAGCGCCCCGGCGAGGACTGGTTCTGCGGCGAGTGCGGGTTCCGGCGGCCCACGCCGACCTGGGCGCTGTCCGGGGATCACGTGCTCGATCCGCACGGGTCCGCGTGGCCCATCCATCTGCAGCTGCCGGGCCGGGCCAACAAGGCCAACGCGGCCAGCTCGGCCGCCGTCGCCGCCGTCTTCGGGGTGCCGCCGCAGGTCGCCCTGGAACGGATGTACCAGGTGCAGGCCGTCGCGGGTCGCTATGACGTCGTGCAGTTCCAGAACCGCGACCTGCGGCTGCTGCTGGCCAAGAACCCGGCCGGCTGGCTGGAGACGTTCTCCCTGATCGACCCGCCGCCCACCCCGGTGATCCTGTCCGTGAACGCCCGCGGCGCCGACGGCACCGACACCTCCTGGCTGTGGGACGTCGACTACACCCGGCTGACCGGCCACCCGATCTTCGTGATCGGCGACCGGAAGCTGGACCTCGCCGTCCGTCTGGAGGTCGCGAACCAGCACTTCCAGGTCTGCGAGAACCTCGACCAGGCCGTGCAGATGTGCCCGCCGGGCCGGATCGAGGTCATCGCGAACTACACCGCGTTCCAGGACCTGCGCCGCCGCGTCGGCAACTGATCTTCTGATCCTCGAAGGGCGATCACCTCAATGAGCGACAACCAACTGCGGCTGGTGTGGATCTACCCGGACCTGCTGAGCACCTACGGCGACCAGGGCAACGCCCTCGTCGTGGAGCGGCGGGCCCGGCAGCGTGGCCTGGACGTGGCCCGTCTCGACGTGCGCAGCGACCAGCCGATCCCGACCTCCGGCGACATCTACCTGATCGGCGGCGGCGAGGACCGTCCGCAGCGGCTGGCGGCCGAGCGGCTGCGCCGGGACGGGCATCTGCAGCGGGCGGTGCAGAACGGCGCGATCGTCTTCTCCGTCTGCGCCGGCTACCAGATCCTCGGCCACGAGTTCATCAACGATCTCGGCCAGCGCGAGCCGGGCCTCGGTCTGCTCGACGTGGTGTCGGTGCGCGGCGAGGGCGAGCGGTGCGTCGGTGACGTACTCGCCGACATCGACCCCCAGCTGGGCCTGCCGCAGCTGACCGGCTTCGAGAACCACCAGGGCGTGACCCACCTCGGCCCCACCGCCCGTCCCTTCGCGCGGGTGCAGATGGGCAAGGGCAACGGCACGGGGGACGGCACGGAGGGCGCGTACAACGGGACCGTCTTCGGCACGTACATGCACGGCCCCGTCCTCGCCCGAAACCCGCAGATCGCCGACCTCCTGCTGAAGCTGGCGCTCGACGTCAACGCGCTGCCGCCGACCGACGACCGCTGGTACGAGGCGCTCCGCAACGAGCGCATCGCGGCTGCGCAGCAGCCCGCGTGAACACCGTTGCGCAGCAGCCCGCGTGAACATTGCTGCTCAGCAGCCCGCGTAAGCGGCGCGACAGCAAGACTTCAGCAACATCTCAGCGACCTCCGGCAGCCTCGTAACGGGCCCGCCTGACAGGCCGTCCGCTCACATGTGCGGGCGCGTCCAGCAGGCGGACGCCCGCTACGGAGCCACCCCCTCACGCCGGTAGGGTGGCCGGGAATCCGCCGGACAACGTGGTCCGGTTTACCCGGCCCACGTTGAGAAGGTATTTCGGGCTATGCGCATTGGTGTCCTCACGTCCGGCGGCGACTGCCCCGGCCTGAACGCCGTCATCCGGTCCGTCGTGCACCGTGCCGTCGCCGACCACGGCGACGAGGTCATCGGTTTCCGGGACGGCTGGAAGGGCCTCCTGGAGTGCGACTACCTCAAGCTCGACCTCGATGCCGTGGGCGGCATCCTGGCGCGCGGCGGCACCATCCTCGGCTCCTCCCGGGTCCGCCCGGAGCATCTGCGGGACGGCGTCGAGCGCGCCAAGGGCCATGTCGCGGAGCTCGGCCTGGACGCGATCATCCCGATCGGCGGTGAGGGCACGCTGAAGGCGGCCCGGCTGCTGTCCGACAACGGGCTGCCGATCGTGGGCGTGCCCAAGACGATCGACAACGACATCGCTGTCACGGACGTCACCTTCGGCTTCGACACGGCCGTCACCGTGGCGACGGAGGCCCTGGACCGGCTGAAGACCACCGCCGAGTCGCACCAGCGCGTGCTGATCGTGGAGGTCATGGGCCGGCACACCGGCTGGATCGCGCTGCACTCGGGCATGGCGGCCGGCGCCCACGCCATCGTCGTCCCGGAACGGCCCTTCGACATCGAGGAGTTGACGCGGAAGGTCGGCGAGCGGTTCGAGGCGGGCAAGCGGTTCGCCATCGTCGTCGCGGCCGAGGGCGCCAAGCCGCAGCCCGGCAGCATGGACTTCGACGAGGGCGGCAAGGACATCTACGGCCACGAGCGCTTCGCCGGCATCGCCCGGCAGCTGTCGGTCGAACTGGAACACCGGCTCGGCAAGGAGGCGCGGCCGGTGATCCTGGGGCATGTGCAGCGGGGCGGCACGCCGACGGCGTACGACCGCGTGCTGGCGACCCGTTTCGGCTGGCACGCGGTGGAGGCCGTGCACCGGGGCGAGTTCGGGCGGATGACGGCTCTGCGCGGGACCGACATCGTGATGGTGTCGCTGGCCGAGGCCGTCGAGACGCTGAAGACCGTCCCGGTGGAGCGGTACGACGAGGCGGAGTGCGTCCTGTAGTTCATCCGAGAACAACCCGCCCCCGGTCACGGCCATGACCGGGGGCGGTTCTACGCTGGGGGGCGGACAACTCGCACAACCCCCACGAATCAGGAGCCGCCGGATGGACCACAGCGGGCACGGCATGATGATGGATCTGCCGCCGTTCACGCTGGGACGGGGGCTGGAGTGGTCCACCGACCCGTTCTTCCTCGTCGCCTGCCTGCTCGGGCTCGGGCTCTACGGGTGGGGTGTCGTACGGCTGCGGCGGCGCGGGGACGCGTGGTCGGCCGGCCGTACCGTGTCGTACGTCGTAGGTGTGCTGACCGTCGCCCTGGTGATGTGCACCAGGCTGAACGACTACGGCATGGTCATGTTCAGTGTGCACATGGTGCAGCACATGGTGATCAGCATGCTGTCGCCGATCCTGATCCTGCTCGGCGCGCCGGTCACGCTGGCGCTGCGGGCGCTGCCGACCGCCGGCCGGGACCGCAAGGGCCCGCGCGAGCTGCTGCTGGGGCTGCTGCACAGCCGCTACATGCGGATCGTCACGCACCCGGCGTTCACGATCCCGATGTTCATCGCGAGCCTGTACGTCCTGTACTTCACCCCGCTGTTCGACTTCCTGATGGGGTCGAAGGCCGGGCACATCGCGATGATGGTCCACTTCTTCGCCGTGGGCATGGTGTTCTTCTGGCCGATCATGGGCGTCGACCCGGGCCCGCACCGACCGGGATACGTGATGCGGATGCTGGAGCTGTTCGCGGGCATGCCGTTCCACGCGTTCTTCGGTATCGCGCTGATGATGGCGACGTCGCCGATGGTCGGCACCTTCGAGCACCCGCCCGCCTCGCTCGGCATCGACGCGCTGTCCGACCAGAACGCGGCCGGTGGCATCGCCTGGGCGTTCAGCGAGATCCCGTCCGTGCTGGTGCTGATCGCGCTGTTGTTCCAGTGGTACGGCTCCGAGCAGCGGCAGGCCAGGCGCAAGGACCGGGCCGCGGACCGGGACGGCGACAAGGAGCTGGAGGCGTACAACGCCTATCTGGCCTCGCTGAACGCTCGCGAGAGCTGAGCCGCACGCGAGAGCTGGGCGGAGCCGTCCCGTCCGGGCGGAAACCGGGGCACCATGGTCGTGGACGGACCATGAGGAGGGTGTCGCGATGCCCGGTTCCATGAACGGTTCCACGAATGGCTCCACCAAGGCGATGGGGGCTGTCACGGTCGGCGGGCTGGTCGTCGTGACCGCCTACACGGTCGCGCTCGGCAGCAACGGCTGGCTGTGGTTCGGATGGGTGGTGCTGGCTCTGCTGACGCTCGCCATGGTCGTGACCCAGTCGTGAGGCGGGCCGCCGGGCGGGGCTGACTACAGTGCCCGCATGAACAGCAGGACGACCTCGTTCGACGACCTCGACCGCAAGATCATCACCGCGCTGATGGCGAACGCCCGGACCAGCTTCGCCGAGATCGGCGCGGGCATCGGACTGTCCGCGACCGCGGTCAAGCGGCGCGTGGACCGGCTCCGGGAGACCGGGGTGATCACCGGGTTCACCGCCACGGTGAAGCCCTCCGCGCTCGGCTGGCGCACCGAGGCGTACGTCGAGGTGTACTGCGAGGGCGCGGCCCCGCCCCGGCGGCTGGCGGAGGTCGTGCGCAACCATCCGGAGATCACGGCGGCCATGACGGTCACCGGCGGCGCCGACGCGCTGCTGCATGTCCGGGCGCGGGACGTGGAGCACTTCGAGGAGGTGCTGGAGCGGATCCGGGTCGAACCGTTCATCCGCAAGACGATCAGCGTGATGGTGCTGTCCCACCTCCTCCCGGACAGCCCGGAAGCGGGCGCGACCCACGCGGCACCGGAATAGGGCGAGGCATGCGCAGGAGTCGTGCGCATACCCGCCGAAGAACGCAGCGATGCTGCGCATCTACGCAGCTTTCGTTTCTTGTCGGCCGTCTGCCTCCCTTTCTACCGTGGTGTGCACCCCCAGTGACACATAGCAAAGCGGAGGAAACCCTCTGTGTCCGAAAGCCGTGTACAGCGTCCTCGGCGCTTCCTCGTCTGCGAACCCAGACACTTCGCCGTGCAGTACGCGATCAATCCCTGGATGCACCCCGACAGGCCGGTCGACGTGGACCTCGCCCGCGAACAGTGGCAGACACTGATCCGCGCCTACCGCGCCCACGGTCACACCGTCGAGTCGGTCGAGCCGGTCCCCGGGCTGCCCGACATGGTGTTCGCCGCCAACGCGGCGTGCGTGGTCGGCGGCCGTGTCTTCGGCTCCCTGTTCCACGCCCCGGAGCGGCGCCCGGAGTCGCTGCACTACGACACCTGGTTCAAGGCCGCGGGCTACGACGTGTACCGCCCGGAGTCGGTGAGCGAGGGTGAGGGCGACCTGGTGTGGACGGGCCGGTACGTGCTCGCCGGCACCGGGTTCCGCACCACCCGTGAGGCGCACCGGGAGGCACAGGAGTTCCTTGGTCACCCGGTGATCGGCCTGACCCTGGTGGACCCGTACTTCTACCACCTGGACACGGCGCTGTTCGTCCTCGACGACGACAACATCTGCTACTACCCCGAGGCGTTCTCGGCCGGCAGCCGCGAGGTGCTGCGCCGGCTGTACCCGGACGCGGTGCTCGCCACCCGCGAGGACGCGCTGGCGTTCGGCCTGAACTCCGTCTCCGACGGCCACAACGTCTTCATCGCCCCCCAGGCCGAGGCACTCGCCGAGCGCCTCTCGGGCCAGGGTTACGTCCCCGTCCCCGTCGACCTGTCCGAGTTCCACAAGGCCGGCGGCGGCATCAAGTGCTGCACCCAGGAGATTCGCTGATGACCGCGCCTTCTCAGGTATCCGCCCGCACCCGTACGTCCGCCGAGCTGATCCGTGCGGAGGAGCCGGTCCTCGCACACAACTACCACCCGCTGCCGGTGGTGGTCGCCCGCGCCGAGGGCACCTGGGTGGAGGACGTCGAGGGCAACCGGTACCTGGACATGCTCGCCGGCTACTCGGCCCTGAACTTCGGCCACCGTCACCCCGCGTTGATCGAGGCCGCGCACCGCCAGCTCGACCAGCTGACGCTGACCTCCCGCGCCTTCCACAACGACCGGCTCGCCGAGTTCGCCGAGCGGCTGGCGGAGCTGACCGGGCTGGACATGGTGCTGCCGATGAACACCGGCGCGGAGGCGGTGGAGAGCGCCATCAAGGTGGCCCGCAAGTGGGCGTACGACGTCAAGGGCGTTCCCGCCGACGAGGCGACGATCGTGGTCGCGGCGGAGAACTTCCACGGCCGTACGACGACCATCGTCAGCTTCTCCACCGACGAGACGGCCCGGGCGGGCTTCGGCCCCTTCACGCCCGGCTTCAAGATCGTGCCGTACAACGATCCGGCCGCGCTGGAGGAGGCCGTCGACGAGACCACGGCGGCCGTGCTGATCGAGCCCATCCAGGGCGAGGCGGGCGTGCTGATCCCGGACGACGGCTATCTCGCCGCGGTGCGCGAGCTGACCCGCCGCAAGGGCTGCCTGTTCATCGCCGACGAGATCCAGTCGGGGCTCGGGCGCACCGGCCGCACCTTCGCCGTCGAGCACGAGGACGTCGTACCGGACGTGCTGCTGCTCGGCAAGGCGCTGGGGGGCGGGATCGTGCCGGTGTCGGCGGTGGTGGCCCGGCGCGAGGTGCTGAGTGTGCTCCACCCGGGCGAGCACGGCTCGACGTTCGGCGGCAACCCGCTGGCGGCGGCGGTCGGCACGGCCGTGGTCGAGCTGCTGCGGACCGGCGAGTTCCAGCAGCGGGCCGCCGAGCTGGGCGTGGTCCTGCGGGACGGGCTGACCGAGCTGGCCGGCCGGGGCGTGGTCGGCTTCCGCTCCCGTGGCCTGTGGGCGGGCGTCGACATCGACCCGGCGATCGGCACCGGTCGCGAGGTCAGTGAGCGGCTGATGCGGGAGGGGGTCCTGGTGAAGGACACCCACGGTTCCACGATCCGGCTGGCGCCACCGCTGACGATCACGGCGGAGGAGCTGCGCTCCGCGCTGGCGGCACTGGAGAAGGTGCTGGGTCGCTGACCCGGTGGGGGGGTGGCTACGGGCCGCCCCCCGTCCCGCCGCTCGTTCGCCCCAAGGGTGAAGATTGAGCCATGAGGGGGTAGACCACTCTCAGCTAGAGAGAGGTCGGCCGTGAGCACTCACGAGGAGCAGGACGTCACCCGGCGGTTCGACGTGGCCGACGCCGCGCCCCTGCTGCTCGACGCGCACGGCGTGGTGACGAGCTGGACGCAGGGCGCCCAGCGTCTGCTCGCGTACACGGCCGCCGAGGTGGTGGGCACCCGGGTGACCGGCCTGCTGTCCGCGGAGGACGCCGAGCGGGTGCCCGAACTGGCCGAGCGCTGCCGCAGGGACGGCGGCTGGGCGGGTCTGCTGACCGCGCGGCGCAAGGGCGGGCAGCCGATGCGGGTGATGGTGCGGATCACTCCGGCTGTGGAACCCGGCGGGGCAGCGCACTGGCTGGTTCTCGTCTCCGACGTGGCCGGGGGACGCGGCTGGGACATGAGCCGTGGGGTGCTGGAACAGATGGTGACCGACTCCCCGGTCGGCATCGCGATCGTGGACACCGATCTGCGGTGCGTGTGGTCGAACGCGGCCCTGGAGCGGTACGGCGGCGGCTCCCCGCAGGAGCGGCTGGGGCGGCGGCTGGCGGAGATCCAGCCGGGGCTCGACTCCGAGGGCATCGAGGCGCAGATGCGGCACGTGCTGGAGACCGGCCGGCCCGTGGTCGGCTACGAGCACGTCGGCAAGGTGCGGTCCGCGCCGCGCCGGGAGACGGCGCACATGATGTCGTTCACCCGCCTCGACGACGACCAGGGCCACCCGATGGGCGTCTACTACACGGTCGTCGACATCACCGAGCGGTACCGCGCCCGGCAGCGCCTGGCCCTGCTCGACCGGGCCGGCGAGCAGATCGGCCGCACCCTGGACATCGTGCGGACCGCGCAGGAACTGGCCGACACGGGCGTGCAGGAGTTCGCCGACTTCGTCAGCGTGGACCTGCTGGAGTCCGTGCTGCGGGGCGCGGAGCCGGAGCCGGGGCCGGTGCGCGACACGGACCAGGTGCGGCTGCGGCGGGCCGGGCACCAGTCGGTGATGGCCGGGGTCCCGGAGGCCGTCGTGGGGATCGGCGAGGCGGCCGCCTATTTCGCCGGATCGCCGCCGATCCGCAGTCTGACCACGGGCCGGTCCTGGCGCGAGGAACGGCTCGACCCGCTCGCCAAGGAGTGGGCCACCGGCCTCCCGGGCGGCCGGGCGGCGACCTTTCTGGAGCTGGGCCTGCACAGCGTGATGATCGTGCCCATCCGCGCCCGGGGCATCACGATGGGCGTCACCACCTTCTTCCGGCGCCACCGTCAGGACCCGTTCGACGAGGACGACCTGAGTCTCGCCGAGGACCTGGTGTCCCGGGCGGCGGTCTGCGTGGACAACGCCCGTCGCTACACCCGCGAGCGGGACGCGGCCCTGGTCCTGCAGCGCAGCCTGCTGCCGCGCCGGCTGCCCGAGCAGGAGGCGGTGGAGGTGGCCGCCTGCTACCGTCCCGCCGACGAGCTGACCGGCCTCGGCGGCGACTGGTACGACATCATCCCGCTGTCCGGTGCGCGCGTTGCCCTGGTCGTGGGCGAGGTGCCGGGGCACGGGATCGACGCCGCGGCGGCCATGGGGCGGCTGCGCACCGCCGTTCACACCCTCGCAGCACTCGATCTGCCGCCCGAGGAGGTCCTCGCGCACCTCGACGACCTGGTGGGGAGGATGGCCCGGGAAGAGGGCGTCCGGCCCGAGGACCCGGAGGCCGCCGGAATCCAGGCGGTGGGGGCGGGGTGCGTGTACGTCGTCTACGACCCCGTCACCGGCGAGTGCGCGATGGCCGCCGCGGGCCATCCCGCGCCCGCCGTCGTCCTGCCCGACGGCGCCGTCAGCTTCGTCGACCTGCCGCAGGGGTCGCCGCTCGGGGCGGGCGGTCCGCCCTTCGAGGCGGTCGAGCTGACCCTGGACGAGGGCAGCATGCTGGCCCTGCACACCGACGGGCTGCTGGTCCACGGGGACGACCGGGACAGTGCGGGGGCCGTCGCCGCGGACCGCGACCGGCTGCGCCGGGCTCTGGAACGGGGCGCCCCCACGCTCGACAGGCGCTGCCGGGCGGTGGTCGAGTCGCTGGTCCCGGCCCGGCCGCACGACGACGTGGCCCTGCTGATGGCCCGCACCAGGCTGCTCGGCGCCGGCCGGGTCGCCGACTGGGTGCTGCCCGCGGACCCGGCCGTGGTCGCCGACGCCCGCAAGGAGGCCGGCCGGCAGCTGAGCGAGTGGGGGTTGCAGGAGCTGGTGTTCACCACGGAACTGGTGGTGAGCGAGCTGGTCACCAACGCCATCCGGCACGCGGAGGGCCCCGTCCGGCTGCGGCTGATCAGGGACCGGGAAGCCCTGATCTGCGAGGTCTCCGACGGCAGCGCCACCGCGCCCCATCTGCGCCATCCGCGCGCCACGGACGAGGGCGGCCGCGGACTGCTGCTGGTCTCCCAGTTCACCCAGCGGTGGGGAACCCGCTTCATCCTCGGCGGCAAGATCATCTGGGCCGAGCAGTCCACGACGGACCAGCCGGACTGAGCTGCACGGACGAGGAGTTCCTGGGGGTGGCCGGGCGCGTCCGGGTTAGGGCCGACTGCGCCCGAGCCCGCTGTGGACCGGACTCACCGGACGCGCCGTCGTGCCGTTCGGCCCGCGGGTCGGCGGCACGCTCGGCGATTCGGCCACCGCCGCTTCTGGCCCGGTCCTTGTGCGGCAAGGGTCGGTGCAACCGACATGCTCCGGCGCCCGCTCCAGTACGGGGTTACCAGCACGACCGAAACACATGTGTTCGAAATGCCGGCGGAGTCGTTGAGCCGTATGAACCAGCCGCACAACTCAAGGGGGACCACGATGACTTCGCCCGGCACACAGGCGCGACCGGCGCCCGACGCATCGTCCACGAGCACGGGAGGCGCCTGGTGAAGAGGTTCTTCGGACGCGTGCGGATGGCCGAGCCCCCGGTCTCCGATGCCGAGCAGGAGCTCTTCGGCGGTCCTCTGCGCTACGACCTCGGCTGGTCCGAACACGAGCGTGCCCGGCTCGACCTGACGATGATGTCGGCTCTGCGTTCCATGCCGAGGCTGGTCGGGACGACCTTGCGGATGGCGTGGCACGCGGACCGCCGCGCTCTGCTCACGGTCGCGATCTGCGAGATCGGGCAGGGTTTCGCCGCGGCCATCGGGTTGCTCGCGGTCAACGCCGTCATGCACGCACTGCTCGGCTCGGTCACCCCCGGCCACCGGTTGCAGGCGGTCCTGCCGGGACTGCTCGCCGCCGCCGGAGCAGCCGTGGTCAACTCCGGCCTGGCCGGATGGTCCACCTCGCGGGCGGGCCGGCTGGAGCCCCTGGTCGAGCGGATCGCCACGACCCAGTACCTGGCCGCCGCCGCGTCGGTGGAGCTGGAGGCCATCGAGGATCCGGCGTTCCGGCGGCTGATCGACGTCGCCCAGTTCGGCGCCGCCTCCGCCCGCCGCATGATCAGCGCCTGCGTGGCCGCGCTGAACGGGACCATCTCCCTGGTCTCCACGGCGGGCGTGCTCACCATCCTCCACCCGGTCCTGCTGCCGATGCTGATCCTGATCGCGGCGCCGCGCGGCTGGGGCGCGATGCGCGTGGCGCAGGAACGGTATGTGTCGGTGATGAGCTGGATCGAGCACGTGCGGGCGAGCCGTCTCATCGGCAACCTGCTCACCGAGCGCTCCGCCGCACAGGAAGTGCGCATCCACGCCGTCGGGCCGTTCCTGCTCAGCCGCTACGAGCGGATGGCCGAGAGCGCCGAGGCCGAGCAAGCGCGGCTGGCCGCCGGCAAAGCCGTCACCGAGTGGCTGGCCGCCGCGCTGTCCGGATTCGCCATGGCGGCGACGTACGCGGCCATGTTCCTGCTGATCATGAGCGGGCACATGGGTCTGGCCGTGGCCGGGACCGCCGTCATCGCCGTCCGGTCCGGCTCGGCGAGCCTGGGCGCGCTGGTGATGAACATCAACCAGTTGCACGAGGAGTCCCTGTACGTCCGCGACCACGCCCGTTTCCTGGACGAGGCGGCACGGCGCACCATTCCCGGCGGGGGCGATCCCGTTCCGGCACAGGTGAAGCAGGTCGTTCTCGACCAGGTCGGCTACCGCTACCCGGACCGGGACACCCCCGCCCTGGACGGGGTCTCGCTCACGCTGCCCATGGGCTCGGTCACCGCCGTCGTGGGCGAGAACGGCTCCGGCAAGAGCACGCTGATGAAGGTGCTGTCTGGCCTGCTGCTGCCGCAGAGCGGGACCGTACGGTGGGGTGAGGCCGACGTCGCCTCCCTGGACCGCGCCCAGGTCTTCGACCGCGTCGCTCTGCTCACCCAGGACTTCCAACGCTGGCCCGTGACCGCGGCGTTGAACATCCGGATCGGCCGGCCCGGCCGGGAGGCCCGCCCCGAGGACCTTCAGCCGTCCGTCGACTACGCGGGTGCCGGACCGGTCATCACGAAACTCCCCGACGGCCTGCGCAGCCTGCTGGCCCGGATGTTCCGCGGCGCCAGCGAACTGTCCGGCGGCGAGTGGCAGAAGATCGGGCTCGCCCGGACCCACTGGCGCAGCTCCACCTCGGACGACGACAGCCTCCTCATCGTGGACGAGCCCACCTCCGCCCTCGACCCGGAGGCCGAGATCGCCGCTTTCGACCGCATCCGCCGGCTCGCCGCCCCGAACCGGGCCGTCGTCCTGGTCACCCACCGGATGTCCGGCGTCCGCCACGCCGACCAGATCTACGTCCTGCACCACGGACGGCTCGTCGAACACGGCAGCCACGACGCGCTCATGGCCGCCCAGGGGCGTTACGCCTCGATGTTCGACGCGCAGGCCGCCCAGTACATGCCCACGGGCACCATTCCCCGCCCCGCCTCCCCCACCGTCGTGGATCCCGCGTGAGCCTGCCCGAAAGACCCGCTGTGACGACTCCTCCGGAAAGGACGTGAACCTCGTGTTCACCACCCAGGCCGAATGGAACACCGGTTACGCCGCCGGCCACCGCTATCGCCGACTCGGCGACCATGAGCGGTCACTGCTCGCCACGCATGTGCCCGCCCCCGTCGACGGCAGAGCCCTCGACATCGGGTGCGGGGTCGGCGATCTCGCGGCCCACCTGTCCTCGCTGGGCCACCGCGTCGATGCCGTCGACTGGTCCGACAACGCGCTGGCCGAGGCAGCCGCCCAGCACGGAAAGGCCGCCCGGTGGCTGCGCCTGGACATCGAGGGCGACGACTGGACACCCCTGCACGCCGACGGCTACGACGTGATCACCCTGCGGTTCGTGTATCCCTTCCTGAAACACCGCGACCGAACCATGCAGGCCCTCGGCCGCCGCCTGCGCGCCGGCGGTGCCGTCGTGGTCATCGCGCCCCTCGCCGCCGACACCCCGGCCGAGCGGCGAGGCATCGCCCTCGACGAGAACGAGCTCGCCCGACTGCAGGCCGGCTGGTCCGCCGTCGAGCGCCACGACACCGAGGGACTGGCCTTCGTGGTGCTGCGCGGCCCTCACCCGGTCGAGGCCACGCCCTCGTCCGAGTCATCGGCCGACCGCACGCGGCACGCGCTCACTGACCGTCAAGGCGCCCCACCCCCCTTGCGGCAGCACCACTTCGACCTGCGGGAGCGCTACTACGCGCAGGTGGAGTCCGGACGCAAGACGATCGAGGTACGCGTCCGAACCCCCACGAAAGCGGCCGTGGAGGCCGGGGACACGATCGTCTTCCGCGAGCCGGGCAGTGGACGGGAACTCGACGTCGTCGCGCAGCGGATCACCCCGTACACCTCGTTCGACGAACTGCTCGACGCCGAGGATCCGGGGCGCATCGATCCCGACTCCACGCGCGAGGAGCAACTGACCAACCTCCGCCGCATCTACCCGCCCGAGAGGGAAGCGCTGGGTCCCCTGGCCTTCGAGTTCGACCACCGTCCGGGACGTCCCGGACGGCCCCTGCCCATGGCTCCCGCCGAGTACGTTCAGACGGTGCCCCACCACACGGTGTACGCCTGCCTGTACCTCCGCGACGAACACGACCGCCCGGTACAGCTGCGCTCCGTGTACGGCAATCGGCCCTGGCAGTTCCCCGGAGGAAACGCCGACGCCGCGGAAGACCCCCTGCAGACCGCACGCCGCGAAGCACGTGAGGAGACCGGACTCGAACTCGGCCGGGGAGAACCCCGCCTCCTGCTGACGCACTACCTCTGCCCCGGCCCCGGCCGGCCGCTGGGCAAGGTCGGCTTCGTCTTCGACGGCGGCCGGCTCGGCTCCGAGCAGCTGCGCCGCATCCGGCTCGACCCGGCCGAACACGATCTGTGGGCCGTCCACGATCTCACCGACTGGCACCGGCTCATGGGTGAGGTGCTCTTCGCCCGTCTCGATGCCATCGAACGCGCACGCCGGGGCGAGGGCCCGAACTACCTCGTGACCGGTCCGTGAGCCGCGAAGCCGGACGCTGAAGCCGCCCCGTCACCGCTCCCCCTCTGCTCTCAGGAGTCTCCCATGTCCGAAGAGGACCTCAACGCCGAAGCATGGACCGTGTACGGCAGACGTCAGCTGAGCCGTGCGTATGTGCCGCCCGTCCCCGAACGCCTGGAATGGGCCCCGTGGAACGGAGTCGGTCCAGGTGCGGAGGTCCTCGGCGACGTCACCGGCAAACGCGTCCTGGACATCGGCTCCGGCGCCGGGCACCACGCCGTGCACCTGGCCCGTACCCACGGGGCACTGGTCACCGCGATCGAGCTGTCCCTCACCCAGCACCAACGCGCCACCGGTGCGCATGCGGGCGCTCCCGGCGTCCAGTTCGTGCACGGCGACGTGGCCGACCACCTGCGCACCGCCGAGCCCTTCGACGCCGCGTACGCCATCGGCACCCTCGCCTTCACCGACCCGCACCGCGTCCTGCCCGCGCTGCGCGACGGCCTGCGCCCAGGTGCACCGCTGGTCCTCTCTCTCCTCCACACCGACCTGCACGGCCACGGTCCGTCCTCGACTGTCGCGCCGCGCGAACAGATGATCAGACTCCGCGACGATCCGCCGTTGCCCACCCAGATGTGGGTCCTGGCCCCCCAGCTGTGGGAGGACCTGCTCACCGAGCACGGCTTCCGGGTCGAGGCCATCGACCTGCTGCGCCCCTCGGACGGGAACAGCCCCGTCGTACAGCAGCTCATCCGCGCGCGCCGCCTCCCGGACCGGTCCTCGCGCATCTCCAGCCGGCCCCGCACCGCACGGCCGCCCGTGCCGCACGCGGCCATCGGCGTCGGCGCCGTCGTCCTCAGCGACCAGGGCGTGCTCCTCGGGCGCCACCATCGAGGGACCCTCGAACTGCCGGGAGGAACCGTGGAGGCCGGGGAGTCCCTGGAAGCGACCGTGATCCGTGAACTCGCCGAAGAGACCGGCCTGATCGCCCGGCCCGACGACATCACTCTCCTGGGCACGCTCGTCGACCACGTCGAACACGTCGTACGGGTCACCGTCGGCGCCCTCGTGAACGCCTGGCACGGCCGGCCGGCCACGCAGCCGGACGAGAGCGTCGGTGACTGGTCCTGGTACCCCTTGGACCGGCTGCCCGACGGCCTGTTCGTGTGCAGCGCCCAGATCCTCACCGCCTGGCGCCCCGACCTGCCCATCGACCATCCCCCGGCGCATTTCACCCCGTACGCCTGTCGCACGGCTCCGTCGGCTCAGGGCGACCGGGCTCTTCCCGATCTCCCACCACCGTCGCCCTGATGCTTGCTCGAGACGCGGGCCACTGAGTGTTCAGTGCATGTGGAACCACCCCGCCGACGCGAGGTGAAGAACACCGAGGAGACCGGCACAGATGGTCATGCCCTTGTTGCGTTGCTGTACGCCTATCGCGGAGTCGCCGATCTGGGCCAGACCGGCGACGGCCAGAACGGGGGCGACGGCAGACCGGTCGCCCATGCCGAGCAGGGCGAGGGTGACGGCGGCGAGAGGGATCGCCCTGGCTCCGTAGGCGTTCGCGTAGAGATGTGTGCCCCCGTTGACGGCCATGCCCTCGGGCAGGGCAAGACCGGGCCTGAACACTCCGGCGACGCAGAAGCCGGCGGAGGCGAGGGAGGCAAGGCCGTTGGCGGCGATGAGGACGGTCTGGACGGTGGACGAGTTCATACTTACGCCTCCCCGTGAATCATTCATATCGTGAATGGTTATTCGACGCTATCATTCTCGACATGAGTGATGTCAATGAGGCGGCGGCCGACGATGCGTCGGGCCTGACCTCGACCGTGGTGTTCAGGCTCGGCACCCTCGGCACAGTGGTCACCGACCGGTTCACACGGCGGATCGAGGAGCTGGGCCTCAAGCCCAAGCACGTCGGTCTGATGGCCACGCTCAGCCTTGCCGCCGTGGCATCCCAGCAGGAACTGGCCGCGCGGATGGGGGTCGCGCCCAGCCTGATGGTGTCGCTGGCCGACTACTTGGAGGGTCTCGGCGCGGTCAAGCGGGTGCGGGATCCGCAGGACCGCCGACGGCAGGTACTGACACTCACGGAGAAGGGGCAAGGCCTGCTGGACCGCTGCACGTCCATGGCGCGGGCCCTGGACGAGGAGTTCGTGGCCGGTCTGACGGAGGAGCAACGGAAGGCGCTGAACGAGGCGCTGCGCGTACTGGCGAAGCGCGCCGACCTGCCGTAGAGGACGACCTGCCGTAGAGGACGAGGAACTCGGCCCCTCCATCGGCCTTCGGTTGGCCGGCGCTGGTGCGGTTGGGGCCGCCGTGGCGAACTCAAGGCGTTCGCGGAGGGCCACCGCATTTGGTTCACCCGCTCACCGCGGCAGCCTCACAAGACCTGCATTGGCATGGCCTTGACCAGCGCAGGACGGCGGCCGCATGGTGAATCGTCTGGCCCGCAGCTCACCTGACATGTCGTCTGTCAATGCTGCTTTTCGCCATGTGGCCTGCCCTTCCGAACCGCCTCAAACCGCACGGAGGCTTGATGCAACGACGCGAGATACCCTCCGGATCCCTGGTGATCCACCGCCCCCGAGCGAGACGTCAGGGGCGGCGGATCGCAGCTGCCCTCACCGCGATGCTCACCCTCACCGGCACCGCGCTCGCCATCGGCCTGGCCGCCAGTGCCCAGGCCGCCGCTCTCTCCTCCGCCCCGCACGCGTCGGCCTCCACGGGCAGAACGGACTTCGGCTGCGCCCATCCCGCGCAAGCGGGACAGGCCCGCTGTTTCGGCGTCCTGAAGGACCACCGCACCGCCTCGGGCCGCATGTCACCGTTCACCACCGGATCCCCGACCACGGCGGGTTACATGCCGTCCGATCTGCGTTCCGCCTATCACCTGGGCGGTACCTCGGGATCCGGCCGGACGGTGGCGATCGTCGACGCCATGGACGACCCGAACGCCGAGTCCGACCTGGCCGCCTATCGCCGTGCCTACGGTCTGCCGTCGTGCACGACCGCCAATGGCTGCTTCCACAAGGTGAATCAGCGTGGCCAGGCATCGCCGCTGCCCTCCGGTGACTACGGATGGGCAGAGGAGATCAGCCTCGACCTCGACATGGTCTCGGCGACATGCCCCGGCTGCCACATCCTCCTGGTCGAGGCAGGTTCGACGGACGTCGCGGATCTCATGAAGGCCGAGGACACCGCCGCCTCCACGTCGGGCGTCGTCTCTGTCTCCAACAGCTGGGGCGGGTCCGAGGACAACACCATCACGTCCTTCGACTCGCACTTCAAGCACTCCGGCGTCGCGATCACAGCGAGTTCGGGTGACTCCGGCTACGGCGTCTCCTGGCCCGCCTCCTCCCCGTACGTCACCGCCGTGGGCGGCACGTCGCTGAGCAAGGCGTCCAACTCGCGCGGCTGGACCGAGACCGCCTGGAGCGGCGCGGGCTCCGGCTGCTCGGCGTACGAGGCCAAGCCGTCCTGGCAACATGACTCCGGATGCGCCAAGCGCACCGTCGCCGATGTGTCGGCGGTCGCCGACCCCAACACCGGGGTGGCGGTCTACGACACCTACAACAACTGCGGTGGCGGAATGCTGTGCGACACCGAGCTTCAGCTCGGCCTCTCACAGGGTGCCGACGGATGGGTCGAAGTCGGAGGCACCAGCGTCTCGTCGCCGATCATCGCGAGCGTCTACGCACTGGCCGGAAACACCTCCCAGGTCGTGAACGGCTCGTATCCGTACAGCCACACGTCGGCACTCAACGACGTCACGTCGGGCAGCAACGGCTCCTGCGGAGGCACTTACCTGTGCACCGCGAAGCCGGGATACGACGGGCCGACCGGCCTCGGCACACCCGACGGCACCGGCGCCTTCTGACGGCGGCGCCGGCCCGGCCGGCAAGGGCTGGGCCCGCACCGCGCCACTGCGGTGCGGGCCCAGCCCTTGCCCCGTCTCAGCCCGTGCTCCACTGTCGGCCCGTACCCGTCCATCGACGTGACGCAGACCGGCAGCGACGCGCACGCGAGCGGTGGATCAGCCGTGGACGACGAACGTCCTGGCCTTGCCGGAGCGACTCGAGCAGGACCGCTTCTCCTCGGCGGTCATCTTCCTGGACTTGACGACCACCGCGTTGCTCTGGCCGTCCGTGCCGTTCGGGGCGGGCCCCGTGACGACGTCGGGGACGAACCAGAAGTAGTGACCCCACCTCCGGTCGTCGTAATGGGTCTGCCAGGTGCCGGAGACGGTCTGCATCACCTGCGCACGGGAGATCCAGCCGACTTCACCGGGTTGGACCGTCATGTTGACGGAGCTGGTCTCCGAGTGCGAGCTCGACCAGGTGTGGCTGTAGGTCGCCGTCACGCTGACGTCGATGATGTCCGCTATCTTGCCGCCGACGGTCACGGACACTCCCGCCGAGTCCGTGGAACCGACCGTGTCGGACCAGGTCATCGACTGGGTGGCGGGCGAGGTGCTGCAGTTGTAGAGCGCGTCGGAGACCCGGTGGAAGCCTCCGAGGTACGCCTGGCCCAGCTTCGGGTCGTTGAAGGTGCACTTCCCTTCGCCCGAGCCACAGTCGGACATGATCTGTGCCCGGGTCGGCTGGTCGTCGGCCGAGGCCGGAACGGCTGTCGCCGCGACCGCGCCCAGGGCAGCCACCGTGAGCGCCAGCACCCGTCCGCCGTGGCGCATCCTGCGGTTGTTCGCCATACATGTGCCTTTCGCTGTGCATGAGGGGGGTCGGCGATCGCAGGAAGAACGACCGGAGGGTCACCGCGATCACCGCCTGTCGCGCTTTCGAAGGCGCAACAACTGCCTTATGTACACCACCAGTTGCCGAAATCCCAGCCACGCCTTCAGACCGTCGTCCGACCAGCCGTCAGCCCACTGCGCAAGGGGGGTCAGCATGAGACCGGCCGGACCTGGCTACAGATGACGACAGGTGCACATCGGTGCATGTTCGAAATTCAAGAGCTGACCTGGGGAAACGCCAGTTCCAAGAGGGCTGGTGGTGAGGAGAGAGAGCCGTGTTCTACTACCTGCTCAAGTACGTCTTGCTGGGTCCCCTGCTGAGACTGGTCTTCCGGCCCCGCATCGAGGGCCTGGAGAACGTGCCGGACTCCGGTCCCGCGATCGTCGCCGGGAACCATCTGTCCTTCTCCGACCACTTCCTGATGCCGGCCATGCTGAGGCGCCGGATCACCTTCCTCGCCAAGGCGGAGTACTTCACCGGACCGGGGCTCAAGGGCCGGCTCACCGCGTTCTTCTTCCGCAGCGCCGGGCAGATCCCGGTGGACCGCTCGGGCAAGGACGCGGGGCAGGCGGCGATCCGCGAGGGCCTCAAGGTGCTGGGCAGGGGCGAGCTGCTCGGGATCTATCCGGAGGGCACCCGGTCGCACGACGGCAAGCTCTACAAGGGCAAGGTCGGCGTCGCGGTGATGGCACTGAGGGCCGGCGTGCCGGTCGTGCCGTGCGCGATGATCGGCACGTTCGAGGCCCAGCCGCCGGGGAAGGTCATCCCGAGCATCCGCCCGGTCACCATCCGCTTCGGCAAGCCGCTCGACTTCTCCCGCTACGCCGGTATGGAGCAGGAGAAGGCGATCCTGCGGGCCGTCACCGACGAGATCATGTACTCCATCCTGGCCCTGTCGGAGCAGGAGTACGTCGACGAGTACGCGGCCGTCGTCAAGGAGCGGCAGGCCGCCGAGAAGGGCACGAGGGAGCGCAGGTTCCCGCGGGCGCCGCTCGGCTGAACCGCCTCTGCCGACGGCAGAAGGACCGTCGCCCGGGCGGCCCACGTGCCTAGGCTCACCGTATGAAGAGAGCTGTGGTGATCGGGGCGAGCGGGCAGATCGGCCGTCCGACGGTGGACGCGCTGGTGCGGGACGGCTGGGAGGTGACGGCCGCCTCGCGCGGCGGCCGCCGGGACCAGGGGTGGGACGACGGGGTACGGACGGTCCGGCTGGACCGCTCCGACGACACGGCACTGGCCGCGCTGATCGGCGACGGCTGCGACCTGGTGGTCGACATGGTCGCGTACGACACCGTGCACGCACGGCAGTTGACGTCCCTGGCGGGCCGTGTCGGTTCGGCGGTCGTCATCTCCAGTGTGTCCGTGTACGACGACGGAACGGGCCGGAACTTCGACACGTCGCACGAGCCGGACGGCTTTCCGGCCTACCCGGTGCCGGTCCCCGAGAACCAGCCGACGGTGGCTCCGGGCGAGGCGTCGTACAGCACCCGCAAGGCCGCTTTGGAGCGTGAACTCCTTTCGGGTTCCGACACGTTGCCGGTGACCGTGCTGCGGCCGGGCGCGGTGCACGGGCCGTACAGTCCACTGCCCCGTGAGCTCTGCTTCGTGAAACGGAATCTCGACGGCAGGCGCAACCGGGTGCTGTCGTACCGGGGCGAGAGCCGGTTCCATCCGTCGAGCGCCCGGAACATCGCCGAACTGGTCCGGCTGGCGGCGGCCCGGCCCGGTACCCGGGTGCTGAACGCCTGTGACGGCGAGGCGCCGACGGTCGCCGAGATCGGCGCGGCGGTCGACGCGGTGATGGGCGTGGAGACGCGGACGAGGTGTCTCGACGGCCCTCCGGAGGGCTCCGTCGGCCGGACGCCGTGGTCGGTTCCGCTGCCGGTCGTCTTCGACATGTCCGCCGCGGAGCGGGAGTTGGGTTACCGGCCGGTGGTGTCGTACGCCGACAGCCTGCCGGAGACGGTCGCCTGGCTGGCGGACGCGCTCGCCGGGCGGGACTGGCGGGAGTGCTTCCCGCTCCTCGCCCAGGTGTATCCGGACCTGTTCGACTACGCGGCCGAGGGCGCCCGGCTCGCGGCATGAGCGAGGGGCGGCCGGAGAGTCCGGCCGCCCCTCGTCACCGTACGATCCCGGTTACGGCTTGGGCGTGGCGTGCGGGCCGCAGGTCACGTCCGCGCCATCCAGCTTGCCGTCGATCAGGTAGGCGTCGACGCGCTGGTTGATGCAGGGATTGACCAGACCGGTCACCCCGTGCGAGCCCGCGTCCTTCTCGGTGATCAGACGGGAGCCCTGGAACCGCTGGTGCAGGGTGACGGCGCCCTCGTACGGGGTGGCCGCGTCCCGGGTGGACTGTACGATCAGCACCTGCGGCAGGCCCTGGTGGGTCGTGACGTGGACCGGTGTCCGCTGCTTGACCGGCCAGGTGGCGCACGGCAGGTTCATCCAGGCGTTGGCCCAGGTCATGAACGGGTACTGGGCGTTGAGCCGGGTGTTGTCCCTGTCCCACTTCTTCCAGCTCGTGGGCCACTTGGCGTCGGTGCACTCGACGGCCGTGTAGACGGCGTTGCCGTTCTCCGCGGAGATGTTCCCGGCCGTGTTCGACAGGTCGGGCGCGGCGGCGTCGACCAGCGCCTTGGTGTCACCGGCGACGTACTTGCTGAACACCGTGGCGACCGGCACCCACGAGGAGTCGTAGTACGGCGCGCTCTGGAAGAAGGAGATCAGCTCGGCCGGGCCGACGACCCCGCCGATGGGGTTCTTCTTGGCGGTGGCGCGCAGCTGGAGCCACTTGTCCTGGACGGCGGCGCGGGTGGTGCCGAGGTGGAAGGCGGCGTCGTTGGCGGCGACCCAGTCCTCCCAGTCCTTCCAGCGGCCCTCGAAGGCGATGTCCTGGTTCAGGTTGGCCTGGTACCAGATGTTCTCGCGGGCGGGGTTGACCACGCTGTCCACGATCATGCGGCGCAGGTGGCCCGGGAACAGGGTGCCGTAGACGGCGCCGAGGTAGGTGCCGTAGGAGACGCCGAGGTAGTTGAGCTTCTTCTCGCCGAGCGCGGCGCGGATGACGTCCAGGTCGCGGGCGGTGTTCGGCGTGGTCATCTGCTGGAGCATCGCGCGGCCGGTGCGGTCCAGGCAGCCGTCCGCGTAACTGCGGGCCAGCTTGCGCTGGGCGGTCTTGTCCGCCTCGGTGTCCGGCACCGGGTCCATCTTCGGCGCCTTCACGAACTCCTGCGGGTCCTCGCAGGAGATGGGCGCGGAGTGGCCGACGCCGCGCGGGTCGAAGCCGACGAAGTCGTAGGCCTTGGCGACGTTCGCCCAGACGGCGTTCTTGGTGGTGACCCGGCGCGGGAAGCGCAGGCCGGAGCCACCAGGACCGCCCGGGTTGTAGACGAGGGCGCCCTGGCGCTCCTCCTTGGTGCCGGTGTTGCCGATGCGGTCCACGGCGAGCTTGATCTGCTTGCCGTACGGGTGGGCGTAGTCCAGCGGCACGCTGACCCAGCCGCACTGGATGGGCTTCTCCAGCCCCCAGTCGGCCGGGCAGTCCTGCCAGTCGATACCGGCCTTGGCGGCGCGGGCGGCGGCTGTCTCCGCGCCCTTGGCCTCCCGGCCCTGGTCGGGCCGGCCGGCGGCACTGGCCGCGGGCGCCGAGACGGCACCGGCGATCAGGGTGGCGGTGACGAGCGCTCCGGCCGAACCGAGCGCCAGCAGGCGGCTCTTCGGTCTGTTGTCCCTCAAGTGGGCCCCTCCCCCTACATCAGGATCACTGCGAGTGGTCAGTTCGGGGATCGTCTCGGCTGTGAGCCGTCTGAGAACAGGGGGCGCCCGCCATCTTTACCAATCCGATAAACGGATGGTCATGTTCGGTAGGGAGGGGCGTACTTCAGCCGAGGCAGGTCAGTGCCTCGTCCAGGACTCGTCGAAGGCGCAGTGCGTCCGGTGCCACCGCGCTGACCAGGACTGCCGGGCCGGCCAGTGGCATCAGGGCCGCGCACTCGCCCAGCAGCCGGGGCTCGACCGGATGGCCCGCGAACTCCTGTCGCACCACGACCAGTTGGCCCACCGCGCGGCGCCCCGCCAGCACCGCCGGTCCGTCCCAGCCCCCCGGCGCCCCGGGCCCGCAGGCCAGCTCCTGGTCCAGCACCGTACGGCCCGCGACCCGCACGGTCAGCCGGCTGGTGAGCCGCCCGGGTTCCTCTCCCGCCCGCCCCAGCACCTGTTCCTCGCGCAGCACGAGCCGGGCGCCGGCGGCGAGTTCGGCGCGGGTGGTGACGTGCAGGTCGCTGCCGCGGGCCGAGATCAACTGCTCGGGGAGCCAGTGCAGTTCGGCGCCGTCGGCCACGTCGAGCCGTACGTCGTAGCGGGCCTCGCCCTTGGCCTGCCCGGGCAGGGCGAGGGTGGCGGCGGCGGAGCCGACGTGCAGCCGGGCACCCTCGGTCACGCTCGCCGCGAGCGAGAAGCGGTCGCCGCCGAGCGGGCCGCTCATCGCGCCGACGACCATGACCCTCGCCTCGCGGCCGCCGGACCGGGTGCGGCGCAGGGCCAGCGGGCCGTCGCTGTCCAGGACGGGCAGCGCGGTGCCGCCGCGGCCGTCGGCGCGGGCCACGATCCGCGCGTCCGCCCGGACCCCGGCGGCCGTCACGCCGTCCACGCGGCGAGCCGCTCGCGCACCCAGGCGGCCACGTCGGCGACGCCCCGCTCGGCGCGCAACGACTGGAAGACGACGGGGAGTTCGGCCCGCTGGTCCTTGGCGTCGGCGGCCATCCGGGCGAGGTCGGAGCCGACGTACGGGGCGAGGTCGGTCTTGTTGACGACGAGCAGGTCGGCGGTGGTGACGCCGGGGCCGCCCTTGCGCGGGATGTCGTCGCCGCCGGCCACGTCGATCACGAAGATCTGCGCGTCCACGAGCCCCTTGGAGAAGGTCGCGGTGAGGTTGTCGCCGCCCGACTCGACGAGGATCAGGTCCAGCGGTCCGACCGCGTCCTCCAGGTCTTCCACGGCTTCGAGGTTGGCGGAGATGTCGTCGCGGATCGCGGTGTGCGGGCAGGCGCCGGTCTCCACGGCGGTGATCCGCTCGGGCGGCAGCACGGCCTCCCGGAGCAGGAACGCGGCGTCCTCACGCGTGTAGATGTCGTTGGTGACGACGGCCAGCGACAGCTCGTCGCGCAGGGCCCGGCAGAGCGCCGCGACGGTCGCGGTCTTCCCGGACCCGACGGGCCCGCCGAGCCCGATGCGCAGGGCACGGCGGGAGCCGTCGGGCCGGTGGGCGTCCGCGCTGAGGGCGGCGGGGCCGGGGTGGG
Source organism: Streptomyces sp. NPDC001852 (assembly GCF_042891825.1). NCBI lineage: Bacteria > Bacillati > Actinomycetota > Actinomycetes > Kitasatosporales > Streptomycetaceae > Streptomyces > Streptomyces sp. NPDC001852. Next base: position 207,499 of record NZ_JBIATN010000006.1, read on the forward strand.
TGTGGTCGAGGTGCATGGGTACGGCTCCTGTAGGGGCGAGAGGCCGGATCACGTGTGCGGGAGGGCTTGGGACCTCGAACGGTCACCTTGAACCAGGTGATCCGGGCGGACGGGGGACGGGCGGACGGGCGGACGGGCAAGATCATGAAGCGAACAGTCGCACCGGCCATGCGGCGTGTTCCTCCGCCATGACCTCCAGCAGCGGTGCCGAACCGGCGGGCAGCGCGTCGCTGCCCTCGGCGGCCGCCTTCCGCGCCGCCTCGACGGCCCGGTCCGCGACGCGGTCCAGCTCCGGCGCGAGCCGGGCCAGTACGCCCGTCGCGTCGAACGGGTCCAGGCTCAGCAGTCGTACCGTGGCCGTGGCCGGTCCGCTGGCGCTCTCGTAGAGCGCGCAGTGGGCCGCGTCCTGCGGGGCGAGTCCGGCCGCCCGCGCGGCCATGCCGAGCACGACGGGCTGATGGGCACCCTTGGGGAACTCCCGTGCCAGCGCGTCGAGTTCGGCCGACGGCCAGCTCGCTCGGGCGGCCCGCAGCAGCTGCCGTCCCAGCCTCCGCGCAGCGGTCCGCAGGGCGGGCGACGGCGTGCGGGCGTCCGCCGCCGCGTCCAGCTCCCCGGGGTCCACGCCGAGTACGGCGGCGGCCGCCAGCGCGCCCGCGACCAGCCCGGCGGTGTGCAGCCGGCCCCGGCAGAAGTCCTCCAGGCTCGCGGCGGAGGTGATCCGGCCCGCCTTGACGGCGGCCTCCGCCCCGCCGGAGTGCGCGTGTCCTCCCGCGGGGAAGCGGCCGTCGGCCAGGACGAGAAGTGCTGTCCGTGACATCGCGACGCCCTCAGAAGAGGAAGTAGCGCTGGGCCATGGGCAGTTCGGCGGCCGGGGTGGCCTCGACCAGTTCGCCGTCGATGTGCACGGCGAAGCTGTCGGGGTCGATCCGGACGTCGGGCCGGGCGTCGTTCTCGCGCATGTCGGCCTTGGTCACCGCACGTGTGGAAGCGATCGCCGCGAACCGCTTGCCGAGGCCCAGCCGCTCCGGCAGCCCGTCCTCGATCGCCAACGGGGCCACGAAGTTGACCGAGTTGGCGGCCGGGGCCCGGCCGATCGCGCCGTACATCGGGCGGGGCAGGATCGGCTGCGGGGTGGGGATGGAGGCGTTGGCGTCGCCCATCTGCGCGTAGGCGATCTGCCCGCCCTTGAGCACGAGCTGCGGCTTGACCCCGAAGAACGCCGGCTCCCACAGCACGAGGTCGGCGAGCTTGCCGCTCTCCACGGAGCCGATCTCGGCGGCGAGGCCCTGGGCGAGCGCGGGGTTAATCGTGTATTTGGCGACATAGCGACGCACGCGGTGGTTGTCCGCGCGCCCGTCGCCGGGCAGCGCCCCGCGCCTGCGCTTCATCACATGGGCCGTCTGCCAGGTGCGCAGGATCACCTCGCCGACGCGGCCCATGGCCTGGGAGTCGGAGGAGATGATCGAGATGGCGCCGAGGTCGTGCAGGACGTCCTCCGCGCCGATGGTGGACGGCCGGATCCGGGACTCGGCGAACGCCAGGTCCTCGGGGACGGCGGCGTTGAGGTGGTGGCACACCATCAGCATGTCGAGGTGTTCCTCGGCGGTGTTGACGGTGTAGGGCCGGGTCGGGTTGGTGGAGCTGGGCAGCACGTTGGGCTGCGAGACCACGGTCATGATGTCCGGCGCGTGCCCGCCGCCGGCGCCCTCGGTGTGGTACGAGTGGATGCCCCGGCCCGCGATCGCGGCGAGGGTGTCGCCGACGAAGCCGGCCTCGTTGAGGGTGTCGGTGTGTATGGCGACCTGGATGCCGGTCCGGTCCGCCACGGTCAGCGCGGCGTCGATGACGGCCGGGGTCGAGCCCCAGTCCTCGTGCAGCTTCAGGCCGGCCGCGCCGCCGCGGATCTGGGAGAGCATCGCCTCGTGCGAGACGGTGTTGCCCTTGCCGAGGAAGCCGACGTTGACCGGGTAGGCCTCCATCGCCTCGAACATCCGGGCGAGGTGCCAGGGGCCGGGCGTGACGGTGGTGGCCTTGGAGCCCTCGGCGGGCCCGGTGCCGCCGCCGACGAGGGTGGTGATGCCGGAGGCCAGCGCCTCGTCTGCGATCTGGGGGCAGATGAAGTGGACGTGCGCGTCGATGGCGCCGGCGGTGAGGATCCGCCCGTTGCCCGCGATGATCTCGGTCTCGGGGCCGATGACCAGGTCGGGGTGGACGCCGTCCATGGTGTCCGGGTTGCCGGCCTTGCCGATCGCGGCGATCCGGCCGTCGCGGATGCCGATGTCGGCCTTGACGACGCCCCAGTGGTCGACGATCACCGCGCCGGTGATCACGGTGTCCGGGGTGCCCTCGGCCCGGGTGGCGCGGGCCTGGCCCATGGACTCGCGGATGACCTTGCCGCCGCCGAACACCGCCTCGTCGCCGGACGCGCCGGGTCCGCCGGAGCGGTCCTCCTCGATCTCGATCAGCAGGTCGGTGTCGGCGAGCCGGATGCGGTCACCGGTGGTCGGCCCGAACAGGTCGGCGTAGGCGCCGCGGGAGATCTCAGGCATCGAGGGCACCTCCGGTCTCCCCACGCAGCCCGGGCACGATCCGGGCGCCGGCGAGGGGTACGAGTTCGACGGCGACGGGGATGCCGGGCTCGAAGCGCACGGCAGTGCCGGCGGCGACGTTCAGCCGCTTGCCGCGGGCTGCGGCACGGTCGAACTCCAGGCCGGGGTTGGCCTCGGCGAAGTGGTAGTGGGAGCCGACCTGGACCGGTCGGTCGGCGGCGTTGAGGACGGTGAGACGGGTGACCTCGCGGCCCTCGTTGACGAGGACGGGGTCGTCCGCGAACAGGATCTCTCCGGGAATCATCACGGCCCCCGTCAGATGATCGGCTCGTGGACGGTGACGAGCTTGGTGCCGTCGGGGAAGGTGGCCTCGACCTGGACGTCGTGGATCATCTCGGGGACCCCGGCCATGACGTCGTCCCTGCTGAGGAGCTTGCGGCCGGAGGACATGAGGTCGGCGACCGTACGGCCGTCACGCGCGCCCTCGAGGATGTGCGACGTGATCAGGGCGACCGCTTCCGGGTGGTTGAGCTTGAGCCCGCGGGCCCTGCGCTTCTCGGCCACGTCGGCCGCCACATGGATCAGCAGCCTCTCTTGCTCGTGCGGGGTCAGTTGCACGTCCCACCTCAGTCCTTGCTCCGGACCGTGCGGGGTCCGGTTGCCGCAGCCATCGCAACGGGGATAGGTGTAGCACGCAGACAAATCCCCGGATCGTCGTCAATCCGGGCAGAAAAACCCCTGATGGCGTGGATCGGCAGGCTAGAACGCCGGAGTTTCAGCGACGTTAACCAGACCTTGATCCACCGATGACCGGGCGATGGAAGCCCCCATACCCCGATATCCGCGCGGGCCGGGCACCCGCGCGGATCAGGACACGCCGGGACCGCGATGCTCGGCGGCCATGCCGGGGCCGCGATGCTCGGCGGCGATCCCGAACCGCTGCTGTTCGCGCGGGGCGGAACCGACCTCACGGACACCCGAGACCGAGCTGATGACCTGTTCCTCGGCCGGTTCCCCGAGCGCGTCCAGCCGCTCCAGATCGGCGGCCGATACCAGCGCGACCAACGGCTTGCCGTGCCGCGTCACGACGACGCGCTCACCGCCGTACACCACGCGGTTGATCAGGTCGGCGAGCTCAGCCCTGGCTTGCGTCACCGGAATCTCGTAGGCCATACACCCATCGTACGTCAGGTACGTCCTGTACATTTTTTACAGAACCCGAGCCGACCGGAGGCCGTGCAATGAGGAGGGGTATGCCCATGTCCCGAGCGTTCGCCCGATATGTCCTGCCCGAATTCACCGAGCGCACCAGCGGCGGCGTCCGCACGCTCGATCCCTACGGCAAGCTGTTCGAGGACCGGATCGTCTTCCTCGGGACCGCGCTGGACGACGCGGCCGCGAACGACGTGATGGCGCAGTTGATGTACCTCGAACACGCGGCCCCGGAGCGGGACATCACGCTGTACATCAACTCCCCCGGCGGTACGTTCAGTGCGCTGACGGCGGTCTACGACACGATGCGCTACGTCAGCTGCGACGTGGCGACCTACTGCCTGGGACAGGTGGTCTCCCATGCCGCGCTGCTGCTCGCGGCCGGCACACCGGGCAAGCGGTTCACCCTGCCCGGCGCACGCATGGTGATCGAACAGCCGCAACTCCCCGAACCCTTGCAGGGCCAGTTCAGCGACCTGATCATCCAGGCCGAGGAGTTGGCCCGGATCCGCGCGCTGACGGAGGAGATGCTGGTACGGCACACCGGGCGCACACCCGAGCAGGTACACCGTGACCTGGAGCGGGACTTGGTCCTGGACGCCCGCGCGGCGGTGGCCTACGGCCTGGTGGACGCCGTTGTGCCCGGCCGGCGGAGCACCCCCGGCGCACCGGACGCGAGGTGAGCCGCCGATGCTGCCGGACCTGCCGCCGCTGCCCGCACTGACCCGAGCCGAGGGCGACCTGATCGACCGTTACCTGGAGGCCGCCGACCTGCTGGGCCGCATCAATCCCGCGCACGGCGGGGACACCTATCGCGGGCTGCGCGCAGCCCAGGCCCTGGTGCGCAAGTCCGCAGAGCTGCGTGACGCCCTCGCGTCGATGCACCAGCGGGGCGAGACGGAGCTGTACGGGGACACACTGGCACGGGCGTTGAGGGTGCTGGACGGGGAACGCCGGACCGCGCGCGTCGCGCTCCCGACCGATGGCGGCGGCTGATCCGGACGCCGGGCCGGGCCGAATCTGACGACTTGTCGACATCGGCCGTCCGGACCGGACTTGAAACGGGCCGAACGATGTACCGCCGACCGGTGTATATCCCGATCGTTTTCCGCGCCTCCCGACTTGCGCTCCACACCGGTCCACCGTTCGCGGAAAAGCGCTCCGCCCCAGGTCCGGGGCTACGTCCCGGACCTGACGGGACCTCGAACACCGCACTGTCCACCCGAACGGGCGAGTGGTGAGTAACGCCACAAATCCGCGGATGCGTTGGGATTTTCGGACTGGTGTGGGTGAAGATCCCGTCCGACGACAAGCCCCCGCCACCGCGGCGGGGCGGTCCGGGCGGACGCCGAGTCCTGCCGCCACCCGGACGACCGGTCGACAGGAGTGGATCGGCAGGAGTGGAGGACCCAGGCAAGACGGGTCGCCGGAACGGATGTTCGTCTGTTCGTCGCAGACGGCCTGAGGTTCCGAGCAGCCCTTGGGGTGAAGCCGCGGCAACGCGGCCGGGCAACTTCGCCAGCCCGAATCCGACAGGTCATCCTTCACAGGCGGCTGACGAAGGGTTGCGCATGACTGCGCTCAATCGTGTCCCGTCGCTCATGGCCCGGGCCGGTACGGCCTCGGCCCTCACCCTCGCCGCCGTCGGCGGCTCGATCGCGGTCCCCGGGCTCGCCACCGAGGCCTCGGCCGCGACCCTCGCGGCAAAAGCACTGCAGGTCGCGGCCTCCGAGGAGGGGGCGCCGTACCGGTACGGCGCCACCGGGCCGCGCAGTTTCGACTGCTCGGGGCTGACGCTCTACTCGTACAAGAAGGCGGGCAAGACCCTGCCGCGTACCGCCGCCCAGCAGTACAACAAGACGCACCACATCTCCTCCGGCCAGCGCAAGGCCGGTGACCTGGTGTTCTTCCACTCGGGCTCCTACGTCTACCACGTCGGCATCTACGCCGGCCACGGGAAGATCTGGCACGCGCCGAGGACCGGGGACGTGGTGCGGCTCCAGAAGCTCTGGACCAACAACGTCTGGTACGGCAGGGTCAGCTGAGCCACCCTCAGGGCAGGAGCGGCTCCAGCAGCAGGGCCGCTCCCAGCACCGTCAGTGCCACCCCGGTGCCCGCCTGGAGTCCACGGGCGGCCCGGGGCCGGCGCAGCCATCTGCCCAGGCGGTCGACCAGCAGCGCGACCACCTGGAACCACAGCAGCGCCAGCGCGAACACGATGAGCGCGAGCAGCAGGGTCCGGGGCAGTGCGGGGCTCCCGGCGGGCACGAACTGCGGCAGCAGGCTGAGGAAGGTCAGCGACGCCTTCGGATTGAGGACGTTGGTGACGAAGCCCTGCCGGAGTGGATACGCAGGCCGGGCCGTCGTCTCCTCGGGCGCCTGGACGGCGCCCCGCAGCGACCGCAGCGTGCGCACCCCGAGCTGCAGCACATAGGCGCCGCCCAGCAACTGCAGCGCCCGGAACAGCGCGGGTACGGCCACCAGCACGGCCGCGACACCGGCCACCGCCAAGGTGGCGTGCACCAGGAGTCCACCCGCGATGCCGAGTCCGCAGACCGCGCCGGCCCGGCGCGACACCAGCGCGTTGCGTACGACCACGGTGAAGTCCGCGCCCGGCATGGCGACCAGTCCGGCGGCGATGCCGGTGAAGGCGATGAGCTGTCCGTCCATGCGCCCAGCCTGCCCCGGCTGGGCCTTCAGCAGGTATTTCCAGTCCTCTGGGTGAGCCTGAAGCAATGCTTTAGGCTCGTCCCATGTACGACCCCACTCGGCTGGCCGCGCTGGTGGCCGTCGCGGAGGCCGGCTCCATCACCCGGGCCGCCGACCGGCTCGGCTACACACCGCCCGCCCTCTCCCAGCAGTTGGCCAAGCTGGAGCGGGAGGCCGGCGCCGCGCTGCTGGTACGGCACCATCGCGGGGCCCGGCTCACCGAGGCGGGCGAGGTGCTGGTGGCACGGGCCCGGCGGGTCCTGGACGAGCTGGATCAGGCCCGGCACGAGCTGGCCCGGCTGACCGGTCTCACCGGCGGCGCCCTGCGGCTCGGCACCTTCCCGACGGCCGGGGTGCATCTGCTGCCGCCGGCGCTGAGCGCGTTCCGCCGGGCGCATCCGGACGTGACGCTGTCGGTCGCGGACTACGACCCGCCGACGGGGGTCACGGCCGTGGCGTCCGGCGAGGTGGACCTGGCACTGACGCACACCTACCACCCGGCCGAGCCCTCCCCCGTCCCGTCGTCGGTGTGTCTGGAGCCGGTGCTGGTGGAGGAACTGGTGCTCGTGACCGCGCCGGGCCACGCCCTGAGCAGCACCTCCTCCCGGCTGCCCCTGGCCGATCTGGCCGGCCAGCCGCTGATCAGCATGGCACCGCAGCATCCCGCCCGCCGGGACATCGAGGCCCTGCTGTCCGACGCGGGCGCCACACCGGCCCTGCTGGTCCCGACCCCCGGATACGCCGTGGTCTGCGCGCTCGTCAGCGCCGGGCTCGGCGTGGCCGTCGTCCCCGAGATGGTGGCCCGCACGGCGGCCACACCGGTGGGCGTACGCCCCCTGGAGGCGGGCCGGCTGCGCCGCACCATCTCGGTGGCCTACCGCCCGGACGAATCCACACCGGCCGCGGACGCCTTCCGCGCCCTGCTCCGAGGCGCCTTCGGCCGAGCGGGCCGCGCGCCGGGAACGTGAGCCACCCGAGCGCACGCAGTGCGTGGCGCACTGGGGGCTACCCGCGAGGGGCATGCGTCCGGCGCCTGAAGCCCCGTCACGGCACCTCGGACCGGCCCTGCCCGCTGTTGCCCCGGCGAAGGAAACCGCAGACGGCACCCACGCCTCCCGAGCGCCGCACGAGAGCTCTCCCGGTCCGGACCCGGCGATCAGCGGGAGTTCGAGGCGCCGGTACGCCACCTCGGCCAGGGCGTCCTCGTCCAGCGCCGAAGGGGGGAGCCGCGCCGCCACCCGGCCCACCGTCCCGCACCCTGCGTCCCGGCCCCCTGGCCGCCTCTGGACTCGCCGTCACCAACAGCCCTCTCCCTGCCCCTCCCCCCACCCCACTCTCGGCCCCGCCACCGACCTCCCCGACCCGGCACGCGGTGAGAGCACCAGCACCACGCGCCTCCGCCCGGAGGGCTACGGCTCCTGTGGCCCGACCGCAGGCACCGGCTCGGCCGGGATGATCCACGGGAGTTCGATGGAGACCGTCTTGCCGCCCTCGCGGGTGGGGCGGACGCGGAGTTTGCCGCCGCACTCCGCGGTGAGCCAGCGGATGATGACCATGCCGCGGCCGTTGTCCTGCTGGACGGCGGCGGGCAGTCTCTTCGGGAAGCGCGGATGACTGTCCGTGACGCCGATGCGGAGGTGTTCGTCGCGGTCCAGGGCGATGTCAACCGTGAAGGTGGGTGACTGACCGAAGGTATGCTGTACGGCGTTCGTGGCGAGTTCGGAGACGATGAGCCGCACGGTGTCGGCCGTCTCGGTGTCCGACGGCAGGCCCCACTCCGCGAGCGTACCCACGACATACGTGCGGGCGGCGGAGACCGAGGCGGGATCGCTCGGCAGAGTGACGGATGCTTCCAAATGGTCTGCCATGGCGACGTCGTCCCTTTCCCACGGGACCGCAGTCCGACACGGAGCCGGATGGTTCGAGTACGGTCCCGGACTGGTGCTTGCTCGTCAGCCTGCCATCACGGGACCGGTCACGGGGAGCGATCCACCAAGATATGCATATATCTGTCGCCCGAAGCGGTGAACTCTACGACGGGAGACCGTATTTGGGCGGCCCGGAAGGAGTAAGGAGGAGCCCATGCAGAACGGGCCGGCAGTACGCCGCCGCAAACTGGGCGCCGAACTGCGCACGCTGCGTATCGGCTCTGGGCTCACGAGCGGTGAGGCGGCCCGACTGGTCGGCTGGCATCAGTCGAAGGTCAGCCGTATCGAGACCGGCGCCAGTGGTGTGAAACCAGCCGATGTGCGGTTACTTCTCGACGCCTACGAGGTGCGGGACGGGCACCTGCGCGCGTTGCTGCTGATGCTGGCGGGCTCCGAGGACACGGGCGACCGGGACCGCTGGTGGCACGCCTACCGCGGGGTGCTGCCACCCACGTACCGGGACTTCATCAGCCTGGAGTCACAGGCCAGCACGATGCGCACCCTGGAGACCACGGTCGTACCCGGCCTGCTGCAGACGCCCGAGTACGCCCGCGCGGTGACCCGGGCGGCCGTGAAGGACCTGGACGAGGAAGGCCTGGACGCGCTGGTGGAGGTGCGCCTGGCCAGGCAGGACGTGCTCCGCGCCGACCGGCCGCTGGAGCTGAGCGCGGTGCTGGACGAGGCGGTGCTGCGGCGCGAGGTCGGCGGCCCCGAGGTGATGGCCCGGCAGCTGGAACGGCTGATGGAGGCGGCCCGGCTGCCCCAAGTCCGGCTCCAGGTACTGCCGTTCGGCGCCGGAGCGCATGTCGGCCTCACCGGGCCTTTCGTTATCTTGTCATTTCCGAGCACTTCTGATCTGGACGTGGTTGTTCTCGACCAGTTGACGAGTAGCCTCTACCTGGAGCGGAAAGAAGACCTCATGGCCTACGCGGAGGCCTTCGACACCCTCAGGATGCACGCCCTTTCACCCGAGGACACCTTGGACTACATCGCCGGGATAGGTGACGGCGCGTAAGGAGGCACCATGTCAGCACTGCCTCGGAACGTCCCTGCCAGTACCGACCTGCACGACGTGCGCTGGCTGCGCAGCAGCTACAGCACGGGAGCCAACAACTGCGTGGAGACGGCCCGGCCGCGCTCCGGCCCCGGGGCCGGACTGCTCGCCGTGCGCGACTCCAAGAACCCGGCCGGACCCGCGCTGCTCTTCTCCGCCGGGATCTGGGCCGGTTTCCTCAGCACCCTCTGATCAGAAGCGATCCCAACCGATCATCCCAACCGATCACCGTATCCACCCAAGGTTGAAGCACGGCCGTGTCACGCCGACTCATGGTCGCGTTTCGCCGATCACCCGTACAGCGCGTTGGATCTCGGCCCCGGACAGGTCCGCGCGGGCGGTCAGCCGCAGCCGTGAGATGCCGTCGGGCACGGAAGGAGGACGGAAACAGCCCACGGCCAGCCCCGCGGTACGGCAGTCGGCCGCCCAGCGCACCGCCTGCTCCGGGGACGGAGCCCGCACGGAGACCACCGCGGCGTCCGGACGCACCGCTTCCAGACCCGCGGCGGTCAGCCGTGCGTGCAGTTCCGCGGCCACCTCGCGGGCGCGCGCCGCGCGCTCCGGCTCGCGGACGAGCAGCCGCAGCGCCGCGAGCGCGGCGCCGGCCGCCGCCGGGGCCAGGCCGGTGTCGAAGATGAAGGTCCGGGCCGCGTTGACCAGGTGGTCGATCACCCGCGCCGGGCCGAGCACGACCCCGCCCTGACTGCCCAGCGACTTGGACAGGGTGGCCGTGGCCACGACGTCCGGGGCACCGGCGAGCCCCGCCGCGTACGGCGCACCCCGCCCGCCGTCCCCCAGCACCCCGAGCCCGTGGGCGTCGTCCACGACCAGTCCCGCGCCCTGTGCCCGGCACGCCTCGGCCAGCTCGGCCAGCGGTGCCCGGTCGCCGTCCACCGAGAACACGGTGTCCGACACGACGATCGCCGGCCCCTGGTGCGTGGCCAGGGCCTTGCGCACCGCCTCCGGATCACCGTGCCCGACGACCTGCCGCTCACCCCGCGCCAGCCGGCAGCCGTCGATGAGGGATGCGTGGTTGCCCGCGTCGGAGACGATCAGCGAGCCGTGCGGGCCGAGCGCGGTCACCGCGGCCAGATTGGCGGCGTACCCGGAGGAGAAGACCAGCGCCGCCTCGAACCCGCAGAAGGCGGCCAGCTCGCGCTCCAGCTCGGTGTGCAGCTCGGTGGTGCCGGTGACGAGCCGTGAGCCGGTGGACCCGCCGCCCCAGGTCCGGGCGGCCCGGGCGGCCCCCTCGGTGACCTCGGGGTGGTGGGCGAGGCCCAGGTAGTCGTTGCTCGCCAGGTCCAGCAGGGCCGAGTCGGCGGGGCGGGGGCGCAGGGTGCGTACGAGTCCGGCGCGGCGGCGCGCCTCGGCCTGCTCGTCGATCCAGCCGAACGCCATGGGTCCTCCGGGGCTTTTGTAGGTAGCGGACAGACACTAGCGGCACGATCAGCCGCCCACGGTGTGGCAATACCCACACGGTGAACCGTCTCCGTTGTGCAAACTCTCCTTGGCCCGGGGCGGTCCCGTAAGACAGGATCGGACCTCATGGACCTGCTGAACACGCTGGTGGACAAGGGGCTTCGGCGCGAGCTGCCGACCCGCGAGGAAGCACTCGCCGTACTGGCCACCTCCGACGACGATCTGCTCGATGTGGTGGCCGCGGCCGGCAAGGTGCGCCGGCACTGGTTCGGCCGGCGCGTGAAACTGAATTACCTGGTCAACCTCAAGTCCGGCTTGTGCCCGGAGGACTGCTCCTACTGCTCCCAGCGGCTCGGCTCGAAGGCCGACATCCTGAAGTACACCTGGCTCAAGCCGGACGAGGCCTCCAAGGCGGCCGCCGCGGGCCTCGCGGGGGGCGCCAAGCGGGTCTGTCTGGTGGCCAGCGGCCGCGGTCCGACGGACCGGGACGTGGACCGGGTCTCGGACACCATCCGGACCATCAAGGAGCAGAACGAGCACGTCGAGGTGTGCGCCTGTCTCGGTCTCCTCTCCGACGGCCAGGCCGAGCGGCTGCGCGAGGCGGGTGCGGACGCCTACAACCACAACCTCAACACGTCCGAGGGGACGTACGCGGACATCACGACCACGCACACGTACGCCGACCGGGTGGACACGGTGCAGAAGGCGCACGCGGCCGGGCTGTCCGCCTGCTCCGGTCTGATCGCGGGCATGGGCGAGAGCGACGATGACCTGGTCGACGTGGTCTTCAGCCTGCGCGAACTGGACCCGGACTCGGTGCCGGTGAACTTCCTCATCCCGTTCGAGGGCACCCCGCTGGCCAAGGAGTGGAACCTCACCCCGCAGCGCTGTCTGCGGATCCTCGCGATGGTCCGGTTCGTCTGCCCGGACGTGGAGGTCCGTATCGCGGGCGGCCGTGAGGTCCATCTGCGCACGATGCAGCCGCTCGCGCTGCACCTGGCCAACTCCATCTTCCTCGGCGACTACCTGACCAGCGAGGGCCAGGCCGGCAAGGCCGACCTGGAGATGATCGCGGACGCCGGCTTCGAGGTGGAGGGCGCCGGCGAGGTGACGCTGCCGGAGCACCGGGTCGAGGCCGCGGGCGGCTGCGGGTCGGTCTGCGGCTCGCACGAGGGCTGCGGCTCGCACGAGGGCGCGGAGGCGCACGGTCACGACGGCGCGGACGTGTGCGGTCACGAGGGCGGGGGCGTGTGCGGTACGGCTGCCGCGCCGGCCGTGCAGGAGGCACGCACCGATCTCGTCGCCGTGCGCCGTCGGGGCGCCGGAACGGACCTCGCGCCCAATGCCTGAGCTGCCCGGCCTGACCGTGCCCGAGCTGCTGGAGCTGGACCGACGGCATGTGTGGCATCCGTACGGCCCGATGCCCGGACGTGCCGAACCGCTCGTCGTGGAGTCGGCGAGCGGGGTCCGGCTGCGGCTCGCGGACGGCTCGGGCGAGCTGGTGGACGGCATGTCCTCGTGGTGGTCGGCGATCCACGGCTACAACCACCCCGTCCTCAACGAGGCGGCGCACGGCCAGCTCGGGCGGATGAGCCATGTGATGTTCGGCGGGCTGACGCACGAGCCCGCCGTACGGCTCGCGAAGCATCTTGTCGACATGTCGCCAAGTGGCCTGGAGCACGTCTTCCTCGCCGACTCCGGTTCGGTGTCGGTCGAGGTCGCGGTGAAGATGTGCCTGCAGTACTGGCGCTCGCTCGGCCGGCCCGGCAAGCAGCGGCTGCTGACCTGGCGGGGCGGCTACCACGGCGACACCTGGAACCCGATGTCGGTGTGCGACCCCGAGGGCGGGATGCACGCCCTGTGGTCGGGGGTGCTGCCGCGCCAGGTTTTCGCGGACGCACCGCCGACGGAGTACGAGGAGTCGTACGCCGGCGCTCTGCGCGAACTGATCGGCCGCCACTCGGACGAGCTGGCCGCGGTGATCGTGGAGCCGGTCGTGCAGGGCGCGGGCGGCATGCGCTTCCACTCCCCCGCCTATCTGCAGGTGCTGCGCGAGGCCTGCGACGCACACGACGTGCTGCTGGTGTTCGACGAGATCGCCACCGGCTTCGGCCGTACCGGCGCGCTGTTCGCGGCGGAGCACGCGGGCGTCACCCCGGATGTGATGTGCGTGGGCAAGGCGCTGACCGGCGGCTATCTGACACTGGCGGCCACGCTGTGCACCGCGCGGGTCGCCGACGGCATCTCGCGGGGCGAGGTGCCGGTGCTCGCGCACGGACCGACGTTCATGGGCAACCCGCTGGCGGCGGCCGTGGCCTGCGCCTCCATCGAACTGCTGCTGGGCCAGGACTGGCAGTCGGAGGTCAAGCGGATCGAGGCGGGCCTGTGGGACGGCCTGTCACCGGCGCGCGAGCTGCCCGGTGTGCGGGACGTCCGCGTCCTCGGGGCGATCGGCGTCGTCCAGCTCGACCACGAGGTGGACATGGCCGCGGCCACGCGGGCGGCCGTACGCGAGGGCGTGTGGCTGCGGCCGTTCCGCGACCTGGTCTACACGATGCCGCCGTACATCACCTCGGACGAGGACCTGGCACGGATCGGGCGCGCGGTGTGCGCCGCGGCGCGGGAGGGATGACATGCCGGTACTGGTGATCACGGGCACGGGCACGGAGGTCGGCAAGACCGTCACCACCGCCGCGGTGGCGGCCGCCGCGCTCACGGCCGGCCGCTCGGTGGCCGTGCTCAAGGCCGCGCAGACGGGCGTACGGCCGGACGAGCGCGGGGACGCCGACGAGGTCGCGCGGCTCGCGGGCGGGGTCACGGCCACGGAACTGGCCCGCTACCCCGAACCGTTGGCGCCCGGCACGGCGGCGCGGCGGGCGGGTATGCCCCCCGTCCATCCGCACGAGGTGGCCGAGCGGGCGGCCAAGCTGGCCGCCGAGCACGACCTGGTGCTGGTCGAGGGCGCGGGCGGGCTCCTCGTCCGCTTCGACGCGGCCGGCGGCAACCTGGCCGACGCGGCCGGGCTGCTCGGCGCACCGGTGCTGGTGGTCGCCCAGGCAGGGCTGGGCACCCTCAACACCACCGAGCTGACCGCGCTCGAACTACGGCGCCGGAACGTGGAGTTGGCCGGCGTGGTGATCGGCAGCTGGCCCGACTCCCCCGACCTGGCCACCCGCTGCAACGTGACCGACCTGCCGGAGGTCGCGGGAGCCCCCCTGCTCGGCGCGATTCCCCACGGGGCGGGGGCCCTGTCACCGGCCGCCTTCCGCACGGCGGCCCCTACCTGGCTCGCCCCCCGCCTGGACGGAAGCTGGGACGCGGAGGCCTTCCGGGTGCGCCAGGCACCGTAGCCACCACGAGCCGTATCCCGAGCCGGGCAGGGTCCAGGGCGGAGCCCCTGGCGGGGTTCGGGGCGGAGCCCCGTGACGTGCGCTGCGGGAGCGGAGCCATGGCGTGCTGGGTGGGCGGAGCCGTGGTGCTGCGGCAAGGGTGCGAGAGGCGCCGTACGGGGGAAACTCTTCCTAGGCCGTCCCCGGGAGGTTCGCCATGCGGCTGCTGTCCGGCTCCGAGAAGGTGGCGCGGAGTCCCGTCCACCATCCCCTGTTCGCCCGGTTCTATGCCCAGTACAGCGTGCATGCCGAAACCCGGCTGGGCATGGCCGGGATACGGGAGCAGTTGCTTGCGGGTGTGTCCGGGCGGGTGATCGAGATCGGCGCGGGCAACGGGCTGAACTTCGCGCACTATCCGGGCACGGTCGCGGAGGTCGTCGCGATCGAACCGGAGCCGCTGCTCAGGAAGTTGGCGCTGGAGTCGGCCCTGCGCGCCCAGGTTCCGGTCGACGTCGTGCCGGGCGCGGCGGAGGCGCTGCCGGTCAAGAGCGAGGCCTTCGACGCGGCCGTGCTGTCCCTGGTGCTGTGCAGCGTGCGGGACGTACGCCGGGCGCTGAGCGAGGTGCGGCGCGTGCTCAAACCGGGCGGGCAGGTGCGGTTCTTCGAGCACGGCCGGGGCGGCGGCCCGACGATGCGGCTGACCCAGCGCACCCTGGACCGGACCCTGTGGCCCGCCCTGACCGGCGGCTGCCACCTGGCCCGGCAGCCGGTGGCCGCGCTGCGCGAGGCCGGTTTCACGCTCGGCCCGCAGCGGCAGGTGCTGGTGCCGGAGAAGGGCCCGGCACTGCCGTCCTCCTACTGCGCGCTCGGGGTCGCCTGGCGGCCGGACGAGCCGGACGCGCGCTGATCACACGCCCCAGCGGCGCAGCTCGCGCGCGATGTCGTCCACGCCGGCCGCCCCCTCCTTCACCAGCCGGGCGAGATCCCGCACCTGCTCGGGCGTGGTGACCACCTTGACACCGCTGGCGACCAGGTAGGCATAGGCCACCGCCGAGGCGAACAGCGCGTTGGAACGCTCCAGCGCCGGCAGGTGGATCAGCAGCTGGAGCAGGGCTGCGGCACGGGCGTGCGGGTCGTCGTACACGGGCACGCCGAATATCTCGGCCCGGTGCCGGGCGACGGCGGCGACCAGCGCACCCCAGTCGGTGACCTGAGGGTCCCCGGGTGTCTTCCGCTCGGCGAGCATGAGGAGCCAGGCGAGGTCGATGCTGAGCTCGTTCAAGGGATCAGCGGCCGTCCCCGATACCGGCACCGGTGCCGCGGGTCTCGGCGAACTCCTCGGCGAACACGGACTCGTACTGCTTCATGAAGTCGGCGGCGGCCTCGACGAACGTACGGCCGGCCTCACCGGTGTCCTGTCTGACCAGCTCTTCGATGTACCGGTTGACGCTGATGCCGCGGGCCAGGGCGCGTTCGCGGGCCGCGCGGGCGGTGCCCTCGTCCACACGCACGTTCAGCTGGGTCTTCGCCATGCCTCGACGCTAGCGCCGGCGCGCTAGCAAGGCAAGGGCGCGCGGCACCGGTGCGCCGGGCCGGCTTGTCGCCTACGCTCGCCCGGGACGGGCGGTTCAGGCGACCGGGAGGCGCTCTTGTCCACACCTGCTGCGCAGCACGCGCCGGGCGGCGCGGTCGCGGCCCGCGCCCGCGGGCTGACCAAGGCCTACGGCTCCGGCGAGACGGCCGTCATCGCCCTGGACTCGGTGGACGTGGACATCGCGCGCGGCCGTTTCACCGCCGTGATGGGGCCCTCGGGGTCCGGGAAGTCCACGTTGATGCACTGTCTGGCGGGGCTCGACACGGTCTCGGCGGGCCAGGTGTGGCTGGGCGACACCGAGATCACCGGGCTGCGGGACCGGGAGCTGACCCGGCTCAGGCGGGACCGGGTCGGGTTCATGTTCCAGTCGTTCAACCTCATCCCGACGCTGACGGCCGCCGAGAACATCACCCTGCCGATGGACATCGCGGGTCGCAGGCCCGACCAGCGGTGGCTGGACCAGGTCATCGACACGCTCGGCCTGCGCGACCGCCTCACGCACCGGCCCGCCCAGCTCTCCGGCGGTCAGCAGCAACGGGTCGCGTGCGCGCGGGCGCTGGCCTCCCGGCCTGAGCTGATCTTCGCGGACGAGCCGACCGGCAACCTCGACTCGCGGGCCGGCCTGGAGGTGCTGGGCTTCCTGCGCGGCGCGGTGGACGATCTCGGGCAGACGGTCGTGATGGTCACCCACGACCCCGGTGCCGCCGCCCACTCCGACCTGGTGCTCTTCCTTGCCGACGGGCGCATCGTGGACGACATGGAACGGCCGACGGCGGACGCCGTACTGGAACGGATGCGCGTCTTTCCGGGGGCGAACCCCCGTACCCCCACCGCCGGAGAGGACTGACCGGGTGCTCAAGGCGACCCTGAGGAGTTTCCTCGCGCACAAGGGGCGGCTCGCGCTGTCCGCGCTCGCCGTGATCCTGTCCGTGGCGTTCGTCGCGGGCAGTCTGATCTTC
Source organism: Streptomyces sp. NPDC001852 (assembly GCF_042891825.1). Lineage (NCBI taxonomy): Bacteria > Bacillati > Actinomycetota > Actinomycetes > Kitasatosporales > Streptomycetaceae > Streptomyces > Streptomyces sp. NPDC001852. Next base: position 224,252 of record NZ_JBIATN010000006.1, read on the forward strand.
TCCGACACGGTCAGCCGCACGTTCGACCGGCTGTTCGCCTCCACCGCCGCCGATGTGACGGTCCAGCCGAAACAGCTGGACCTGCGGTCGGCCCGGGTGAGCGGCTCGGTGCAGACGCTGCCGGCCGCGCTGCGGGACCGCGTGGCGCGGGTCGACGGGGTCGCGGCGGCACGCGCCGAGGTGTCGGTGCAGAACGCCGTCGTGGTCGACGGCCGCAACAGGTCCGTCGGCCCGACCACCGGGGCCCCGACCATCGCGATGGCCTGGTATGTCACCCACCGCAGCCCCGTGAAGCTCACCTCCGGCCGTGCCCCGCACGGCGCGGGTGAGGCGCTGCTGGACGCCGACACGGCCGACAAGAAGCACGTACGGATCGGCGACACGCTGACCGTGCAGGCACAGCCGGGCACCTTCCGGGTGTGGGTCGTCGGCATCGCCACGTTCACCACCACCAACCCCGGCGCGGCCCTGGTCTTCCTGGACCCGGCGGTGGCGGGCCGCGAACTGCTCGGTTCCCCCGCCAGGGCGACCAGCATCGCGGTGGACGCGGCCAAGGGGGTGTCCGACGCGGAGCTCAAGCGGCGTGTCGGCCGGGCTGTCGGCACCGGGACCTACGACCTGAAGACGGCGAACGAGCAGGCCAAGTCGGCGGCGGCCAGCCTCGGCACCTTCCTCGACGTGATCAAGTACGTGATGCTGGGCTTCGCCGGTGTCGCCCTCCTCGTCGGCGTGTTCCTCATCGTCAACACCTTCTCCATGCTGATCGCCCAGCGCACCCGTGAACTGGGCCTGCTGCGGGCCCTCGGCGCGGACCGGCGGCAGGTGCGGCGCTCGGTGCTCGCGGAGGCGCTGCTGCTCGGGCTGGTCGGTTCCACGCTCGGCCTCGCGGCCGGGATCGGGCTGGCACTGGGCCTGATCCGGCTGATGAGCGCGTTCGGGATGAACCTGAAGGCCACGGAGATGGTCATCGGCTGGGGCACGCCCGTCGCGGCGTACGTCGTCGGTCTCGGCGTCACGTTCGTGGCCGCCTATCTGCCCGCGCGGCGCGCGGCGGCCGTCTCGCCGATGGCGGCGCTCGTGGATGCGGAAGTGGCCGGTGTGGGCAAGCCGTTGCGGACGCGGGCGGTCGTCGGTGCGCTGATCGGGGCGGTCGGCGCGGCGGCGCTGGCCGGGTGCGTGGCGGCCACGAAGACCGCCGAGGCGGCCTCGCTGCTCGGTCTCGGCGTGGCCCTGACCCTGATCGCGGCCGTCGTCGCCGGGCCGCTGCTGGTGCGGCCGGTGATCCGGGTGCTGGGCGCGGCCTTCCCCGTGCTGTTCGGCCCGGTCGGGCTGATGAGCCAGCGCAACGCCCTGCGCAACCCGCGTCGCACGGGGGCCACCGCCGCCGCGCTGATGGTGGGGCTGGCTCTGGTCGGCGGGATGTCGATGGCCAGCGCCTCGATGTCCGCGTCCTTCGACCAGCAGATCGACAAGACGCTCGGCGCCGACTTCATCGTCCAGAACACCAACTTCACCCCGTTCACCCGGCAGGTGCGGGACACCGTGGCCCGAACGCGCGGCGTGGCGCTCGTCGTACCTCAGCGGCTCACCCAGGTCGCCGTACGGCTGCCGAAGGGCGACCGGGTCACGACGGCGGCCGCCGCGTACGGCCCCGGGCTGGACGACGTCGTGCACCTCACCTACGCGCAGGGCGGTTCGACGACGGCGCTGGCGGAGGGTCACCTCGCCATGGACGCCGACTTCGCCAGGGACCACGGCGTGCACGTCGGCAGCGTCCTCCCCGTCGTCTTCCCGGGCGGGCGGCACGCCGGGCTGACCGTCGCCGCGCTCACCAAGCAGGAGACGGCCGAGGGCTTCGGCGCCCAGGGCGGCCTGTACTTCGGCCTCGCCACCCTCGAGAAGTACGCGCCGGGCGCACTGGACTCCGCGCTCTACGTCAACGCGGCCCCCGGCACGAAACCGCAGGACCTGCGCCCCCGCCTGGAACGCGCGCTGAGGCCGTACCCGCAGGTCCAGGTGCGCAACCAGACCGACTACAAGAAGCTGGTCCACGACCAGATCGCCGTCCTGCTCTATCTGGTGTACGCGCTGCTCGGGCTGGCGATCGTCATCGCCGTGCTCGGAGTGGTCAACACCCTCGCCCTGTCGGTGGTGGAGCGCACCCGTGAGATCGGGCTGCTGCGCGCGATCGGGCTCGGGCGACGGCAGTTGCGCCGGATGATCAGACTGGAGTCGGTGGTGATCGCGGTGTTCGGCGCGGTCCTCGGGCTGGCGCTGGGACTCGTGTGGGGCGTGTGCATGCAGCAGGTGCTGGCCCTGCGCGGGCTGACGGCGCTGGCGATCCCCTGGAGCACGATCGTCGCCGTCGTGATCGGCTCGGCGGTGGTGGGCGTGGTGGCGGCGCTGCTGCCGGCGCTGCGGGCGTCGCGGATGAACGTGCTGGCGGCGATCGCCCACGAGTGATGGAATCGCAGCGGTCACCAAGTCGGCTGCCGTCGAGGAGAGTTCATGCCGCGTCCGTTCCGCTTCGGGGTCAACCTGCTCACGCCCGCGCCGGCCGCGGAGTGGCGCGCGAAGTGCCGGCGCGCCGAGGAACTGGGCTACGACGTGATCCTCGTCCCCGATCACCTCGGGATGCCCGCTCCGTTCCCGGCGCTGGTCGCGGCGGCCGAGGCGACGCGTCGGCCCCGGCTCGGCACGTTCGTGCTCAACGCGGGGTTCTACAACCCGGCCCTGCTGGCCCGTGATGTGGCGACCACGGACGCGCTCACCGGCGGGCGCCTCGAACTCGGGCTGGGCACCGGGTATGTGCCGGCCGAGCACGAGAGGGCGGGGCTGCCGTACGGCTCACCGCGCGAGCGGGTGGACCATCTGCGGCGCACGGTCGAGGAGTTGGACCGACTGCTCGGCTCCGAAGAGCACCAGCCACGCCCCGCCCGGCCCCGGGTGCCGCTGCTCATCGGGGCGAACGGCGACCGGATGCTGCGGCTGACCGCCGAGTACGCGGACATCGCGGCCTTCACCGGAGCCCGGCCGGGATCCGCTCCCGGATCGCTGGAGCCGCTGACCGCCGAGGAGCTGGAGGAGCGGGTGGCGCGCTACCGGGGCCTGGCGGCGGGCCGGGCGGAACCGGCGGAGCTGAACCTGCTCATCCAGCTCGTGGCGGTCACCGACGACCCGGAGCCCGTGCTGAAGCCGCTGCTGGAGCGGCAGTCGCAGCTGACCCCGGACGCCGCGCTGGCCCTGCCCATCGTGCTGGCCGGCCGGCTGGAGGAACTCGTGGCGCGGGTGCGGGCGCAGCGCGAGCGGTTCGGCTTCTCCTACCTGACCGTGCTGGAGCCGTACATGGAGGCCTTCGCGCCGGTGATGGAGCGGCTGCGCGCAGAGTCCGCATGATGGAAATCCCCGCGCGCGGCTCACGCGGCATGCTCCGATGATCACATGACCGATCTCCGTATCCGCCCGGCAGCCCGCACCGACCTCGACGCCGTCCTCGCCTTCTGGAAGACCGCCGCCGAGGGCACCAGCATCAGTGACGACCGGGACGGGGTGGAGCGGCTGGTGGCCCGCGACCCCAAGGCGCTCATCCTGGCCGAGCAGGGCGGCGGGCTGGTGGGCACGGTGATCGCGGGCTTCGACGGCTGGCGCTGCCATCTGTACCGGCTCGCGGTGCATCCGGAGCGGCGCCGTCAGGGCATCGGCTCGGCACTGCTGGCCGCCGCCGAGGAGCGGTTCGCGGGGCTCGGCGGGCGGCGCGCGGACGCGATGGTGCTGGTCCGCAACGAGACCGCGCACCACGCCTGGGGCGCTGCCGGCTATGGCCCGCAGGAGCAGTGGCGGCGCTGGGTGAAGCCGCTCACCGACTGAACACCGAGCAGCCTTTGCCCATCCTTTACCATGGAAGGAGCACTCGGCCCTCTGTGAAAGGTTGTGAGCGTCCGCCCATGGGCGAGCCTCCCGGTCCGTGCCACCGCGCGTCGTGTCGTGCCCTGTCCGATCATGGGACGGGGGTGACCCGATGACCGAAGTGCTGCTCCTCCTGGTGGCCATCCTGCTGTCACTGGCCTGCGGCGCCTTCGTGGCGGCGGAGTTCTCCCTGACCACGGTGGCACGCGGCGAGCTGGAGCGGGCCGCCGAGCGCGGTGAGCGCGGCGCCGCCGGTGCCCTCAAGGCCGTACGGAACCTGACCTTCCAGCTCTCCGGCGCGCAGCTCGGGATCACCGTGACCAACCTGGTCGTCGGCATGCTCGCCGAACCGTCGATCGCCAAGCTGCTCGCCGGCCCCTTCCGGGCGATGGGTCTGTCGGACGATACGGCGAGCTCGGTCGCCCTGGTGCTCGGTACGGCCCTGTCGACGGTGTTCCTGATGGTCGTCGGCGAGCTGGTGCCGAAGAACTGGGCGATCTCCGCGCCGCTGGCCATGGCCAAGCGGGTCGGCAACCCGCAGCGCTGGTTCAGCGCGGCCTTCCGCCCCTTCATCACGCACCTGAACAACGCGGCCAACCGCGTCGTGCGCCGGTTCGGCATCGAGCCCGCCGAGGAGCTGGCCTCCGCGCGCGGTCCGCAGGAGCTCGCGGCCCTCGCCCGGCACTCCGCCAAGGAGGGCGCGCTGGAGCCGGACACCGCCGAGCTGTTCGTGCGGACGCTGAACCTGGCCGACCTGACGGCGGAGAACGTGATGACCCCGCGCGTCCAGGTCATCGCCCTCGAGTCGCAGGCGACCTGCGAGGACGTGGCGAACGCGACCCGGGCCACGGGCCTGTCCCGGTTCCCCGTCTACCAGGGCAGTCTGGACTCGGTCGTCGGGACCGCCCACATCAAGGACGTCCTGGCCGTCCCCGCCGACCAGCGGCGCCACCGCACCGTCGCCCAGGTGATGCGCGAGCCGCTGCTGGTCCCCGAGTCCCTGACCGTCGACCGGCTGCTGGACCGCCTCGGCGGCAGGCGCACCATGGCCGTCGTCATCGACGAGTACGGCGGCACGGCCGGCGTGGCGACCCTGGAGGACATCGTCGAGGAGGTCGTCGGCGAGGTGCGGGACGAGCACGACCCGCACGAGACGCCCGACCTCGCCCCCGCCGGGGCGGACGAGCAGGGCCGGGCCCTGTACTCGGCCGACGGCGCCGCCCGCACCGACCAGCTCGCGCGCGTGGGACTGCGGGTGCCCGAGGGGCCGTACGAGACCCTGGCCGGTCTGGTCGCGACCCTGCTGGGCCGGATACCGGTGACCGGTGACACGGTCCAGGTCGCGGGCTGGCGGCTGGACGTGGTGGACGCCACGGGACGCCGGGCGGCTCGGGTGCTGCTGCACGCGCCCCTGGACGACGAGCAGGCCCAGGAGACCACGGAGGGGGCGCGATGACCGCCGTACAGTTGCTGATCGGTCTGGCGACCCTGGTCGTCAACGCCTTCTTCGTCGGCGCCGAGTTCGCGCTGATCTCCGTGCGCCGCTCGCAGGTCGAACCCCTCGCCCAGGCGGGCGACCGGCGCGCGAAGAGCGTGCTGTGGGGCCTGCAGCACGTCTCCGCGCTGCTGGCCGCCGCCCAGCTCGGCATCACGCTGTGCACGTTGGTCCTGGGTGTGGTCGCCGAGCCGGCGATCGCCCATCTGCTGGAGCCGGTGTTCCGTGCGGTCGGCGTGCCCGTGAGCGCGGGTCACGCGGTGTCCTTCGTGATCGCGCTGACCCTGGCGACCTATCTGCACATGCTGCTGGGCGAGATGGTCCCGAAGAACATCGCGCTCGCCGAACCGGTGCGCAGCGCGCTGCTGCTCGGGCCACCGCTGGTCGCGCTGTCCCGGGCGCTGCGCCCGGTGATCTTCGCGATCAACGCCTTCGCCAACGGGCTGCTGAAGCTGCTCAGGGTGGAGGCGAAGGACGAGGTCGCGGCCACCTTCACGGACACCGAACTCGCCGAGATCGTCAAGGACGCCAGCCAGGCGGGTCTGATCGACGACCGGGCGCAGGAGCGGCTGCACGACGCCCTGGAGCTGGGCAGCCGGCCGGTGCGGGATGTCGTGGTACCGCTGGAGCGAGTGGTGTACGCCCACATGGGCGTCACCCCGGAGCAGTTGGAGCGGCTGTCGGGCGACTCGGGCTTCTCGCGGTTCCCGGTGGTCGACGTGGGCCGTCGGATCGTGGGGTATCTGCACGTCAAGGACGCGCTGGACGCCTCGCCGCGGGACGTGCCGTTCCGGCTGCGGGACATGCGGCCCATCGCGCGCGTACGGGAGCGGACCCCTCTGGACGACGTGCTCACCGCGATGCGCGGCAGCCGAACCCATCTCGCGGCAGTACTCGGCGACGACGGCCGCCTGGCAGGCCTGGTGACCATGGAGGACGTACTACGGCAACTCTTCGGCCAACCCGCGTGAGCCTCCGCCGTGGGAGCGGGGGCGGGCTGGAGCGCGGGTGGGGCCGGGGCTCGGGGTTCGGGTGGGGCTGGGGGCCGGAGGACCGGGCGGGTCCCGGGCACAGGAGGATCGGGCGGGTCCGGGCGCTGGAAGGCCGGGCAGTCCGGCGGGGCCGGAGCCCGGACAGGTCCGGGGGCCGGAGGACCGGGCGGGTCGGGAGGTGGGGTGGGTGGGGATTTCCGGGGTGACCGACCGGCGGGTATGTAGGCGGGATACCATCGCTGACGCCATGCAGACGAATCCCGCTTCTCCCCCGTACAGCAGCCTGGTCGCGGTCGGCGACTCCTTCACCGAGGGCATGTCGGACCTGCTGCCCGACGGCTCCTACCGGGGCTGGGCCGACCTGCTCGCCGCGCGGATGGCCGACCGCACGCCGGGCTTCCGGTACGCCAACCTGGCCGTGCGCGGGAAGCTGATCGGGCAGATCGTCGACGAGCAGGTGGACGTGGCGGCGGCCATGAACGCCGACGTGATCACGCTGGTCGGCGGGCTGAACGACACCCTGCGACCCAAGTGCGACATGGGCCGGGTCAAGGGCCTGCTGACCGAGGCCGTGGAGCGGCTGGCACCCTCCTGCAAACAGCTGGTGCTGATGCGCAGCCCCGGCCGGCAGGGCCCGGTGCTCGAGCGGTTCCGGCCCCGCATGGAGGAGCTGTTCGTCTGCGTGGAGGAGCTGGCCGGCAGGCACGGCGCGGTCGTCGTCGACCTGTACGGGGCGCCCGCGCTGGGCGACCCCCGGCTGTGGGACGTGGACCGGCTGCACCTGACGGCGGAGGGGCATCGCCGGGTCGCCGAAGCGGTGTGGCAGACGCTCGGCCACGAGCCGGAGGACACCGAGTGGCATGTGCCGATGCCGGCCACGGTGCCGCCGGGCTGGGTGACACGCCGGGTGGCGGACGTGCGGTTCGCCCGCGAACACCTGCTCCCCTGGATAGCCAGGCGCCTGACCGGCCGCTCCTCGGGAGACGGCCGCCCGCCGAAGCGTCCGGAACTGCTGCCGTACGAGGGGCAGGCGTAACAGGGTGACCGGGGTCTCGTAGCTTCCGCCGAACCGGGGCATGGCGTTGGCCTGCACAAACCGCCAGTAGAATCTGGACACGTGACTTCTGCGCCCGCCAAGCCCCGCATCCCGAACGTCCTCGCCGGACGCTACGCCTCCGCCGAGCTCGCCACGCTCTGGTCCCCCGAGCAGAAGGTGAAGCTGGAGCGGCAGCTCTGGCTCGCCGTACTGCGCGCCCAGAAGGACCTCGGCATCGAGGTGCCGGACGAGGCGATCGCCGACTACGAGCGCGTCCTCGACACCGTCGACCTGGCCTCCATCGCCGAGCGCGAGAAGGTCACCCGGCACGATGTGAAGGCGCGGATCGAGGAGTTCAACGACCTCGCCGGGCACGAGCACGTGCACAAGGGCATGACCTCCCGCGACCTCACCGAGAACGTCGAGCAACTGCAGATCCGGCTCTCGCTGGAGCTGATGCGCGACCGTACGGTGGCCGTCCTGGCGCGCCTGGGCAAGCTGGCCGGCGAGTACGCCGAGCTGGTCATGGCCGGCCGCTCGCACAACGTGGCCGCGCAGGCCACGACGCTCGGCAAGCGTTTCGCGACCGCCGCCGACGAGCTGCTCGTCGCCCACGGCCGCGTCGAGGAGCTGCTGGGCCGCTACCCGCTGCGCGGCATCAAGGGCCCGGTCGGCACCGCACAGGACATGCTGGACCTGCTCGGCGGTGACGCCTCCAAGCTCGCCGAGCTGGAGAACCGGATCGCCCGGCACCTGGGCTTCTCGCAGGCCTTCACCTCGGTGGGCCAGGTCTACCCGCGCTCGCTGGACTACGAGGTCGTCACCGCCCTCGTCCAGCTGGCCGCCGCCCCCTCCTCGCTCGCCAAGACGATCCGGCTGATGGCCGGGCACGAGCTGGTCACCGAGGGCTTCAAGCCCGGCCAGGTCGGCTCCTCCGCCATGCCGCACAAGATGAACACCCGTTCCTGCGAGCGCGTCAACGGCCTCATGGTGATCCTGCGCGGTTACGCCTCGATGACCGGCGAGCTGGCCGGCGACCAGTGGAACGAGGGCGACGTGTCCTGCTCGGTGGTGCGCCGGGTCGCGCTGCCGGATGCGTTCTTCGCGCTGGACGGCCTGCTGGAGACCTTCCTGACGGTCCTCGACGAGTTCGGCGCCTTCCCCGCCGTCGTCGCCCGCGAGCTCGACCGCTACCTGCCGTTCCTCGCCACCACCAAGGTGCTCATGGGCGCCGTGCGGTCCGGGGTCGGCCGTGAGGTCGCGCACGAGGCGATCAAGGAGAACGCCGTCGCCACCGCGCTCGCCATGCGGGAGCAGGGCGCCGAGCGCAACGACCTGCTGGACAAGCTCGCCGCGGACGACCGTCTGCCGCTCGACCGCGGCCGGCTGGCCGCGCTGATGGCCGACAAGCTGTCCTTCACCGGTGCCGCCGCCGACCAGGTCGGTGTGGTCGTCGGCCGGATCGAGGAGATCGTCAAGCAGCACCCGGAGGCCGCCGGGTACACCCCCGGAGCGATCCTCTGACCCGCCTCACGAAAGCGGACCTGGAGGCCGCCCGCGACCGTCTGGTACCGGACGTCGTCGCCGACGGCCTCCGGGTGCTCTTCTGCGGCATCAACCCGGGGCTCATGACGGCGGCGACCGGACACCACTTCGCCCGCCCCGGCAACCGCTTCTGGCCGGTGCTGCACCTGTCGGGCTTCACGCCGAGGCTGCTGAAGCCGGCCGAGCAGCAGGAGCTGCTGTCGTACGGGCTGGGCGTGACGAACGTCGTGGCGCGGGCGACCGCGCGGGCGGACGAGCTGACCGCCGAGGAGTACGTCGAGGGCGGGCGGCTGCTGAGCGAGAAGGTGACGCGGCTCGGGCCGCGGTGGCTCGCCGTGGTCGGGGTGACCGCGTACCGGGCCGCCTTCGGCGACCGCAGGGCGCAGGTGGGGCCCCAGGAGCGGGCGCTCGGGAGCACCCGAGTGTGGGTGCTGCCCAATCCCAGCGGCCTGAACGCCCATTGGACGGCGGCGACGATGGCGGAGGAGTTCGCCCGGCTGCGGCTGGCCGCCGAGGGCGGGTGATCACGGCGGGTCCGTCTCGGTCACTATGCCGAGGAGCTGGAACGGCAGCTCCTCGTACCCGTGGGACACACCGAGGGCGACCCATCTGCCCGACTCGGGCGCCTGCCACAGGTGCACGTCCGGCACGTGCTCGCTCAGCCCGGCCCAGGGTTCCGCCATGTTCTCTCCCTCCATCGCCCGGCCGAAGACGCTGCTCAGGCTGAAGCGTTGCGGCAGTCCCCACCGCTCGGTGAGCCGCTCCGCGAGAGCCTCGCGGTCGGCCTCGTACTGTGCCGCCGTCTCCTCCCGTTCCGTGCCGTCGTCCTCCCAGAAGTCGCCACTCGTCCGTAAGGCGGCCATGTGGAATCCGGGCCCGCTCTCGCCGTGCTCCGTCCGGCTGTGATCCGCGGGGAACCCACGGGCGCACAGCAGGTCGATGACGGTCAGGCACTTCGCGATGTCCATGCGATCCAGTAAAGCGGGCACCACTGACAATTGGCGGGCCGTCAGGCGCCCCGGCGGTCGAGGGTCCACGTGGCCGCGAGCAGGGCCGCCGCCGTCCACAGCGCGCTCACGGCGAGCCCGCTCCAGGGGCCGAGGGGGCCGTCCCAGGTGCTGTGCAGGACCACTTGGCCGGCCCGGTCGGGCAGGAAGTCGGCCATTCCCGAGGACATGTCACCGATGACGAAGGACCCGATCAGCAGGAACGGGATCAGGACGGCGAGGGTCGCGACGCCGCTGCGCAGCACGGCTGTGAGTCCGGCCGCGAACAGCGCCATCAGCGTGAGCTGGAGGCCGCAGCCGACCGCACCGCGCGCTCCCTGTGCCCAGGTCGGGCCGGAGGCACCGAGGACGGACCTGCCCACCAGCAGCGTCACCGCCCCGGTGAGCAGTCCGACGGCGAGGACGGGCAGCGCGATCGCGGTGGCCTTCGCGGCGAACCAGCGCCGCCGGTCCGGCACGGCCGCCAGCGTCAGCCGCAGCGCGCCGCCCCGGAACTCCGACGACACGGCCGTCGTACCGAAGGCGATCGCGGCGATCTGCCCGAAGCTGATGCCGAAGAACGCCGAGAACAGCGGGTCCTTGTCGCCGGCGTCGGGGGACGCGGAGGCGAGCGCGGAGAACGCGGCTGTGGCGAGCAGGATCGCGGCGAGGGCGCCGAGGAGCGAGCGCAGTGTCCGGATCTTGATCCATTCGGCGCGCAGAACCGGCGTGAACGGCATGGTCAGGCCTCCTGGGGCTGGGCGGTGAACTCGGCTTCGGCCGCGGTCAGATCGAAGTAGGCCTGCTCCAGGGTGGCCTCCTGGGCGGCCAGTTCCAGTAGGGGTACGCCCGCCTCGGACATGAGACGGCCGAGGTCGTCCACGCGCGCGTGCCGCACGACCCACGTCCCGTCCTCGTGCCGGGTGGCGTCGTGGCCGTGCCGGTCCAGCAGGGCGCCGAGCGCGGCGGCGTCGGTGGTGCGGATCCTGACCTGCGGCCGTACGCGCGCGTGGATGAACTCCTGGACGGGGGTGTCGGCGAGGAGGCGGCCGCGGCCGAGGATCACGAGGTGGTCGGCGAAGGCAGCGGTCTCGTGCATCAGATGGCTGGAGACCAGGACGGTACGGCCCTGCGCGGCGAGCCCGCGCAGCAGGGTGCGGATCCAGGCGATGCCTTCGGGGTCGAGGCCGTTGGCGGGCTCGTCCAGGAGGATCACCTCGGGGTCGCCGAGCAGGGCCGCGGCGATGCCGAGCCGTTGGCGCATGCCGAGGGAGTAGGTCTTCACCCGGCGCCGCGCCACCTCGGCGAGGCCGGTCTGCTCCAGGACCGTGTCGACCCGGTGGCCGGGGATGCGGTTGCTCGCCGCAAGGGCCCGCAGATGGTCGTGTGCGGTGCGGGAGCCGTGCGCGGCGCGCGCGTCCAGCAGGGCGCCCACCCGGCGCAGGGGCTCGCGGAGTGCGGCGTAGGCCCGGCCGCCGATGGTGGCGGTGCCGGAGGTGGGCCGGTCCAGGCCGAGGACGAGCCGCATGGTGGTGGACTTGCCGGCGCCGTTGGGGCCGAGGAAGCCGGTGACACGGCCGGGGCGGACGCTGAAGGTCAGGTGGTCCACGGCCCGCCGGGCGCCGTACTCCTTGGTGAGGTCGCGTACGTCGATGCTGGTCATGGCTTCAGCCTGGCGTGTTGCGGGAGTTGGCTCCTCCCCCGCCGGTGGAGACCGTCTCCCCCGGGCGGGGGAGGCCCGTTGTCAGTGCCGCTTGCGACGATGACGTCATGGTCCACATGCCCCGCTTCCTGCGCCCGCTGCTGCGCGGTACGACGTACACGCGGCTGCTGCATCTGTGGGTGCCCATGCTGATCGAGAGCGTGTGGCTGTTCATCGACATGTCGAAGCCCTGGGTGCCCGCGCTGGTGCTCGTCCCGGTGGGCCTCCTGCCCGCCGTGCGGACGGGCGAGGGGGTGCAGGCGCGGCTGCTGCTGACGCCCGGCGAGAAGGAGCCGGGCATCTCCGAGGCGCCCTCGGGGACATGGCGGGACCGGCTGCGCACGGTGCTGTGGCTTCAGGTGCGGTGGGTCTTCGGCTTGGCCGCGTCTCTCGCCACGGTGTGGTTGCCCGTCATCGCGGTCGAGCTGGCGCGCTGCGCGTGGGGGCGGGCGCCGTCCGGGGTGCCGCTGCTGGACCGGCTGCCGCCGGACCGCGCATGGGCGCTGCTGACGCCGCTTCCGCTGCTCGTGCTGTACGGCGTGGTCGTCGGCTTCGGCGAGCTGATCACGTTCTGCGCGCGCCGGCTCCTCGGGCCGTCCGCCGCCGAGCGGCTGGCCGCGTTGGAGGAGCGCACCGAGCAACTCCTGGAACGCACCCGCATCGCACGGGAGTTGCACGACTCCATCGGGCACGCTCTCACGGTGGCGGTGGTGCAGGCCGGGGCGGCGCGGGCGGCCGGTGATCCGGAGTTCACCGACCGCGCCCTGGAGGCCATCGAGGAAACCGGCCGGGCCGCGCTCGAGGACCTGGAGCGGGTGCTCGGAGTGCTGCGCGAGTCGGAGCGGCCGGTCAGTGCCCGGCCCACGCTGGCCGACGCCGACCGCCTGCTGGACTCGGCGCGTGCCTCCGGCGCCAAGGTCGACGCGGAGGTGACCGGCCCCGTGGCGGCGGTGCCGGGGCCCGTCTCGCGCGAGGGGTACCGCATCCTCCAGGAGGCACTCACCAATGTGCTGCGGCACGCGGGAGCCGTACCCGTGCGGGTCCGGGTGTCCGTCGCCGACGGCACGCTCGTGCTGGAGGTCCGCAATCCGCTGGCGGCCGCGATACCCGGGCCCGGGCGGGGCAGCGGTCTGCGCGGCATACGGGAGCGCGCCGCTCTGCTCGGGGGCAGCGCCCGTACCGGGCCGGACGAAGGGGACTGGCAGGTGCGCACGGAGCTGCCGCTCGGCTGATCTACGCTGGCCGGATGCCGATCACCGTGCTCCTCGTCGACGACGAACCCCTGGTCCGCGCGGGTCTGCGGGCCGTGCTGGAGGCCCAGCCCGACATCGCGGTGGTGGGCGAGGCGGCGGACGGGGCGGCGGTCATCCCGCTGGTGCGCCAACTGCGTCCCGACGTGGTCGCGATGGACGTCCGTATGCCGCTGATGGACGGGATCGAGGCCACGCGCGCGGTGCTGCGCACGGTCGACACCCCGCCGAGGATCCTCGTGGTGACGACCTTCGAGGAGGACGAGTACGTGTACGAGGCGCTGCGTGCGGGAGCCGACGGCTTCCTGTTGAAGCGGGCGCGGCCGGCCGAGATCGTCCACGCGGTGCGGCTGGTGGCCGAGGGCGAGTCGCTGCTGTTTCCCGCGTCCGTACGACAGCTCGCGGCCCGGTACGGCGGCCCTCGCCGCCAGCGTGCCCCGCTCGCGGAGGCCGGTCTGACGGAGCGGGAGGCGGAGGTGCTGCGGCTCATGGCCCGCGGGCTGTCGAACGCGGAGATCGCCGCCCGGCTGGTCGTGGGCACGGAGACGGTCAAGTCGCATGTGAGCGCCGTGCTGGCCAAGCTCGGCGCGCGCGACCGCACGCAGGCGGTGATAGCGGCGTACGAGTCGGGGTTCGTGGAGCCGGGGTGAGCCGGGCCCGCCCGTGCGGAGCCCGGCACTCGCCGGGGGCGCGCCGGGCCGAGTACGATCCGGCCAACACGCCCGCGAGCTGGAAGGACCGACGGTGGGGCAGCTGACCGGCGGCGATCCCTCGCTGCTGCGAAGGATCAATTCCGCGGTGGTGCTGCACGCGTTGCGTGGCACGGACTGCGCGACGCTCACCGAGATCACCCGGGCCACGGGACTGTCCCGGCCGACCGTCGAGGGCGTCGTCGAAGGGCTCATCGAGGGCGGGCTGGTCGTGGAGACGGCGGCCGACGAGGGCACCGCGCGCCGTCAGGGGCGGCCGGCGCGCCGGTTCCGCTTCCGGGCCGAGGCGGGGCATCTGCTGGGCCTGGAGATCGGGCCGCACCGGGTGGCCGCGCTGCTGTCCGACCTGGACGGGCGAGTGCTGGGCGCGCAGGCCAAGGAGGTCGACGAGGCGGCGCCGGCTGACGAGAGGCTGGACCGGCTGCGCGGGGCCGTCGCCGAGCTGCTGCGCCGGGCCGGGGTCGCGCGCGGCTCACTGCGGGCCGTGGGCGTGGGCACGCCGGGGATCGTGGAGGCCGACGGCACGGTGCGGCTGAGCACGGCGCTGCCGCAGTGGACGGGCCTGCAGCTGGGTGAACGGCTCAGCCGCTCCTTCAAGTGCCCGGTGCTGGTGGAGAACGACGCCAACGCGGCGGCCGTCGCCGAGCACTGGAAGGGCGCGGCCACCGAGTCGGACGACGTGGTGTTCGTGCTGGCCGGGCTGAGCCCGGGCGCGGGATCGCTGATCGGCGGACGGCTGCACCGCGGCTACGGCGGTGCGGCCGGGGAGATCGGCGCGCTGCATCTGCTGGGCCGTGAGGCGACCCCGGAGACGTTGCTGTCCACCACCGACGAGCCGCTGCACCCGCTGGACGAGCAGGCGGTCGCCGAGGTGTTCGCGCTGGCCCGGAAGGGCGACCAGCGCGCCCGGGCGGCCGTGGAGCGGTTCATCCAGCGGCTCGTGCACGACGTGGCCGCGCTGGTGCTGGCGCTGGATCCCGAGCTGGTGGTGATCGGCGGGTGGGCGGCCGGTCTCGACGGCGTCCTGGAACCGCTGCGCCGCGAACTGGCCCGCTACTGCCTGCGGCCGCCGCAGGTGGCCCTGTCCGTGCTGGGCGAGGCGGCGGTGGCGACGGGGGCGCTGCGCCTGGCCTTGGACCATGTCGAGGAGCAGCTGTTCGCGGTGGACGGCACGGTGACGCGGCGCTGAGCCCCGGCCGTGCCGAGCGCGGGCAGTCGTACCGCCGCGGCACCGTCGTGGCTGGTCCCGCCCCCGTGGCGGAGCCGCGCTTCGACACGGCCCCGCGCCCCAGTGGAGCTGTCCCCCACCCTGCGGTCAAGGGGTACCGGTACTCAGGAAGCCCGGCGCTCAGGGTCGTGGTGTATTTCCACGTCGGGTGAGTCGCCGAACGTCAGCCGGCAGGTGTCGGCGCGGTAGGTGGCGACGGAGAGTGCCGCGGTGCGGCCCCCGGCGAAGAAGCGGGTGGTGACGACCAGGACCGGGGAGCCGGGGAGCCGGTCGAGGTCCTTGGCGTCGTCGGCGCGGGCGGAGCCCAGTTCGACGGCGCGGTCCTGGCCCTCGAGGGTCAGGTGCTGGAGCTCGCGCAGCACCGCACGCGCGCGTGCCGGGCCGGACGGGGCGTCGATGGCGGTGAGATCCGGGACCGAGGCCGCCGGGACGTAGAGGAGTTCGGTGGCGACCCGCTGGCCGTGGGACATGCGGGAGCGGCGCACGATGTGCACGGGCTCGTCCACGCCGGTCTCCAGGGCCGTGGCGACGGCGGCGGGCGGCATCGCCTGGTCGCAGTCGACGGGCTGCCAGGCGTCCGAGGCGGCGCCCGGCCAGGCGTGCTGCTCGGTGCCGACGGCCACGCCCACCCGCGGGGGCGCGACGGTCGTACCGACACCGCGGCGCCGCTGCAGCCGGCCTTCCAGCTCGAGCTGTTCGAGAGCCTGGCGGAGCGTGGCGCGGGCCACGCCGAAGCGGGCGGCGAGGTCACGCTCGTTGGGCAGGATCTCGCCGACCGAGAACTCGGAGTCGAGTGCCTCGCTGAGCACGGTCTTGAGATGCCAGTACTTCGGTTCCGGCACCGATTCCAGCTGCGTGGTCCCCACCCTGTCCTCCGCAAGAGCCGTGGTCCGGCGGTTTTTCGCGCCCTTGTTTATTAAAGGTTGTTGCACTTCTCTGCGACCATAGGGCGGCCTTCACCCTTGGTCAAGACCAATCCTCGTTCCCCTGGGCGACGCGCGGGCGACCCGCCGCGGAGCGTTCACACGGCGTTCGCGCACGACGGTGTGCGTGACATCGCGGCAAAGCCCCCGTCGCGGGACGGGAGCTCATGGGGCGCGGGTGATGCGGCGGTGTGCTCCTCAGCGGTCGGCGAGGTGCCGCAGCTTGTCCGGGTTGCGGACGATGTACACGGTCGCGACGCGGCCGTCGGCGACGTCCACCTGGACCAGGCTCTCGGGCTTGCCGTCGGAGAGCAGCAGCAACGCCGGACCGCCGTTGGCCTCCAGGAAGCGGTAGGACAGGCCCGCGGCGGACTGCGGCGCGACGGCGACGAGGAACCGGCCGACCTTGTCGGCGGTGTGCAGGATCCGCAGGGGCGCCTTGGCCTTGCCGCCGCTGTCGCCGACCAGGCGGACGTCCGGGGCGAGCAGGGACATGAGCCCCTCCAGGTCACCGCCGGCCGCGGCGGCGAGGAAACGTTCGGTCAGCTCGCGCCGCTGACCGGGGTCGACCTCGTAGCGCGGGCGTCGTTCGCCGACGTGCCGGCGCGCCCGCCCGGCCAGTTGCCGTACCGCCGGCTCACCGCGGTCGAGCAGGGCGGCGATCTCGGCGTACGGATAGCTGAACGCCTCCCTGAGCACGAAGACCGCGCGCTCCAGCGGCGACAGCGACTCCAGGACGACCAGCAGGGCGAGGGAGACGCTGTCGGCGAGCACGGCGTGGTCCGCCGCGTCCGGGGCCGCGTCGCCGAACTCGGTGAGATACGGCTCCGGCAGCCACGGTCCGACGTACGCCTCGAGGCGCGTCTGCACCTGGCGCAGCCGGTCGATGGCCAGCCGGGTGGTGATGCGCACCAGGTAGGCGCGCGGTTCGCGGACCTCCGCCCGCTCGGCGCGGGACCAGCGCAGCCAGGCGTCCTGGACCACGTCCTCGGCATCGGCCACGCGGCCCAGCATGCGATACGCGACGCCCATCAGCAGGGGGCGGTGCTCTTCGAAGACATCGGTCGCGGTCCCGGTGGTCACCGCACCATCCCATCCGACACGCGCGGGAGCTGTCCACCCGGAATCGGCCCGTCCGGCGCGGGTCCGGATCACAATGACCGCGGACCGCCGGAAGCAGGCGGCCGGCAACGGGAGGTGGCCGATGCGATTCGCGGTGCTGGGCACGGGCGAGGTGGGCCGCACGCTGGGCGGCAGGCTGGTGGAGCTGGGGCACGAGGTGACCCTGGGGTCGCGCGTCAAGGACAACCCGGTGGCGCTGGAGTGGGCCACGGCCTCCGCGGAGCGTGCCCGCGCGGGCACGTTCGCGGAGGCGGCCGCCGCGGCCGAGGTGGTCATCAACGCGGTGGGCGGCCGGGTGGCGCTCGACGCCCTGCGGGCGGCCCGCGCGGAGCACCTCGACGGCAAGGTCCTGGTGGACGTCTCCAATCCGCTGGCCTTCGAGGACGGCCAACCGCGGCTGGACCCGGTGGAGTCGGACAGTGTGGGCGAGCAGATCCAGCGGGCCTTTCCGCACGCGCGCGTGGTGAAGACGCTGAACACGGTCAACTGTCAGGTGATGGTGGATCCGGGCCGGGTGCCGGGCGCCCACCACCTGTTCGTGTGCGGTGACGACGCCGGGGCCAAGGCGCAGGTGACGGCGCTGCTCGGCGAGTTCGGCTGGCCGGCCGAGCGGGTGCTGGACCTGGGCGGGATCCGGGCGGCGCGGGCGACGGAGATGTATCTGCCGCTGTGGCTCACCATGATGCGGCAGCTGGGGACCGCGGACTTCAACATCGAGGTGCGCCGGGCGGATTGACCACCGTCGCGGCGCCGGCGTACTGCCCTTGGGGGCTACCGGCCGGTAGCAATTGCTGACAAGCTGTCTACGGCGTCCGTCAGCACCCAGACGAGGAGCACCCCATGTCCGCCACCGCCTCCTTCAAGGTCCCCACTCCGCTCGGCCCGAAGGACGTGGCCGTGTCCTACGCGCGCGTGGGACACGGCGAGCCGCTGGTGCTGCTGCACGGCATCGGCCATCACCGGCAGGCCTGGGACCCGGTCGTGGACATCCTCGCCACCGAGCGCGACGTGATCGCCGTCGACCTGCCCGGCTTCGGGGCGTCCCCGGGGCTGCCGGACGGCCTCGCCTACGACCTGCCCACCACCAACGCGGTGCTCGGCGCCCTGTTCGAGACGCTGGAGCTGGACCGGCCGCACATCGCCGGCAACTCCCTGGGGGGCCTGCTCGCCCTGGAGCTCGGCCGCGAGAAGCTCGTACGGTCCGTCACGGCCCTGTCCCCGGCCGGCTTCTGGACGGAGGCCGAGCGCCGGTACGCCTTCACGGTACTGCTCGCGATGCGGGGCATCGCCCAGCGGCTTCCGCTGCCGCTGGTGGAGCGGCTGTCGCGCACCGCGGCCGGCCGTACGGCGCTGACGAGCACCATCTACGCGCGACCCGCGCGCCGCCCCCCGGAGGCCGTCGTCGCCGAGACGCTCGCACTGGTGGGCGCCACCGGGTTCGACGCGACGCTGCGTGCGGGCGCCACGGTCCGGTTCACCGACGAGCTGCCGGGTCTGCCGGTCACGGTGGCGTGGGGCTCCCGGGACCGGCTCCTCGTACGCCGTCAGGGCGTGCGCGCCAAGCAGCTGATCCCGCACGCCCGGCTGGTACGGCTGCCCGGCTGCGGCCACTGCCCGATGAACGACGACCCCGCACTCGTGGCGCGGGTCATTCTGGACGGCAGCCGCTGAACACGCCGGACGGCGGGCGAGCTTCGGAGCGCTGAAGCCGACGGGGAGCGGGAGTGGCCCTCGGTGCCGAGCTGCCCGGCCACCGGTGCCGCGCTGTACGCGCGCGTACGAACGGGCACGGATCCTTCCGCCGAGCTGGACGTGACGTGCCCGCCCGCCGCGCCCCGGGGTGGCCTCCCACGGCACCCGGCGGTACGCACGCGTGGCTGCGACGCCGTAAGGCACCGACGGCCGGCCGACGGGCTCGTGCGGAGAACGGGGCTCCGCCCGGCGGCTCTGCCCCAGGGCTCGTTGTTCACTTCGGGTTTGCGCGCGCGCCGCAGCCTCCCAGTAGGTGTGGCTCTGCACACCGGCCGGATCCCGCTCCTGGAGGCACAGCCATGTCAGACCGTCCGTTCCCCGGCCGCCGCAGCGTTCTGCGCGGCGGCCTCGCCGCGTCGGCGGCCCTCACCCTGCCCGTCGGCCTCGGCGCGGCCCCGGCGTTCGCCCGCTCCGGGCGCCCCCAGGCGAGCTGGGGCGTGCAGGCGGGCGACGTGTCCACCGACTCCGGCCTGGTGTGGGTGCGTTCGGACCGGCCGGCCCGGATGATCGTGGAGACCTCGGCCACCGAGTCGTTCCACAACCCGCGCAGATGGCACGGTCCGCTGCTGGGCTCCGGCACGGACTTCACCGGCACCACCCGGCTGCACGGTCTGCCGTCGGGCGAGCAGGTCCACTACCGCGTGCTGCTCGCCGACCCGGACGACCCGCGCCGCACGAGCGAGCCGGTCACCGGAACCTTCCGTACCGCGCCCGCCCGGCGCCGTCAGGGCGTGCGGTTCGTGTGGTCGGGCGACCTGGCCGGACAGGGCTGGGGCATCAACGAGTCCATCGGCGGCTACCGCATCTTCGACGCGATGGCGAAGGTCGACCCCGACTTCTTCCTGTGCAGCGGCGACAACATCTACGCCGACGGCCCCATCGCGGCGACCGCGACCCTGCCCGACGGCAGCGTCTACCGGAACGTCACCACCGAGGAGAAGTCGCACGTCGCGATCACCCTGGACGACTATCGGGGCAACTTCCGCTACAACCTCCTGGACTCGGCGCTGCGCCGGTTCAACGCCCAGGTGCCGAACATCATCCAGTGGGACGACCACGAGGTGCGCAACAACTGGTACCCGGGCGAGGTCATCGGCACCGGCACCCCCTACCCGGCCGGCACCAGGCTCGACGACCTGGCACTGCGCTCCCGGCAGGCGTTCTCCGAGTACTTCCCGATCTCGACCGTCAGCGAGCGCCCGGACGGCCGGATCTACCGGGTCGTCCACCACGGTCCGCTGCTCGACGTGTTCGTGCTCGACATGCGCACCTACCGCAACGCGAACTCCCCCGACAACCAGACCGCGGACCCGGTGGGCATCCTCGGCCGCGAGCAGCTGGAGTGGCTCAAGCGGGAGCTCGCCAAGTCCCGCGCGGTGTGGAAGGTGATCGCCAACGACATGCCGCTCGGGCTGGTCGTGCCCGACCCCGTCGAGGGCAAGCCGAACTTCGAGGCCGTCGCGCAGGGCGACCCGGGCGCTCCGCTCGGCCGTGAGCTGCAGATCGCCGAACTGCTGCGCTTCATCAAGCACCGGCGGATCACCGGCACCGTGTGGCTGACGGCCGACGTCCACCACACCTCCGCCCAGCACTACGACCCTTCGCGGGCCGCGTTCAAGGACTTCGAGCCGTTCTGGGAGTTCGTCTCCGGCCCGCTCAACGCGGGTGCCTTCCCGGCCAACGCGCTGGACGGCACGTTCGGCCCGGACCGGGTGTTCGTCAAGGCGCCCACCGCGTCCAATGTGTCGCCGGCCCAGGGTTACCAGTTCTTCGGCGAGGTCGACATCGACGGCGACAGCGGCGAACTGACGGTCCGGCTGCGCGAGTACGACGGCACCGTGCTGTTCACGCAGACGCTCCAGCCGGGCCGGGTCGGCCAGTAGGCACGGGCGGGGCCGCCGGTCCCGTACCCTTCATCCGTGCCGCGCACCGGCGTCATCCCACGGAGCGCGGCACGGTCAACGCCTCTGCCCTACGGCCCTTCGCAGGTCAGGCCGATTGTCAGTGGTCGCCTCTACGGTTTTCGTATGACGCGAGCACTGGATGACGACAATGCCACGATCTGGGGCCGAGCGACGCGGAGCCGACAGGACGTAGAAAATCCAACAAAACGGACGGAGCATGCTTTACCCATCGGTCACAAGCAGTTCGTGATCACGCAACACCGTTCCTTCACAGTGGCTGCATGACTCCAGAGATGTCTGATGTGACCCGGGCGAAGCACGGCCGCCCCGTACACCACTGGCGACGGGACGTCGTCGAGCTCGCCGCGCTGTTCACGGCCGTCGCCGTGGCCGACGGGGTGGCGAACCTGGTCGGGCACGGCCCGGACGGTCCCGCCCTGCTGGTGATCTCGGCGCTCGTGCTCGCCGCGACGGCCGGCTTCCACATCTGGTGGGCACGCCGCCACGGCCACGCACCGCCCGCCAGCGATACCGGCGCCCGGCCGGCCGCCGAGACGCGGTCGGCCGGGCCGTCCGGGCAGCCGGGCAACGGAACGGACGACGCGGCCGGCAGCGACGACGTGGCCGACACCGGTGCGCTGTGGCGGATGCGGACCACGGTGAAGGACGAACCCGGCTCGCTGGCGGCACTGTGCACCGCACTGGCCGGGCGGCGCGTCGACATCCTGAGCCTCCAGACCCACCCGCTCGCCGACGGCACGGTGGACGAGTTCCTGCTGCGGGCTCCGGGCGCTCTGGAGGCGACCGAGCTCACCCGGGCGGTCTCACAGGCCGGCGGGGAGTCCACCTGGATCGAGCGGGCCGACGCCCACGACCTGGTCGACGCCCCCACCCGAGTGCTCGGGCTGGCCGCGCGCACCGCGTTGGACGCCGCCGAACTACCGCTTGCGCTGCGCCAGTTGCTGGGTCGGTGCACGATCCGCTCGCTGCCCGGGACACCGGTCGGCGGGGGCCGCGGGCCCGAGCCGGTGCCGGTCGAGGGCGTACTGGAGGACACCCTGATGCGGCTGCCGGCCCCGGAGGGCGGGGTGCTCACCGTGGAGCGGCCGTATCTGCCGTTCACGCCCACCGAGTTCGCCCGGGCGCGGGCGCTGGTGGACCTCGACAACCGGCTCGGTCCACGCATCCCGCGCGGCAAGGACGTGTTGACGCTGCCCGAGGGCAACGACATCACCATCCGCCGGGCGGACACCGCAGACGTGGCCGCGGCACGGGCGATGCACGAGCGGTGCTCGCCGCGCACCCTCGGGATGCGCTACCACGGCCCGGTCGGCGACGCGGCCCGCTATCTGAACCACCTGCTCAGCCCCCGTTTCGGCCGGACGCTGGCCGCGCAGACCACCTCCGGCCGCATCGTCGGCCTCGGGCATCTGCTGTGGGACGGCGACGAGACCGAGGTCGCGCTGCTGATCGAGGACGACTGGCAGCAGCGCGGCATCGGCGGTGAACTGCTCGGCCGGCTCGTGGCGATGGCCGTGGAGGCCGGCTGCGAGAGCGTGTACGCCGTGACGCAGGCGTCCAACACCGGCATGGTCGCCGCGATGCGCGGCCTCGGCCTGCCCCTCGACTACCAGATAGAGGAGGGCACGCTGGTCATCACCGCCCGGCTGCACACCGCACGGGACGCCGCCCGGTCGCCGTACGACACCGGCCTCCGGCGCCTCGGCGGCCCGGCCCGCCGCGACTGACCCACGGCCCGGCCCTCGCCGACCTCCGTGTGCACCCCGGGCGGGCCCGGCGTCCAAGCGGGGGCCGGGCGGGACACCGGCCCGGGGCGGAGGCGGCAGCCGGGCGGGCGGCCGGGCCGGCCGACGACAAGGCTGCGGCGCCGACCCAGGGCAGAGGCCGCAGCCGGCCGGGGGCCGGTAGGGAGATGACGAGGCCGGGGTCCCGGCCCCGGGCTGCGGGGCCGGTCGCGCCCCGGCGGCAGCCGGGCCCCGGCGCGCTGACAAGACACCCGCGCCGCCGCGAATCCCCCGCCAAGGCACCCGGCGGAGGCGGCGGTGTCGGTGGCCGTCCCCCACGCCCTTCAGGCAGTGGGGGAAGTGCCGAACCTCGCGCCACGCACGGGGCGGCGGCCGGTGCCCCTCAGTGCACCGCTTCCCGCAGCGGCGCCGGCGTCCGGACGGGCTGCCCCAGCGCCTGGTCCAGGTCGGACCAGAGATCGTCGACGTCCTCCAGCCCCACCGACAACCGCAGCAGCCGGTCGCTCACCCCCGCGCCGCGGCGGTCGTCGGCGTCGACGATGCGGTGGCTGATGGAAGCGGGATGCTGGATGAGCGTGTCGACGCTGCCGAGGCTCACCGCCGGGGTGACGAGCCGGACCCGGGAGATGACCTCGTGCGGATCGCCGTTCACCTCGAAGGCGATCATCGCGCCGCCGATGCGCGGATAGTGGACACGAGCCACGCGCGGGTCGGCGGCCAGCCGGCCGGCCAGTTCGGCGGCGTTCGCGGAGGCGGCCCGCACCCGCACCGGGAGCGTGGACAGTCCCCTCAGCAGCAGATAGCCGGCCAGCGGATGCAGGACGCCACCGGTGGCGAACCGTATCTGCCGCAGCCGGCCCGCGAACTCCTCGTCACAGGCGACCACTCCGGCCAGCACATCGCCGTGGCCGCCGAGGTACTTGGTGGCGCTGTGCAGCACCAGGCGGGCGCCGTGCTCGGCCGGGCGTTGCAGAACGGGCGTGGCGAAGGTGTTGTCGGCGAGAAGGGGCACCGAACCGCAGGCGTGCGCGACGGCCCGCAGGTCGAGCTCGGCGAGGGTCGGATTGGCCGGGGACTCGACCATCACGAGCCCTGTGTCGGGGCGCAGCGCGTCGGCGATGCCGGCCGGGTCGGTCCAGGTGACCTCGGTGCCGAGCAGCCCGGCGGTGAGCAGATGGTCGCTGCAGCCGTACAGGGGCCGTACCGCGACGACGTGCCGCAGTCCCATCGCGGAGCGCGCGAGGAGGACCGCGCTGAGCGCCGCCATGCCGCTGGCGAAGGCGACCGCGGACTCGGTGCCCTCCAGGCGGGCCAGGGCGGTCTCGAAGCGGGCGACGGTCGGGTTGCCGAGACGCCCGTAGACCGGCGGTCCGACCGGGTCGGCACCGTCGGTGGCGAAGGCGTCGATGCGGGCGGCCTCACCTCGGCTGTCGTACGAGGGGTAGGTGGTCGACAGGTCGATCGGCGGGGCGTGCAGGCCCTGGCGGGCGAGATCGTCGCGGCCGGCGTGCACGGCCTCCGTGGCCAGGGCTCTCGATGCGGTGCGTACGCCGTCGTAGGCACCGGTGCTCGCTGTGTCCATGCGCGGAAGGGTGAACAGCGAACGGTTCACTGGATTCGAACACCGTGCTACGTTCGGCCAATGGCCGAATCTGTCGTACTGGATCCGGTGGATCTCCATCTGCTGCGGCTCCTGCAGAACGACGCCCGGACCACCTACCGTGATCTGGCCACACAGGTGGGCGTGGCGCCGTCGACGTGTCTGGACCGGGTGACCCGGCTGCGCCGGTCGGGCGTGATACTCGGGCACCGGCTGGAGCTGGATCCGGCCAAGATCGGCCGTGGGCTGCAGGCGTTGCTGTCGGTGCAGGTCAGACCGCATCGGCGGGAGCTGGTCGGGCCGTTCGTGGAGCGGATCCGGGCGCTGCCGGAGGCACGGACGGTGTTCCATCTGACCGGGCCGGACGACTATCTGGTGCATGTGGCCGTCGCGGACATGGCTGATCTGCAGCGGCTGGTGCTCGACGAATTCACGGCGCGGCGGGAGGTGGCCCGGGTGGAGACCCGGTTGATCTTCCAGCAGTGGGAGTGCGGGCCGCTGCTGCCGCCCGGCCACGCCCAGAGCTGAATCCCCCATACGTGGGTGACGAGGTGATCCTTCTCGTACGAGGATGGTCATATGTCTGAGACCAAGAGCCCGCTGCCCCGCCAGGTGGCAGACGCGTACGTGGACGACCTCATCGCCCTCGACCCGGTCACCGGTACCTACCTCGGTGTGAAGGAGAGTTCGAGCCGCCTGCCCGACTACTCGCCCGCGGGCCAGGCGGCCCTCGCGGAGCTGGCGCGGACCACCCTCGCGAAGCTGGACGAGGCGGAGCGGCAGCCGGGGGCGGAGACCGACGCGGAGCGGCGCTGCGGGCGGCTGCTGCGGGAGCGGCTGACCGCCGAACTCGCCGTGCACGACGCGGACGAGCACCTGCGCGCGGTCGGCAACATGGCCACGCCGGGCCACTCGGTGCGGGACATCTTCACGGTCACCCCGTCGCAGACGGACGAGGACTGGGCGGCGATCGCCGAGCGGCTGCGCGCGGTCCCGGGAGCGCTCGCGGGCTACCGTGAGTCGCTGCAACTCGGCCTGGACCGCAAGCTGTTCGCGGCGCCGCGGCCGACGGCGACGTACATCGAGCAGCTCACCGAGTGGACCGACACGGACGGCAAGGGCCGCGGCTGGTACGAGGACTTCGCCGCCGCCGGACCCCAGGCGCTGCGCCCGGAGCTGGACGAGGCGGCCCGCGCGGCGACCGGCGCCCTGGTGGAGCTGCGGGACTGGCTGCGGGACGTGTACGCGCCGGCGATCGAGGGCGCCCCGAACACGGTGGGCCGCGAGCGCTACGCGCGCTGGTCCCGCTACTTCAACGGCACCGATCTGGACCTGGACGAGGCGTACGCGTACGGCTGGTCGGAGTTCCACCGGATCCTCGGCGAGATGAAGCAGGAGGCGGAGAAGATCCTGCCGGGCGCCGGGACCCCGTGGGTGGCGCTCGCGCACCTCGACGAGCACGGCCGGCACATCGAGGGTGTGGAGGAGGTGCGGGAGTGGCTGCAGGGCCTGATGGACAGGGCCATCGAGAACCTGGACGGCACGCACTTCGAGCTCGCCGAGCGGGTGCGGAAGGTGGAGTCGCGCATCGCCCCGCCCGGCGGTGCGGCGGCCCCCTACTACACGGCCCCGTCGGAGGACTTCTCCCGCCCGGGCCGCACCTGGCTGCCCACCATGGGCCAGACCCGCTTCCCGGTCTACGACCTGGTCTCGACCTGGTACCACGAGGGCGTGCCCGGGCATCACCTCCAGCTCGCGCAGTGGGTGCACGTGGCCGAGAACCTGTCCCGCTACCAGGCGACGGTCGGCGGGGTGAGCGCCAACGCCGAGGGCTGGGCGCTGTACGCGGAGCGGCTGATGGACGAGCTGGGCTACCTCACGGATCCCGAGGAGCGGCTCGGCTACCTGGACGCGCAGATGATGCGGGCGGCCCGGGTGATCGTGGACATCGGCATGCACCTGGAGCTGGAGATCCCGGCCGACTCGCCGTTCCACCCCGGCGAGCGGTGGACGCCGGAGCTGGCGCAGGAGTTCTTCGGCTCGCACAGCAGCCGGCCGGCGGACTTCGTGGAGAGCGAGCTGACCCGGTATCTGACGATTCCGGGGCAGGCGATCGGTTACAAGCTCGGTGAGCGGGCGTGGCTGCTGGGCCGGGAGAAGGCGCGCGAGCGACACGGCGACGCGTTCGATCTGAAGTCCTGGCACATGGCGGCGCTGTCGCAGGGCTCGCTGGGCCTGGACGACCTGGTGGACGAGCTGGCCCGGCTCTGACCGCCCGGCATCAGCGCCGGAAGCCGCCTTCCGAGTTGATGACCTCCCCGGTGATCCAGCCGGCCTCGTCGGTGGCCAGCCAGGCGATGAGGCGGGCCGGGTCGTCGGGGAGGCCCCAGCGCCCGCCGGGGAACCGGGCCGCGACTGCGGCATGGGCCTCACCGGTGGCGTAACCGGTGTCCACCGGGCCGGGGTTGACGGCGTTCACCGTGATGCCCCGGTCGGCGAGCGGACCGGCCAGGGAGCGGGTGATCGAGGCGAGGGCGCCCTTCTGGAGGGCGTAGGCGATCTCGCCCGGCATGCCGCCGTCGCGGTCCTGTCCGGAGGTCATCAACACCACCCGCCCGCCGGGAACACCATCGGTCGGCCGGGCGCGTGAGCGGGCGTAGGCCTGGACGAGCAGCAGGACCGAGCGGGTGTCGACCGCCCAGTGCGCGTCGAGCATCGCTGCGTCGATCTCGTCCAGGGTGCCGTCCGAGCCGCTGAGGGCGTGGTTGGCGACGAGGATGTCCAGACGCCCGAACTCACCGACGACCGTGTCGATCAGCCGGGCCGGTTCCTCCGGGTCGGCGAGGTCACCGGGTCCGGACACGACACGGGCCCCGGGATCACCGAGCACCGCACGCACGGAGCCGACGACAGCCTCGGGACTGTCGGCGCCCCACGGCATCGCGGCGTCGTGCGGCACATGATGATGCAGGTACACGCTCGCCCCGTACGCCGCCAACCGCCGCGCCACGGCATGCCCGATCCCGGCCCGCCGACTCGCCCCGGTGACCAGGGCGGTACGGCCGCGCAGGGGCAACGGGTCGCGCCGCGGGTCTTGCGGTGCCGGGCTCTTGTTCGCAGGCATGGCGCATCACCCTAGGGGTGGGGTCGGCGGGGCGCGAGCGAATTGGGGGCGAGGCCGAGGCCAGGCACCTGGACCTGGGCCGACGGCGGACGGTGTGGGGCATGCGGATGCGAGGTCAGACACCGGGGACGCGACCGCATCGGAGAAGGGGGCGAGGCACGATCTCAGGCCAGGGCCGCACGACCACGGGCCGGGGCGAGGCCCGCGCGCTGAGGAACCGAGCGCAAGGACGCGCGTGTTGACGGGCCAGAGGCCATGCGCAATCAGGGAGCTGGTCGAAGCACATGCGCCGGGGGGCTGGGCCAGGGCGAGGCGCGCGCCGGGGAGCCGGCCGGGGCGAGGCGCGCACACAAGTGCTGGGCCCTGACCAAACCACGCACGCATGAGACCTGGGCCGGCGCAACGCGCGCAGAAGAGCCGGGCCGGGACAAGCACGCGCGCGGGAAGCTGGGCCAGGACACGACACGCGTGCACGAGGCGTGCACCTCGGCCGAGCCACGCGCGCGGAGGACCGGGCCGAGACAAGACACGCGCGCGTGCGAGCGAATGCGGCGACGACTTGGAGCATGACCGCCGGTACCGCACCCGCCGAGCCGCCTCCTCTCGACTCCGGGCCCAAGGACACCGACAGCCGACCGCCGGACCACCCCATGCCGCCCCGCCGTGGGCAGCCGTGGCGCAGGGCGGGTCGGGTGCGGTCCGGGGCTGCAGCCCCGGACCGCACCCACCGCTCCCAAAGCGTGGAGGGCTCCTCTTGCGTGGCCGAGGAAGGTCGCAGGGCCGGCCGGACCGTGACGGCCCGAGCCGGCTCACCCCTCGCCAGGGGCCACGTGTTGCTGGTGGTCCCGGCCCCGGCGCAGCCGTGGTCATGGCCGTCCCGTGCCCTTACATCGCTCCGCCGTCCGGCCGTTACCGGTGGCGGGGGCCGACGGGCAGGGGGCTAGCTGGTGGCGGAGTCGTCGCTGAGGAGGCGGGCCGGCATGCATCGGAAGGGGTCGGCGCAGCAGGCGCTGGAGGCGCCGCGGGCCGCCGGGCTGGCCGGAGTCGTGTTCGCGCTGCTGCTCGCGGCGGCGATCGTCCTGGTCCGGCTGGGGCTGCCCCAGGGAGCCGGCGCGGCCACCGCCCAGGGGTTCACCAACTCCGCGCGACGCGGCGCGCTGCAGACGGCCCTCGCGCTCGTGCCGTTCGCCGGCATCTTCTTCCTGTGGTTCATGGGCGCGATCCGGGCGCACGTCGGCGCGGCCGAGGACAGGTTCCTGGCCACCGTGTTCCTGGGCAGCGGCCTGGTCTTCACGGCCACGATGTTCGGCGCCGCCGCGGCGGCCGGTGCCGTGCTCTCGGTCGCGCACCCGGCCGGCACGGCGCCCGCACCCGCGTCCTGGGACTTCGGCCGGCACTTCGCGTACACGATGATGGTGGGGTACGCGATGCGGATGGCGGCCGTCTTCGTCTCCGTGGTGTCGGCGATCGGCCACCGTCTCGGGGTCCTGCCCCGCCGGCTCACCGCCCTGGGCTGCCTGACCGCCCTGACGCTGCTCTTCTGCTCGGGCAACGTGCCCTGGTCGGAGCTGGTCTTTCCCGCCTGGTCGCTGGTGCTCAGCGGGTACATCCTCGTGGCGGGCGCGCGCTCGCGCTCACGTCCCGCGCCTCGGGCGTGACGGATCGGCCGGGCGGGCCCGGTGCGGGCGACCCGGACGGGTTCCCCGACGGGCGATCTCGCCGTACCGGACTGATGCTGACAAACGGGACATGACCGCCGTCCGGGCATGCCGGGCGACTGGGCCGGCGCACCGGACCTGGCCACCGGAAGGCGGAGCGCCGATGCGGCTCGTCGTCGATCTCAACAAATGTCAGGGCTACGCCCAGTGCGCGTTCCTCGCGCCCGACGTCTTCGCCATGCACGGCGACGAGGCGTTGATCTACAATCCGCACGCCCCCGAGGAACAGCGGGAACGGCTGGCCCGCGCCGTCGCCGCCTGCCCGGTGCAGGCGATCAGCGCGGACGGGCTGGACGACGCGGGAGGCGTCCAGGAGGCGTCCGATGCCCGCTGACCACGTCGACTGGCTCAGGCGCGAGGGCCGGATCGTGATCGTCGGTGCCTCGCTGGCGGGCCTGCGCGCCGCCGAGACCCTGCGCGCCGAGGGCTTCGCCGGCGAGCTGACCCTGATCGGCGACGAGCCGTACGAGCCGTACGACCGGCCGCCGCTGTCCAAGTCCGTCCTGCTGGGCATGGCCTCACCGCACCGCACCGAGCTGCCGCACCGCAGGGAGATCGACGCCAAGTGGCGGCTCGGTGTCCCGGCGACCGGTCTGGATCTGGCGGCCAAGCGGGTACGGCTGGCCGACGGGGACGAGGTGGACTACGACCGGCTGCTCATCGCCACCGGGGTACGCGCCCGGCCCTGGCCCAGGGAGGAGGAGGCCCGGCTGGACGGCGTCTGCCTGCTGCGGACCCGGGACGACGCGGCCGATCTGTACCGGCGGCTGAAGGCGGGGCCGCGCCGGGTGTTCGTCATCGGTGCCGGCTTCGCCGGTTCGGAGGTCGCCTCGGCCTGCCGGGAGATGGGCATCCCCGTCACCGTGGCGGAGCGGGCGGGTGCGCCGCTGGTGGGCGCGCTCGGCGGCGTGGTGGGCGCGGTCGCCGCCGGCCTGCAGACCGAGAACGGCGTGGATCTGCGGACCGGGGTCACGGTGACCTCGCTTCAGGGCGACCCGGTCGGACGGGTACGGGCCGTCCACCTGTCCGACGCGAGTGTCGTCGAGGCGGACGTGGTCGTGGTCTCGCTGGGCTCGTTGCGCAACACCGACTGGCTGGCCGGGTCGGGGCTGGGCGCCGGACCCCGCGGGATCGCCTGTGACGCCGGCTGCCGTGCCTTCGACTTCCGGGGCATCGTCACGGACGACGTCTTCGTGGCGGGTGACGTCGCGCGCTCCCCGCACGCGCTGTTCGGCTACCAGTTCCTCTCGCTGGAGCACTGGGGCAACGCCGTCGCCCAGGCGGAGACGGCCGCGCACAACATGATCTGCCACGGCGCCGACCGGCGCCCGCACCTGTGGATGCCCGCCTTCTGGTCGTCGATGTTCGGCGTGAACATCAAGTCGGTCGGCGTGCCGCCCATGGGTGAACAGCTCATGATCACGCAGGGTTCGCTGGCCGAACGCCGGTTCGTCGGCGTGTACGGCTACCAGGGCCGCGTCATCGCCGCCGTGAGCTTCGACAACACCCGATGGCTGGAGTTCTACGCACGGCAGATCGAGCGGGGTGCGCCGTTCCCGGTGGAGTACCCGACGGTGGACCGGCGTCCCGAGGGCCGCCGGCCGGTGGCGGCCGACTTCCCCGACCCGTCGCTGCCGACCCACGGCCCCACCGTGACCCTCAGCGGCTACTCACCGGCCGACCAGCAGCTGGTCTTCCACCCCGCCCGCCACTGACCGCCGCCCGGCGCCGATGTTCCAAGGACTTGTCATGCCACAGGCCTCGCTGTCCCGCCAGATCACCGACTTCGCCAACCGCGCCAACCCCTATCCGCTGTACGAGGAACTCCGCAGGACGCCGGTGCTCCACGAGGAGGACGGCCCCTACGTCATCAGCTCGTACTACGACATCGAGGCCCTGCTCCACGATCCGCGGATCAGCTCCGACGCCGCCAATCTGGCCGCCGCCGGGGGCGACGAGCTGTCGGGGCCGGAGGCGACGGGGCTGCCTCCCAGCTTCATCCGGCTCGACCCGCCGGAGCACGACCGGCTGCGCAGGATCGCCATGAGCTCCTTCGGGCCCCCACACAGGCCGCGCCGGATCGACAGCATGCGGGGCGAGCTGGGTGAGATCGTCACCGGGCTGATCGACGGCTTCGGGGACGCACGGCAGATCGACCTCGTCGACCGGTTCGCGTACCCCTTCCCGGTGACCGTGATCTGCCGGCTGCTCGGCGTGCCGCGCGAGGACGAGCCCCGCTTCCGTGCCTGGGTCGACCCGATCGTCGCCGGTCTGGACCCCGACACCCGCACGAGCGCCGCATCGCAGCGGACCGCGCAGGAGGCCCGGTTGCAGCTCGGCATGTACCTGAACGGACTGGTGGAGCAGCGCGCCCGGGAACCTCGCGACGACATGCTCTCCGACCTGGTGAACAGTCGCGGTCCGGACGGCGCCATGACGACGATGGAAGTGCTCAGCACAGCGGTGCTGCTCCTCATCGCGGGCCACGAGACGACCGTCAACCTGATCACCAACGGCATGCTGACGCTGCTGCGCCACCCGGAGGTCCTGGAGCGGCTGCGCGACGACCCGGGCCTGTCGGTGCGGATCGTGGAGGAGCTGCTGCGTTACGAGCCGCCGGTGCAGATCGTGCCGCAGCGCACCTGTATCGCCGACATCGAGCTGCGCGGGGTCACCATCCCCAAGGGCTCGCGCATCTGGCTGATGCTGGCCGCGGGAAACCGCGACCCCGAGCGGTTCAAGGACCCCGAGCGCTTCGACCCGGACCGCGAGGACATCCAGCACCTCGGGTTCGGCAGCGGCATCCACAGCTGCTTCGGCGCTCCGCTGGCCCGTCTCGAGACCCAGATCGCCCTGTCGGAACTGGCCCGGCGCCTGGAGGGTCCCCGTCTGGTCGAGGACCCTCCGCCGTACCGGCAGAACGCGGTGCTGCGCGGTCCGAGGCACTTGAACATCGCGTTCGACGGCCTGCGTTGACGGCCCCCGGCGGTCCGGTCAGGGGCTGAGCCGCCGGAGCTGGACCAGGCCGAGCCAGGTCTCCGGGCCGGGCTGGGCGTACGCGGCGCGCACCGCGTAGGAGCCCGGCTCCAGGGGGATCCGCAGGTGCTCCTGGTGGGCGGCGGTGCCGCCCGGCCAGGCCGAGTCGAACAGCAGCACCGGGCCGGGCACCCGCCAGTGCACCTCGCTCCCCCACACGGCGGCGTGCAGGGCGGCGGGGACACCGGCGAGGAGCTCCGCCTCGGAGTTGGCGGCGGACCAGCGTACGAAGGTGGAGTGGTCCGGCAGGTACGAGGTGGAGGCGGGTTCCTCGCCGAACACCAGGGCCGCGCTGTCACCGACGGGCAGCAGACCGATGTGGCCGTCGACCTCGCACGCCCGGTCGTAGTCGGTGTCGAGTTCCTCGCTGTCGGCGCCCGCCCAGAACGGCAGCACCGTCTCCGGGACGGCTATCAGTGGGCCGCCGCCCGATTCCACCCACTCCAGCGCGCCTGGATCCGCGTATCGAGCCATGGGCAGAGAACCTACACGGGCGCCGGTCAGCAGCCGCACTCGCCTTCGACGGGCGCGGTCAGCGGGTCCGCGTTCCGCTGTTGCGGCCCCTGCCAGCTCTCGTAGGCGAAACCCTCGCGCACCCAGTACTCGAAGCCGCCGAGCATCTCCTTGACCGGGTAGCCGAGTTCGGCGAGGGCGAGGGCGGCGCGGGTGGCGCCGTTGCAGGCCGGACCCCAGCAGTACGTCACCACCGGGACGGACTTGTCCAGGAGCCGCTCGGCCTGCTCGGGGATGAGCGCGGTGGGCAGATGGACGGCGCCGGGGATGTGGCCCTGGTCCCAGGACTCGGTCGAGCGGGAGTCCACGACGACGAAGCCGGGGTCACCGCCGGCCGCGAGCGCGGCGGCCACGTCGGAGACGTCGGCGTGGAAGGCCAGGCTCGCCCGGAAGTGGGCGGCCGCCTCGGCGGGCGGGGCGGGAGGGACGCGCAGGACGGGGTTCTCATCGGTGATCATGGTGAAGAATCTACGGTCGGAGCCCCGCTCCCTGAAGGGGAGATCCCCGGCGCTCCCCTTGTCCACGCCGGGATTTCCCTGCTATCCATCCGGGATGACCGTGTATTCCCCGGACGCCACCGACTGGCGCATACTCGAGGTCCTCCAGCGCGAGGGCCGGGCCAGCTATGCCGAGCTGGCGCGGGCCGTCTCCATGTCGCCGAGCGCCGTCACCGAACGGGTCCGCCGGCTGGAGGAGGCAGGTGTGATCCAGGGCTACGCGGCGGTCGTCGACCCCGAGCGGCTCGGGCTGCCGATCCTGGCGTTCGTCCGGCTGCGCTACCCGAACGGCAACTACAGGCCGTTCCACGACCTGGTGGCCACAACCCCCGAAATCCTGGAGGCGCACCACGTGACGGGCGACGACTGCTTCGTCATCAAGGTCGCCGCACGCTCCATGGCGCACCTGGAGGAGATCTCCGGAAAGATCGGCGCGCTGGGCTCGGTGACCACCAGCGTCGTGTACTCCTCACCGCTGCCCCGGCGCGCGCTGGGCCGCTGACCCGGTCAGACACCCCGCTGCCGCAGCGTCGACCCCGCTCTCTCCCTGTACAGCCTCACCGCCAGGTTGATCCGGCGTTGCGTACGGAGACTTCTCAGCATCGGAATTGGAAGGATTTGCATCCTCCCCACGGTCGCCTAACCCAGGCTCTCAATTCGCTTGCTGTGCGGCTAGTTGACTCCATAGCATCAGGTTCACTGTCGCGAATCGATGGTTGTTCCGGTGCGTCGGGGGCCTGGTGTGACGTTGATGATGACGGTGGCGGCCGTCTGGGGTGTGCTGCAACTGTTCGCTGTTTCCTGGCCGACCCGCTCGGTGCGCTTGTTGACCGTGCTGCTGGCGCTTGCCCTGGGGGTGTACGGGTGCGGCGTGGCGACTGCGTTGGTGGAGTTCGCCTATACCCGTCTCTACGCGCACCAGTCGGGACAGTCGCTGGTGACGGTGGTGGACACCACCAGCTACACGGTGGCGCCCTGGGTGGAGGAACTGATCAAGGTTTCCCCTCTCCTGCTGGTCGGGTTGAGTCTGAAGGTGCGCCGCCAGTGGGGGCTGACCGACTTCACGGTGCTGGGTGCGGCGCTGGGGGGCGGGTTCGGTCTGCTGGAGGCGGTACTGCGGTACGGCTTGGACGCGAACCGGGCGATCGCCCGCGGTGGGGGCTGGATCATCCCGGACAGCTTGTCTCCGCCTTACGTGCCGGGTCTGGGGCAGGTGTTGACGGCGTGGCTACCAGCGCCGTTCAGCCAGTTGGACATGCTCGGTCCACCGGCCACCGAAACTTTCTCCCATCTGGTGTGGACGGCTATGGCCGGCTTTGGGGTCGGGCTGCTGTGGCGTGCACGAAGTTGGCTACGCCTGTTCTCGGTGGTCCCGCTCGCGGCCGCTGCCGCGTATCACACGGTGAACAATTACGCGGTCCAGAAACCCACCAGCCAGGCCGCGCACTGGCTTGAATCTCTGAACGGGCAGGCGTGGGCGGCGCCACTGACATGCCTGGCCATCGCCATGGTCGTCGACCTGCGCCACATCTACCGCGGCAAGCGCATCGTGCCGGGCCTACTGCTCACTTCTGAACGCGTCGACGGCGACAGCGCGGGAGCTCTGCTGCGGTACGCCGTCTGGCGTCCGCCATGGAGCCTGCTGATCGTCCTGCGCTATGTCAGGCTGCGGCGCTCCCTGCTGTACGCCGCCGCGTCAGCACCCCCCGCCGACACCGAGGAACTGCGTCGGGTGACCGCCGGGATCATCGCTCGGATGGACGCATCCGACAACCCGCACGTATGGCGGGGGCTGTACGTCCGCGGTCTGCTGAAGGCGGCCCGAGCAGCCCGTGGTTCCCGGGAGCGGTGGCTCCTAGTGATCCCGTGCGTGCTCGTACTGCCTTCGTTACTGTTCCTGGGTATCGGCTCGTTCACCTCGACTGCCGGTCTCCAGAAGTTCTTCAGCACCGGCTCAGGGCCGAGGATCCTCATGGGCTTCGGTATCGCCGCCCTGGCCTGGATCGCCTACCAGCTCACCACCCTGCTTCGTGCCTGGCGGACGGCGTCGGCCCAGCCCACGGCGGAACTGCTGGCGGTTCACCGCTTCCGTCTCGGTACCGCACTGGGTTCGGCCACCACCGGCGCACTCCTGCTGTGGCGTGGCTTCGGCGACGCCGGCCCCGGCGGCAGGGCGATCCACACGTTCCACCTGCTCGACGCGCTGAACACCTTCCTGGTCTATCTCGGCTTCGCCCTCCTCCTGCTCTCCCTGCTCGCCCTGTTCCCTCCCGGAGGCCTCGCGCTCGCCGGAGGCGGAGTGGCCGGCGCCCTCACAGCGGAGTCCATCGCCAATGCCGCCATCCTCGGCACGGCCGGGATCGTCCTCATGGCAGCCGGCGCGCGAGGGGACGGCATGTCCGGGCAGGGGGCGTCATCTTCGGGTGAGCCGCCTCGGAGCGGGCCGGAGGGGAAGAGCCGCGGAAGGATAGCGCAGGAGAGCGGAGATTCCTATGAAGACTTTCTCATGGAGAAGCTCGGTGGCACTCCGGGTCCCGATGGAAGGCCCGGCTTCAAAACTGGTGGTCGCCAATTTGACGGGCAATACACCGACCCGACGACCGGCAGTGAGACCTGGTACGAGGCGAAATCAGGCCGCTACTGGGACAGGGTGAACTCCAACGAGAAGGAAATGTTGAGGTTCAAGTCGAAGCTTGGCGATGCACGGCGAATTGCGCGTGAGAACGGCGCACAGTTTGGCTTGATATCGGAAAACGAGATACCGGACAACATCATCTCGTTCCTGAATCAGAAGGGGATTCCCTGGAGGGTCATTCCCCGGGGGTAGAATTGTACGGATGCGGTTTTCTGCCCGGCATCTTGACTCACCCAAACAGACGCAGCGCAAGGAAAGGTAGGCGTGATGAGTACGGACGTAGAGTTCGATTTCAGCATGTCTCAAGAAGAGTCAATCCCGAACATCATTGCTGCGGCCGAGGCGGCCGGATGGAGGTTCGAGGATGGCGAAAATCTGGCATACGTGACCGACACTGACCTATTCGAATGGTTCGCCGTGACGAAGAATGTAAGAGAAGAGGTGGTGCGTGAACTGGAGTCGGTACGCGTTCAAGGTCATGCCTGCGGCTTCATCATGACGCACCGAGAGGGCGACGCCGGCTGTATTTTCATCGTTGCCGACTCAGGGAAGTCCCTACTAGTCACACCGAATAAGAACATGGTCCCACGACAAGGGATGGAACGATTCGCGGACGGCGAATGGTACCTTGGCAAGCTACTCCCCATGTTTACCGGACTTCCGCTGGTTTCATATTCTCACTCCCAGGAATTGACATAGCCTTGCCGACGCACTGCGTGAAATCCCTACTTTCGATGACCTGCAGGGTTTCCCGCTACCGAAGGGGCACGGGCTGAATCGACCATGACCTGGACCTACTGCGAGCAGTGGAACAACCTGTACACCGCTGTCGCCTCCCCCGATGACCACTCCGCCGCGACACTGCGCGTGAAAATGCGCCTGGAAACCGGGTACACCTCAGTCATTTTCATGGATGCGCATGGCCGCGACACCCTCGACCATACATTCACCCTTATCAATGGCTCTCTCTTCCTGGAGACAGCGACCTCATACGATTACGGTGATTCACAGGAGCGCGGCGGATATGCAGAAGCGGAACGCACGGAATCCTACGGGTTCACCACCGATGGTCACGGCATTGACGTCACCAGCAACTGGGAGTCGGTTCCGAACTTCGGTGCCTACGATGCGTTGATCCGACGCGACCGCGCTGGCTGTCCCGTTGTGCGCTGCGACGAGTTCCACTCGGCCAGGACCGTAGGACAAGTCCCGCTAGACCAGGAATCCAACGAATGGGAGGCTGATCGGCAGGAGGATTCCTACCGCGGTTATCAGCATTCCTCTCGCCACCGCCCCCTTGGACCCGACCTTAGTGGCCAGCATGACGACGACGACAAGGTAGGCCAGCACAAAAAGCATGCCGGGAAAGAGTACGCAGAACAGTGCGAATGGCAGGAATATACCTCCCGACGCGACCATCATGGACATTTTCCAGGATGTGTTCTCCGCAGCTTTTACGCACAAGCAGGACACTAGCGCGATATAGAGGAGAAAGAAAAAGACATAGACATATATTCCACCATATCCGCCCACAATGCACACCATTTTCTCTGGAAGTTGGAGGGGGGAGATTTCTCCCCCCTCCTACGCCCACCACCGCAAGGTGGGGGAAAGTCTCCTTCCCGAGCTTGCGAAGGGAGGAGAACACCTCAAGACGCTACTGCGTGAGGTTGACGCCGAACTCCTCGACGGGGTCGTCGCAGTGGAAGACCAGAGACGGCTGGTTCCCGGGACCGTCTCCGATGAACGGCACGGGGGGCTTCACGTTCCACGGGTTGCCGCCGCTGCCGCGGTTCTTCGCGTCGCACCGCATATACGCGTTGCCGTCGACCGACTCCATGCCTGGGATGTTGGAGAAGTCCTTCCAGTCGCCTGCGTGGACCCGGTGGTTCGATGGACGGCCGAGGTTGTCGGTCATCTGGTCGTCGACGTACACGTACAGGTCGGGCATGTAGCTCTGGAAGACGAGCCCGTTGGACGAATCGATGTCCTTGTCCTCTTGCAGGTGCATCGGCTTGATACTGCCGTCGGCGCAGAACGCGCCGGCGATGTCGTGCCAGATGGGAGGAGCGTTACCAATCAGGCTGCCGAACGTGTTGGCGTCGCCGCTGTTCTTGAAGAACATCGAGTAGACGTCGCCAGCGAAGTTACGCACCGCGTAGTTCGTCTTGAGGCTGGAGTTGATCTCGTCCACCCATGCCTTGACATTGTCGTTGACGTACTTGTGGGCGATCATCGACCGGTAGCCGTGGACACCGCCGCCGACGGCCCGGAAGTCCACGCACTGCTTCGCGCTGTCCAGGCGGGCGGCCCGGAAGTGCGGGAAGTAGGCCTGGCCGGGGGTGTCGCCGTCCGTGTACGGGTGGGCTTCCTGGACGTTGCCGTATTCGAGCGCGTCCTGTGTGGTGTAGTCGATGTCCGGCGCCGTGATCCCGTAGTCCGCCTCGATCGCCTTCATGATCTTGGTGACGAAGTACGGAAGGTGCGCGTTGCCGACACGGGCCTGGTAGCTGGAGCCCACACTCCCGTCGACTATCTTCCCATCCTCGCCGATGACGAACGTGACCCCCACATCTGACTTGATCTTGTAGCTGTTGGGGTCCTGGAACGCCTGCGATGCTGGAAGTGACGTGTTGGGCCGCGGGTTTGCCATGCCCATCCACACCGGAACCGACATCGCGGGAGCGGACCCGTCAGCAGTGGGCTTGAACCCGCCGGCCTTGATGTCCTTGTACCACTCCTCCGCCGCGTCCCAGGTCTTCTGCCCCGTGCACTCGCCCTCTGCCTGCGGCGTGGTGCAGCGCGCCTCATTCGTCAGACCACTCGCGTCTGCCCCGGAGTTGTCCCAGCGCGGTCCTTGATAGGCAAGCCCCATGGCCCAGTCGTACAGGGCCACTTCCGACTTCAGCGGACTGGCGTTGAGCTGTCCTGCCGCCCAGCCAGGGTCGAGTTCCTGGTTCGGGTCGAAGACCGACGCGGCAGTCAGGGTGCGGTGGACAAACGTGCCCTTGATCGGCTTGAACGCCACGGAGTTCCACGCGATGTCATCGTCGCCAGTGCCGGTCTTGGTGTAGTTCGTCGGGGTCACCTTCGGCGTAGAGGTGAACTTGTGGGCGCCGAGTTGCACCCATTTGCCGTTGTTGGCGTTCTGGTCGACGACCCGGGTGTAGGGGCCGCCCTGGGCTCCGCTGATGGTGTACTGGGCGTTGCGGGTCTGCGCTCCGGTGTCCGGGATGTACGCGTACACGGCTGCCAGGTCGTAGGACTTCCCGGCGGTCCACTCGCCCTTGATGGTCATCCGGTTGTTGTCGCCTCCCAGATGGTTATCCTTGCGGGTGTGGGTGTACCAGAAGTGCCCGCCGTCTCCGCCGCCGATGGAATACAGGTCCGCCTTCGCCTCGTAGTGCTTGTCCCAGTCCGGATACAACGTGAACCGGAACTGACCCGTGGAGGACGCCTTCCCGCAGTCCGACCAGGTCTCTGTGCCGTTCGGGATCGAGGTGACGACGTCGGACCCCGCCGGCTGCGTGCCGCATACCGGGGTGCCGTTCTTGAGCCGGTATCCACGCCCTGGCTCGGCACGCAGGGTTGCGTATTTGATGTTCTCGTTGCCGCAGGTGGTGTCGCAGTCCTTCTTCCAGGTGGCGTTGGGCTGGTTCCGCCAGAACTGCTTGTAGCAGTCCTCGTCCGGACAGTCGACCGGGCTGGACGGATTGCAGTTGTTGTGAGCGTTGCAGAACGTGTCGAGCGGTGGCGAGACATGCGCCCGGTTGTACGGCGCGTTGCCTTCCACCGTGGCGGGCAGGTTCGTGCCGTTCCAGTAGGCGGGGCGGAACCCGGCGGTGGCGAATCCGGACTCGCCCTTCCAGTCCTGCCGGCCGTCGGTGCCGTAGGAGAATCCGGTGTCGATGGACCAGGCGGCCCAGCCCATCACCTTCTCCTCGTACGGCCAGTACTGCGGGTGTGCGGCGTCGGTGATGTTGTTGGGGTCCAGGTCCACGTTCATGAAGGGGTGGTCCCAGGCGCCCTGCTTGTACAGGGGATTGGCCGGGTTGTTGTACCAGCCCAGGCCCCAGTGCCCGCCGTTCTTCGAGGCGGCAGACTTAGGGTTGAGGCCGAGGTTGTAGTTCCAGGCGGCGGTGAACCAGTTCTCCACCTTGGCAGCGTTGTCGTTGTTGACGGTGACCTTCTGCCCGTCGGTGTGGACCTCGTTCCATTTGTCGGCGAGGATCTTCATCGACGCGGCGATGTTCGTCGCGTAGTCGATCGCGATCGCCTTCTGCAGCTTCGGGTCGAGACTGGTCTCGTTGGGCTTCTCGTGTCCCATCAGCCGCATGCCGTCGGTGACCTGGCCGACACCGTATCCGCAGTCGGACTTGTTCCAGTTGATGCGCCAGTAGCCCAGCAGGGTGTCCTTGGCGTCATGCCCGTAGTAGCCGTCCACGGCTGCCAGCGGGTTGCCCATCTGGCCGGGGATCGCGCCGGATTCGGCCTGCCACAGGTTGGACTCCTGCGCCAGGATGCCCAGCATCACGTTCGCGGGGATCTGCCCTCCCCCGTTCAGCTGGGGACGCGGGAACAGGCCCTGCGGGTCGATCGTGCCCAGACCTGCCCGCGAACGCCAGCCGCCCTGGGTGATCCACTGGGAGCGGAGCTGGTTGCGTACCGCCATGTTCACGGCCCATTCGACCTGGTTCGGCGTCGGCTGCAACGCCTGGACGCTCATGTCGTTCCGGGAGACGGAACACCACCGGTCGGTATCCGTGGGATCGTTGGAGACGTCATCCTTCACCCGGCTCACACCGCGCGGTTGGGACGAACCGGCAAGTGCCGGAGAGAGCACGTTCCCGTAACGCGGCTGGACCAGTGTGACGTGCTGGGTGAGCTTCTTCCCCGTGTCCGCGGCCGTGGACCTGATGACCGTGGTGGTGTCCTCCACCGCCGACTGCGGAGCCTGCCCGGACCGGTTCCGTACATCGGCCTGCGGCTCGTCGGCCTTCGTGAAGCCCTTTCCGGCGGCCTGGATGCGGGTCAGTCCGGCACGGATTCCCAGTGTGAGTACAGGCTCGACGGCCAGCCGGCCGTGGGAGGAGACGTCGGTGTCTGCCGGAACGTTCAGCCGGCTGACACCGCTGCCTCTCGTCCGGTCCGTGCCAGGGTGCCCGGTAAGGAAGACGCTTCCCTCGGCACCGGAGACCAGGTCGAGGTCTGCCAACGGCCCGGCTGCCACAATTTCCGGTTTGCCGTGCCGGTGAACACCTTTGCCTGGCCGGTTGTGGTGCCCTTCCGGTCCATGAAGCTGGTCTTTCCGCCGGGCATGGGCCGGATGTCGAACGGAATGCTGTCGCCGTGGGCAAGCTTGCGGATCCGGCCGTTCTTGCCGACCTGCACCAGGTCCTGGCCCAGGCCGGCCACCACGCCGTCGTTTACCGGAGCCGGAGAGGAAACCTGTCCCCGTAGCTCGCCACTCTTGTAGAGCGTCTTGCCGGCCATGTCCACCGTGATGACACGCGTCCGCAGCTTCGATGCGTCGTTCATCTCGCGGTACTGCGTGAACGCGGCCGTGTGCGTGACGGTGTTGCAGGACGGGTCGAAGTAGGCGAGTGTCCCGGTGAACGGGAGCTTCGTCACGTCACCGGTGCTGGTGTTGATGATCGCCGTGAAGGCACCGCCCTGCATCAGGTCCGGTTTGTTCGTGAACGACCGGGGCGCATACACAGCAGCCACATGGTCGCGGTCCATCACGCATGTGTTGCCGATCCACGAATCAGCTGGCATACCCGGCTCGGACAAGGCCGCGGCGGTCTTCCACTGGTAAGCGTCGGATTCGTCCGCGACAAGAATCTTGAACCATGTCGCGTCGGCCACGCCGGTGGCCACCCGGTCCGTGGATGTCTTCCACCCGTTACCCAGGCTATGGTCCGGATCACGATCCTCACACACCCCGCTGCTTTAGCGTCGACCCCGCTCTCCCCTTCACGACCTCCAGCTGCGCGTGGATGCGCCGCCGCAGGTCGGGGACGTGGCTGACGATGCCGACGCTGCGGTCGCGTTCGCGCAGGGAGTCCAGGACGTCGAGGACCTCGTCCAGGGTCTGGTCGTCGAGGCTGCCGAAGCCCTCGTCGATGAAGAGGGTGTCGAGGCGGACACCGCCGGCTTCGTCGGTGACGACGTCCGCCAGGCCGAGGGCGAGGGCGAGCGAGGCGAAGAAGGTCTCGCCGCCGGACAAGGTGGCCGTGTCGCGTTCGCGTCCGGTCCAGGCGTCGACCACATGCAGCCCGAGCCCGCTGCGGCCGCGTCCGGTGCGGTCGTCGGAGTGGACGAGGGTGTAACGGCCGGACGACATGCGCTGCAGCCGTGCGGTCGCGGCGGCGGCGACCTGCTCCAGACGAGCCGCGAGCACATATGACTCCAGGCGCATCCTGCGGTCGTTGTCGGCGGAGGTGCCCGCGGTGAGGGCGGCGAGGCGGGCGACCCGGTCGTACTCCTCGCGGAGCGGGGCGAGCCGGCGTACGGCCTTGGTGGCACCTGCGGAGAGGCGGTCCAGCTCGGCGCAGCAGCGGGCCGCCGCGTCGCGTGCGGACGCCGCCTCGCGCAGCCGGTGTTCGGCCGCGGCCGCCGCGCGCTCGGCGGCGGGCAGGTCGGCGGGCGGGTGCTGGGCGGCGGCCGCGGTGTCGGCCTCCGCCAGTACCGCGCGTACGGCGGCCTCCTCCGCCTGCCAGGCGTCCAGGCGGTGTTGCAGCTCGCGGTGGGCCGCGGCGTCCAGGAGGGCGGCGGCCGCGGCCTGCGGGGTGTCGAAACCGGCGCGGTAGGCGGCGTCGGCGAGGCGGGCGTCGGCGTCCTTCAGGCGCTGGGCCGCGTCCTCGGCCGCGCGTACGGCGTCGGCGGCGTCGGTGAGCAGCGCCGCCTGCCGCTCCAGCTGCGCGGCACGGGCGGCCACGCTGCCCAAGTTGCCGCGCGCCTTGGCCAACTCCGCCTCCAGCTGGGCCTGTTCGCGCTCCAGCGTCTCACGCCGGGTGAGCCGGGAGGCGGCCCGTACGGCGGCCTGCTGGCGGTCGGCGAGGCGCCGCTCGTGCTCGTGCTCGGCGTGCCGCAGTTCCTCGTGGGTGGCGTGCAGCGCGGAGGCGGCGCTGCGGGCACGGGTGTACTCCTGCTCCAACTCGACGGCGTCGGCTTCGAGTTGCGCGGTGGGCGTGTCGCCGGCCTCGGCCGTGGCGGCGGCCAGGGCCGCACGGACGCCGCCGAGCCGCCGTTCGTCCTCGGTGTGCTGCTCCTCGGCACGCTGGTACGCGGCGAGGGCCCGGTCCTCCGTCTCGCGGTCGACGTGTCCGGCGACCTTGCGGGCCGGCGCCGGGTGTTCGGTGGCTCCGCAGACGGCGCAGGGTTCGCCGTCGGTGAGGTGGGCGGCCAGTTCGGCGGCGATGCCGCTCAGCCGCTGTTCCTTGAGGTCCAGCCAGTGGGCGCGGGCGTCCAGGGCCCGCTGCTCGGAGGCGGCCGCTGTGCGCCGGGCCCCCTCCAGGTCGGCGGCCAGCCGGTCCCGGGTGCGGGCCGCGTCGAGGCGCCCCTGCATCGGTTCCCGCCGGACGGCGAGCTGTTCGGCGCGGGTGGCGGCCTCCTGGGCGGAGTCGACGCGGGACCGCAGCGCCGTCCGGGTGGCGTCCCACTCGGCGAGCCAGGCCTCGGCCTCGCGGAGCACGTCCTCGTCGGCGCGCTCCTGGCGGTCCAGCCCGGCGCGTTCCTCGGCGAGCTCGGCGAGCCGCCGCTCGGCGCGCCGGGCCGCGT
This sequence comes from Streptomyces sp. NPDC001852, assembly GCF_042891825.1. Taxonomy (NCBI): domain Bacteria; kingdom Bacillati; phylum Actinomycetota; class Actinomycetes; order Kitasatosporales; family Streptomycetaceae; genus Streptomyces; species Streptomyces sp. NPDC001852. The sequence continues at coordinate 267,474 of NZ_JBIATN010000006.1, forward strand.
CCAGGCCGCCCAGCTCCTCGGCGGCCCGGCGGGCGGCGGCGGCGAGTCCGGCCGCGCCCGCGTCGGCGTAGGAGCCGGGGAGCATGCCACGCGTGCGTGCCTCGGCCGCGGCCGCCCTGTGGTGCTCCTCCTCGGCGGCCCCGCGCAGTTCCAGCGCGGGCGCGACCGCCTCCGCCTTGCGGGACCGCTCCATGCGCCGCTGGGCCTCCTGATGGGCGCCCGCCCGCTCCTGAAGCCGCTCGGCGCGCTGCCGGGCCTCGGCGAACCGGCTCTGCAGGCGGGCGAGTTCGCGTACGTCGTCCAGGGCGCGCCGGGTCGCGGCGTGGGCCGACTCGGCGGCGGTGAGCCGGCAGTGGGCGACGGTGAGGCGTTCGCGGGCGGTGGCACGGGCGACGGCGGCGGCGCCGAGGACGGCGTCGGCCAGGCCGGGATCGCCGGGGGCCAGATCGGGCAGCTCCATGGCGTCGCCGGCCTCCTGCTGCATGCGGTGCGCGTCGGCGAGCAGGGCCGCATCGCCGTCACGCACGCGTGCCTCGGTGGCGCGGCGGCGCTCGGCGAGGCGCCGTTCGACGTCGGCGAAGCGCTGGGTGTCGAAGAGGCGGCCGAGCAGCCGGCCGCGGGCCTCGGCATCGGCACGCAGGAAGCGGGCGAAGTCGCCCTGGGGCAGCAGCACGACCTGGCAGAACTGCTCGCGGCTCATGCCGAGCAGCTGGGTGATCTCCTCACCGATCTCCTGGTGGGAACGGCTGCGGTCCTTCCAGACACCGGCTCGGGTGTCGTATTCGCGCAGCCAGGTCTGGGCCTTGTCGACGGTCGTGCCGGCGCCGCGCAGTTTGGGCCGCTCCCAGGGCGGCTGCCGGGTGATCTCGAGGCGGCGGCCGGCGACGGTGAGGTCGAGGCGGACCTCGGTGCGGGTGCGCGGCTGGGCGTGGTCGCTGCGCAGGCCGATGCCCTGACCGCTCTGCCGGGCGCCGGGGACCGCGCCGTAGAGGGCGTAGCAGACGGCGTCCAGGACGGAGGTCTTGCCGGCGCCGGTGGGGCCGTGCAGCAGGAAGAGCCCGGCGGCGGACAGGGCGTCGAAGTCGACGCTGTGCGCGCCGCCGAAGGGCCCGAAGGCGGTGATGTCGAGCCGGTGCAGCCTCACCGGGCCACCTCCCGCACGGCGGCGTCGGCGCGCACGGCGTCGAAGGCCTCGCGCAGGACGGCCGCCTCCCGTGCGTCGGGCCCGGCGCCGCGCACATGGGCGACGAAGTCCTGGGCGATCTGGTGGTCGCTGCGGCCCGCCAGGCGGCGCGCGTACGAGACGTCGGGGTCGTCCGGGGCGCGCTCGGGGGCGAAGACGAGGCTGAGGGTGTGCGGGAAGCGCTCGGCGAGCCGGGCCATGGGGTCGGCCGGGCGGACCGGGTCGGTGAGGGTGGCCTCGACCCAGGCCTCCTCGTGGCGGGTCAGCGCGGGATCGCCGAGGAGGCCGTCCAGCGTGCCCCTGATACGGGCCAGCGGGCGCGGCACCGGGCAGTCGACGCGCTCGGCGGATACGGAGCCGTCGGCGCCGAGGTCGACCAGCCACATGCTCTTGCGGTGGTCGGTCTCGGAGAAGGAGTAGGCGAGCGGGGAGCCCGAGTAGCGCACGCGCTCGGTGATGGTCTGGCAGCCGTGCAGATGGCCGAGCGCCACGTAGTCGACGCCGTCGAAGACCCCGGCCGGTACGGCGGCGACCCCGCCGACGGTGATGTCCCGCTCGCTGTCGCTGGTCCGGCCGCCGGTGACGAAGGCGTGGGCGAGGACGACCGAGCGGGTGCCGGGCGCGCGGGTGGCGAGGTCGGCGCGGACACGGTCCATGGCGGCGGTCAGTACGGCCTCGTGGCCGGGCCGGTCCACCGCGAATTCGTCCTTCACCAGGGCGGGTTCGAGGTACGGCAGGCCGTAGAAGGCGACCTCGCCGTGGCTGTCGGCCAGCACGACCGGAGTGCCGGCCGCCGACGGCTCGGTGCGCAGGTGGATGCCGGCGCGGCCGATGAGTCCGGCGCCGACGCCGAGCCGGCGGGCCGAGTCGTGGTTGCCGGAGATCATCACCGTGGGCACGCCGAGGTCGGCGAGGCGGTGCAGGGCGTCGTCGAACAGCTCGACCGCGGCGAGCGGTGGCACCGCACGGTCGTACACGTCGCCCGACACGACCACCGCGTCCACCTCGCGCTCGCGCACGGTGGTGACGAGGTGACCGATGAACTCGGCCTGGGCCCCGAGCATGTTCACCCGGTGGAAGGCCCGGCCGAGATGCCAGTCGGACGTGTGCAGGAGTCTCATGATCCCCGAGACTAACGGCCGGGTCTGACATCACGGGCGGTTACTCCCGTATCATCCCGGCACAATCGGTCAACTTTGCGGTTTTGCCCGAATTGATGCGCAGTGTCAGGCATCTCCGTAGGCCTCGCCGCCCAGTTCGACGCCTGCCGTGCCCGCCGTCACATCGGCGAGCCAGGCGCGGAAGGCGTCCACGTCGGCGTCCGGCAGGCCGATCTCGATGGTGACCGCCTCGCCGTAGTGCACGTCCCGCACCTCGCGTCCGGTGGCGCGCAGGTCGTTCTGGACCTTGCCGGCACGCTGGTGGTCCACGGTCACCGTGGCCAGCCGGAAACGGCGCCGGGTGAGCGTGCCGAGGGCGTCCAGGGCCTCGCCGACCGCGCCGCCGTAGGCCCGGATGAGTCCGCCGGCGCCGAGCTTGACGCCTCCGTAGTAGCGGGTGACGACCGCGACGACGTAGCGCATCTCACGGCGCAGCAGCATCTGGAGCATGGGGACGCCGGCGGTGCCGCCCGGTTCGCCGTCGTCGCTGGCCTTCTGCACGGAGGCGTCGGCGCCGATGACGTACGCCCAGCAGTTGTGGGTGGCGTCGGCGTGCTCCTTGCGCACGGAGGCGATGAAGTCCTGCGCCTCCTGCTCGGTGGCGGCCGGGGCGAGGGCGCACAGGAAGCGGGAGCGGTTGATCTCGGTCTCGTGCACGCCCGCGCGGGCGACTGTGCGGTACTCGTCCTGCATCCCGTCAGCCTATGCGGTGCCCGGGAGCGCCGGTCACGCGCGCGTGGCGCTACCTCTTCCTCCCGCGCGGCACGGTGAACGACGTCAGGAGGGCTGTGGCGGGGCCCAGGGCCGGCCATCCGGTGCCGTGCCAGGAGAGGACGGCGATCGCGGACGTGGGGAACTTCGTCCGCACCCGCTGCAGCGTGTCGTCGAGGCCGTCCCGTGCCAGCTCCAGGACCAGTTCCTCAAGACCGGGGTTGTGCCCGACCAGCAGCAGGGTCTCGACCTCGGGCGGCGCCTCGCGGACCACCTCCAGCAGCTCCGGTACGCCCGCCCCGTACAACCGCCGGTCGTAGCGCACCGGCGGCGGAGTGCCCCACTCCGCGGAGGCCAGCTCCCAGGTGCGGCGGGCGCGTACGGCCGGGGAGCACAGGGCGAGGTCGGGCAGGCAGTCCGCCTCGGCGAGGGCGCGTCCGGCGGCCGGGGCGTCGCGCAGCCCGCGCGGCGCGAGCGGCCTGCGGCGGTCCTCGACGCCCTCGGGCCAGGCGGACTTGGCGTGCCGCAGGACCACCAGCCGGCGCAGCGGGCCCGTGCCCGCCCGCACGATCACGCGAGGCTCCCGACGTCGCGGGCCAGGTCGAGGGCCAGAAGACGGTCGGAGTAGACGTACGTCTCGAAGCGGGCTCCGTCGGGCAGCTCCGGGGCGCTCTCCACGGCCCGCAGCACCTCCAGCACTCCGGGCAGGTCAAGGTCGTTCTCCCACGCGGAACGCAGCCGCGCCCGCACGTCGTCGGGCACGGGTCTCGAGGGCTGCCGCGCCCACCCCGCCACGGCCCGCCGCCACCGGGCCAGCCGCCCGGCGGCCTCTGCCGGCACGCCGGATCCCAGTCGGACGGGCTCACCGCGCGGCACGGAGAGCAGAGCGAGCCGAAGGGCAGCGGGATCGGAGAGCAGGCCCGGGAGCGCGGGGTGGGCAGCGGTCTGGGGGCCGGGCTCGGAGGCGCGGCCGAGCGGGACCTCAGGAGCATGGCCGGGAGCCGGCTCGGAGACATGCCCGCGACAAGCGGCCCCTCCAGCCCCTCCAGCCCCTCCAGCCCCTCCAGCCCCTCCTGCGCCTCCGACCTCTGGGGCCACTCCTTCCCCTCCAGCCTCACCCGCCGCCCCGCCCTCGCACGAGCCCACCGCCTCCGCCGTCCACTCCACTGGGGCCACCCACACCACCGGCCCGCTGCCGGAGGCGTCCGGGGCCTCGGCCGTCACATGGATCACCTGTGCCTCGCCCAGCCCCGACGGAAGGTCGTGGGCGTCCTCGAAGGGGCGGATGGACAGGGTGGTCGCGGCGGTGCGGAGGCCGGCGGGGTGGTGGGGTGCGGCGAGCGCCGCCCAGACCGGGGTGCCGCCCAGCTCCAGGGCACGGACCAGGAGGTCGGCGGTGAGCAGTACGCGCAGGGAGGTCGGATCGGGGCCGGAGGCGTGGGCCTCGATGCGGGTCAGGCCGCGGCGGGCGGGCGCGGCGGGGACGAGCTCACCGGTTCGGGCGTCGAGGATGCGCAGCACGGGCTGAGCGTAGGCGGGCGGGCGGTCGTACGCAGGCATCTCGTGCCGATTCCGGCCATGGTGGCGGGATGGCGGGCCGGGAATCGGACCCGACCCGGCACTGTTGCCCAGGCGAACAGTTTCCCGCAGCCCCGAGGAGGCGGCCGTGTACGGCGACGAAGCGACGATCCGCAGGATCCTGACCGAGCTGGGTGACACCTGGGCGGTGGTCGGCCTGTCCACCAACCCGAGCCGGGCGGCGTACGGGGTGGCGCAGGTGCTCCAGCGGTTCGGCAAGCGGATCGTCCCCGTGCATCCGAAGGCGGAGACCGTGCACGGAGAGCAGGGTTACGCCTCCCTCGCCGACATCCCCTTCGAAATCGACGTCGTCGACGTCTTCGTGAACAGCGAGCTGGCCGGCGCGGTGGCCGACGAGGCCGTGGTCAAGGGCGCGCGGGCGGTATGGTTCCAGCTCGGGGTCGTGGACGAGACCGCCTACGAGCGGATCCGGGCGGCAGGACTGGACATGGTCATGGATCGTTGCCCGGCCATCGAAATTCCTCTTCTCGACTAGTGAATCTTTCCTTCTACTCACAATCTGCTGCTGAATATTGACATTCCGGCCAGGCATCTGACCTGTGACAACTCAGTGACCGAGTGTGGGCTCAAGACACCGAAGATCCCGGGTCAAAATTTGGTTAACAGTCTTTTGCGGACGCGGAAAGCATCCCTAGCCTGTGGCCTCCTTGCTCGTTAACACCGCGTATAGATCTGAGAGGCCACTAGACATGGCGAACGTCGACCAGGCTGCGCCGGTAGCCACAAGCGACACCGGTGGCGGCCTGCGCCGCGATGTGGGGCTCATCGGCCTCATGTGGGCTTCGGTGGGTTCCATCATCGGCTCCGGCTGGCTCTTCGGTGCCGAGAAGGCCGTCGTGGCGGCCGGCCCCGCCGCGATCATCTCGTGGGTGATCGGGGCGGTGGCGATCGTGCTGCTCGCCCTCGTGCACGCCGAGCTCGGCGGCATGTTCCCGGTGGCGGGCGGTACCGCCCGTTACCCGCACTACGCCTTCGGCGGCCTGGCCGGTATGTCCTTCGGCTGGTTCTCCTGGCTGCAGGCCGCGACCGTGGCCCCGATCGAGGTCGAGGCCATGATCGGCTATGCCAAGCACTGGCACTTCGCCGACGGACTGCAGAACACCAACGGCACGCTGACCACCAGCGGCATCGTCGTCGCCGTGCTCCTCATGGCCGTGTTCGTCGCGGTCAACTTCCTCGGCGTCCGCGTCCTGGCACACACCAACAGCGCCGCCACCTGGTGGAAGATCGCGGTCCCGCTCGCGGCGATCTTCATCATCGCGATCGGCAACTTCCACCCGGCCAACTTCACCTCCGAGGGCTTCGCCCCGTTCGGCGCCAAGGGCGTCCTCACCGCGATCAGCTCCTCCGGCATCATCTTCGCGCTGCTCGGCTTCGAGCAGGCGATCCAGCTGGCCGGCGAGAGCCGCAACCCGAAGCGCGACCTGCCGCGCGCCACGCTGGGCTCGGTCGCGATCGGCGCGATCATCTACGTCCTGCTCCAGGTCGTGTTCATCGCCGCCCTGCCCCACGCCTCCTTCGCGAAGGGCTGGGCCAACCTGGCCTACGCCGGCATCAGCGGCCCCTGGGCCGGTCTCGCCTCGCTGGTCGGCCTGGGCTGGCTGGCCTGGGTCCTGTACGCCGACGCGATCATCTCCCCCGGCGGCACCGGCCTGATCTACACCACCGCCACGTCCCGTATCTCCTACGGCCTGGCCAAGAACGGCTACGCGCCGAAGCTCTTCGCCAAGACCGACTCGCGCGGTGTGCCGTGGTTCGGCCTGGCGATGTCGTTCGTGACCGGTGTGGTCTGCTTCGCGCCGTTCCCGAGCTGGCAGACGCTGGTCGGCTTCATCACCTCGGCGAGCGTGCTGATGTACGCGGGCGCCCCGCTGGCCTACGGCGTCTTCACGGACCGGCTGCCGAACCACGAGCGTCCGTACAAGCTGCCCTTCGGCAAGTTCATCTCCCCGCTGTCCTTCGTGGTCGCCAACCTGATCATCTTCTGGTCCGGCTGGGACACCCTGTGGCGCCTGGGCTGCGCGATCCTGATCGGCTACGTGCTGCTCGGCTCCTACGCCTGGTACGCGATCCGCAAGAACCTGCCCAACGCGCCGCGCCTGGACTTCAAGGCCGCGCAGTGGCTGCCGCCCTACCTGGTGGGCATCGGCGTGATCTCCTACCTGAGCACCTTCGGTGGTAACGGTGACCTGCCGCTGTGGTGGGACATCCTGGTCGTCGCGGTGTTCTCGCTCGCCATCTACTACTGGGCCAAGGCGACCGCCTCGAAGCCCGAGCAGATCGAGCGCGACATCGAGGAGGTCGTGGTCACCGACGCCCCGGCGCACTGACCCCGCTCCCCCTGGTGTCCCGTCGGCCGCACGCGGCTGACGGGACACCGTCATAATGCGGGGGTGATCTCCCCTTCCCCCCACCTCAGCTCCCCCCACCACGGCTCCGCGCCCGAGGAACACCGTACGGTCGTCGTCGTGGGCGCCGGGCCGGCCGGGCTCACCGTCGGCGGCATACTGCGGGCCGCCTCCGTCGACTGTGTCGTCCTGGAGACCGAGAGCAGGCAGTTCGTCGAGACCCGGCCCAGAGCCGGTGTCATCGAGGAATGGGCGGTGCGCGAACTCGGCCGACGCGGACTGTCCGCACGGCTTCCGGAGCGGGCCGGGGCGCACGGCGCGTGCGAGTTCCGCTTCGACGGCGAGCGGTACCGTTTCCCGTACGCCGACCTGACGGGCAGCCATCACTACGTCTACCCGCAGCCGTTGCTGGTGACGGACCTGGTCCGGGAGTACGCCGACGTACGCGGCGGCGACATCCGCTTCGGGGTGCGCGACGTCACGCTGCACGACCTGGACTCGGACCGGCCGGCGGTGTCGTACCGGTGCCCGGAGACGGGTGAACGGCGGCTTCTGCGCTGCGACTTCGTCGCGGGCTGCGACGGCGCGCGCGGCGTGACGCGGGACGCGATACCCGTCGAACGCAGGCGGATCGCGCGGCAGGACGACGGCATCGGCTGGCTGGCGGTGCTCGCGGAGGTCCCGCCGTCGACGGACTGTGTGCTGTTCGGCGTCCATCCGCGCGGTTTCGCCGGGCAGATGCCCCGCAACCCCGAGGTGACCCGGTTCTACCTGCAGTGTCCGCCCGGCGACGATCCGGAGAACTGGTCGCACGACCGGGTGTGGACGGAGCTGCGCGAGCGGCTCGGCGCGGCCGGAGCGCCCCCGCTCACCGAGGGCCGGCTGATCGAGAAGCGTGTCCTGGACATGCACCACTATGTCGTCGAACCCCTCGCCCACGGGCGGCTGTTCCTGGCCGGGGACGCCGGTCACCTGGTCGCGCCCATCGCCGCGAAGGGCATGAACCTCGCCCTGCACGACGCCTTCCTGCTCGGCGACGCGCTCGCGGCACACGTCACCCAGGGCGACGGCAGCGGTCTGGACGGTTACTCGGCAGCGTGTCTGCGCCGGGTGTGGGACTACCAGGAGTTCTCGCAGTGGCTGTCGGACATCTACCACGGTGTCGCATCCGGTGACCCGTTCCGCGCCGGCACCACACTGGCCCGGCTGCGCCGGCTGTTCACCTCACCGACGGCGGCGGCGGCCTTCGCCGAGCAGTACCTCGGCACCGCGACCGCCTACTGAATCCGCGGCGCCTGCCGTGGCGGAGCGGATCGGGTGTCCGCTGCCGACGAGGACGTAGGGGGCAGGTCGACCACGGCCGAGTCGATCAGCAGGGGCCGGCCGGCGGGCAGGGGTGGTCTCACCGCCCGGCTTGCCCGCGACCACACGCAGTTCGCCGACTGCTGCAGCATCCCGCGGCCGTACTGCTCCACGAAGACGGCCGTGTCGGCACAGCGCGGGTGGGGGTGCCGAAGTCTCCGATGGGTGCACGCATGGCCGCACGCCAACAGGCCGCCACAGTGCCGTTCAGCGCACGGGCGGCACCGAGACGGCCATCACCATCTCCATCGGTACGTCGCCCTCGTTGCCGTAGGTGTGCGAGGTGCCGGCCTCGAAGGTGGCGCTCGCGCCGGTCGGCACCAGGTGCTTCACGCCGTCCACGGTGAGGGTCAGTTCGCCCGCGGTGACATGGACCAGTTCCACCGTGCCCGCCGGGTGCGGCTCGGAGGGGCTCTGCTCGCCGGGCATCAGCCGCCAGTCCCACATCTCCAGCGGACCCGGCGCCTCCGTGCCCGCGAGGAGGCGGTTGTAGCTGCCGGCGTCGGTGTGCCACAGCCGTACGGCCTGGTCGGCGGGGACGATGCGGACGGTGGGGCCCTGTTCGTAGTCGAGCAGGGTGGTGATGCTGATGCCGAGGGCGTCGCCGATCTTGACGACGGTGCCGATGCTGGGGTTCGTCCGGGCCTGCTCGATCTGGATGAGCATGCCGCGGCTGACGCCCGCACGGGCGGCGAGCGCGTCCAGGGTGAAGCCGCGCTCGGTGCGCCAGCGCTTGACGTTGCGCGCCAGGGACTGGGTCAGCAGGTCGAGGTCCGACACATCACGTCCATCGAGGAGGAGTCCTGGGGTTCAATATATGGGATGACAGGGTTCACTTGACTGAACTACGGTGGGGTGTACCCGATCGTTCATCAAACTGTACTGCGAGGCAGGCCGTGACAGCATTCTTCGCCCTCATCACCAGCCTCCTGTGGGGCATGGCCGACTTCGGCGGCGGACTGCTGACCCGGCGTACGCCCGCGCTGACGGTCGTGGTCGTCTCCCAGGCCATCGCGGCGACGGTCCTCGGCGCGGTCGTCGTGGCGACCGGCGGCTGGAGCGAGGCCGGGCCCCGCCTCTGGTTCGCGTTCGCCGCGGGCCTGGTCGGACCGGTGGCCCTGCTCTCCTTCTACAAGGCCCTGGCCCTCGGCCCCATGGGGGTCGTCTCGCCGCTCGCGACGCTGAGCGTGGCCGTGCCGGTCGGGGTCGGTCTGGTCCTCGGCGAGCGGCCCGGGCTGCTCCAGGTCGCGGGCATCGCGGTCGCCGTCACCGGGGTCGTCCTCGCGGGCGGTCCGCAGCTGCGCGGCGCGCCCGTACAGCGGCGGACGATCCTGCTCACCCTGATCGCGGCACTGGGTTTCGGCACGGTCTTCGCCCTGATCACCGAGGCGTCGACCACCGTCACCGGCCTGTTCCTCGCCCTGTTCGTGCAGCGGCTGACGAACGTCGCGGTCGGCGGGGCCGCGCTCGCCGTCTCCGTCCGGCGGGGCGGCCGGGCGGTGCCGGAGGGCGGCTTCCCCTGGGCCTCGCTGCCCGCACTGGCCTTCGTCGGGCTCGCCGACGTGGCCGCCAACGGCACCTACGCGGTCGCCGCCCAGCACGGCCCGGTCACCGTGGCGGCCGTCCTCGCCTCGCTGTATCCGGTGGTGACCGCGCTGGCCGCGCGCGGCTTCCTCAGCGAGCGGCTGCGGGCGATCCAGGCGGCGGGCGCGGGACTGGCGCTGCTGGGCACGCTGCTGCTGGCGACCGGCTGAACCGGCCCGCGGTTTCGGTTCGGGCCGAGTCAGCCCTCGGGCTCGAGCTCCGCTAGCCGGGCCACCGCGTCCTCGTCCAGTTCCGCCAGCGCCCGCAGCTGCTGCGGCGTCGTCCCGTCCGGGATGGGCATCGGGGCCGGCGTCCTGAGCGGCGGCTGCCAGCCCTGCTCCGCCGTCCAGCGCCGGACGACCCGGGCGGGCGCCCCCGCCACCACGGCGTGGTCCGGCACCGTGCCCCGTACGACCGCGCCGGCCGCGACGACCACGTTCCGGCCGATCCGCGCGCCCGGCAGGATCACCGCGCCGGTGCCGATCCAGCAGCCCGGGCCGATCTCCACCGGCTCCATGCGCGGCCACTGCCTGCCGATGGGCTGGTGCGGGTCGTCGTAGGAGTGGTTGGTGGAGGTGACGTAGACGTACGGGCCGAAGTAGCAGTCCCTGCCGATGCTGACCGTCGTGTCCGCGATGACATGACTGCCGCGGCCGAGGACCACGCCGTCGCCGATGCGCAGGATCGGGTCCGGGCCGAGGTCCAGGTCCGGCATCAGGCCGGCGGTCAGCGTGACCTGTTCGCCGATGATGCAGTGGGAACCGAGGTGGATCCAGGGCTCGCCGAAGACCGTGCCGAGCGGGAAGGCGAGCCGGGTGGCCTCGCCGATCGCGCCGAACTTCAGGCGGCCGGGGTGATCGGCGGTGACGGAGCCGGTGCGCTGGGCCCAGGCCCAGGCCGCGTGTACGGCTCGCTGGGCAAGGCCCTGCCTCCAGGATGAGAACGTGTTCTTGCGCTTCGGCACGGGGTCACGTTACTCAGCGGTTGCCTTCGGGGAGAGGGTGGGCTGCTGTGATCTTTGCCCCACCCTTTGTCGTACCGTGCGGGGTACGGACGGATGCGAGGAGACGGTGATGGCACAGCAGGCGCTGATCGTGGGCATCGGTGGCAAGGAGCCCCAGGTCGATCCGGAGGCGTTCGTGGCGCCGACGGCTTCCGTGATCGGGGACGTCACGCTGCACGCGGGGGCCAGTGTCTGGTACGGGGCCGTGGTGCGCGGGGATGTCGAGAGGATCACCGTCGGGGCGCAGGCGAACGTGCAGGACAACGTCACGTTGCACGCGGATCCCGGGTTTCCGGTGAGCGTGGGTGAGCGGGTCTCCATCGGGCACAACGCCGTCGTGCACGGGGCGACCGTGCAGGACGACTGCCTCGTCGGGATGGGGGCGACCGTGCTGAACGGGGCCGTGATCGGGGCGGGGTCGCTCGTTGCCGCTCAGGCTCTGGTGCCGCAGGGGATGGTGGTGCCGCCCGGGTCACTGGTGGCTGGGGTGCCGGCGAAGGTGAGGCGCGAGCTGACCGAGGAGGAGCGGCAGGGGATCACCCTCAACGGCACGATGTATGCGGAGTTGGCGAAGGCGCATCGCGGGGTGCACGAGTAGGCCTTCGCGGCGCTTCAGTCCCCTGCGCCGACAGGCTCTGCTGCTCGCTCCGAGGCCTGGGCCTTCTTCGCCTTGCGCTTGATGATCAGCATGGTGGCGAGGCCGAGCACCACCGCCGCGGCCAGCCCCACGTAGGAGAACTTCTTCAGCCAGCCCTCGGCGACCACGCCGACGTAGTAGACGGCGGCCGTGGTGCCGCCGGCCCAGCAGATGCCGCCGAGGAGGTTGGCGATCAGGAACTTCCAGTACGGCATGTGGAGGACGCCCGCGAGCGGGCCGGCGAAGATGCGCAGGAGGGCGATGAAGCGGCCGAAGAAGACCGCCCACATGCCCCACTTCTCGAAGGACCGCTCCGCAGTGGCCACATGGCCGTCGCTGAAGTGCTTCGGGAACTTGTCGCCGAGCCAGGCCAGCAGCGGGCGACCGCCCTTGCGGCCGATCGCGTAGCCGATGGAGTCGCCGATCACGGCGCCCGCGGTCGCGCACGCGCCGAGGACGACCGGATTGATGCCCGAGTGCTGGGAGGACATCAGCGCCGCGGAGACCAGGATGATCTCTCCGGGCAGCGGGATGCCCAGGCTCTCCAGTCCGATCACCAGGGCCACCACGGCGTAGACGGCGGCCGCTGGCACCGTGTCGAGCCATTCCTGGACGTGCACCGGCGGGATCCTCCCCTGTCGCTGTCCTTGCCTTACGGGCCCGCGCATGTAAAGCGCGCCCCAAGGGAAGGCTACCTGGTCGGCGGTGGACGGCGGCCTGCGCGGACCCGCCCGGCGCCACCGTCCCGCCCTCGCGCCTTCGGTTTTCGGACATCCCCGTGTCACGCGGGAGGGGAAGGCTCCCCGCGGTATCGCCCGACCCGCCTCCCCCAGGTCCCCGCAGCGGGACCCGCTGCGGAAGGACGACGTCCCCGTGTCCTCACTGTCCCCGTCCCCCTCGCTCTCCTCCCCGCCGTGCCCCCGGACGGCGGATCCGCTCCCCGTCGGCTCCGGCGCTCTGCCGGACCTCGGCCCCGAGGCCGCTGCCCGGCCCGCGTCCCCGCTCGCGGCCCGGCACCTGCGGCTGGCCCTGTGCCTGGCTCCCCTGCTGCTCGCCGCCGGCTGGGCCGTCGCCAACCGGCCGGTGGTGTACGAGGGGGTCCGCCGGCTGGTCGCGGCCGACCCGGGGTGGCTGCTGGCCGGCGCCGGTCTCAGCTGCCTGAACTGTGTGGCGGCCGCGTGCGTCCGGCAGGGCGCGCTGCCCGACCGGGTGCCGCCGGGGCTGCTGCTGGCTTCGCAGTTCGCCGCGGGTGCCGCCAACCACGCGCTGCCGGGCGGGCTCGGCGCCCATGCCGTCACCCTGCGCTTTCTGCGGGGCCGCGGGGTGCCGCCGGCCCGGGCCACCGCGTCGATCGGGCTGTACTCACTGGCCAAGTCCGGCGCGAAGACCGTGGTGCTGCTGGTGTTCCTGGCCGCGTCGCCGGCCTGGCGGCGTCTCGGGAACCTGGTCCCGGACGGACGGCTCCTGCTCCCGGTCGCCGCCGTCGTGGGCGGGGCCGTCGTGGTGGCGGGAGTGCTGCTGACGGTCGTACGGCCGCTCAGGCGGCCGGTGACCGGGCTGCTGCGCTCCGCCCTCGCCGATGCGCGGGAGGTGCACACGCGGCCCTGCCGGGTGGCCGCGCTGTGGGGAGGGGCGGTCGCGATGCCGCTGGTGCAGGGGACCACCCTGGCGTGTGTCGGTGCCGCGCTCGGGCTGGGGCTGCCCTGGGAGCACGTGGTGCTCGCCTATCTCGCGGCGGGCACGGCCGTCGGTGCGGTTCCGGCGCCTGGCGGGTTCGCGGTCGACGCGGCGCTGGTGTGGACGCTGGTCACCTTCGGCTCCGCACCGGCGGTGGCCACCGCGACGGTCATCGGCTACCGGGTGCTGACCGACTGGGTGCCGCTGCTGCCGGGCACCCTCACGCTGTCGGCGCTGATCCGCGCCGAGGTGCTGTGAGTCCCGGTCACTCGCGGCGCGCCACCAGGCGGTAGGCGTTGGACAGGGCGAGGCGGTCGGACAGGGGGCGGATCGCGAACCGGTCGAGCACTGTCGCCGTGACGAGCGCGGGCACCCCCGCGAGGAGGAGTGCGGTGCGCGCGGCGCGGCGCAGGGCGCCGGGAGGCTCGGACAGCCAGGGGGCGTCCTCGCGCGGGGCGGTGTGGTCGAGGGCCAGCCAGAGAGCGGCGAGCAGGTCGACCGGGTCGTGCGCCGCGGCGTGCTGCTCGGCGACCACCGTGAAGCCCAGCTCGGCCAGCCGCCGCCGGAGATTGGCGACAGGCATGAAGTGCAGGTGCTGGGGCTGGAGCCAGGGCAGCCACCAGCGGCCGAGCAGCCGGGCATAGCGGCTCTCCGGGTCCGGCACCTCGATGAGGAGGTGGCCGCCGGGGCGTACGGCCTCGTGGGCGGCGCGGAGTTCGCGGTCCGGGTCGGTGCTGTGCTCCAGGTAGTGGAACATGCTCACCACGTCGTAGCGGGCGGTGAGTTCGGGGGCCAGCTCGGGGAAGGCGCCGCGGTGGGCGTGGTCCACGCGGCCCTCGCGGGCGGCGAGTTCGACGCCGTCGGTGAAGTCGAGCCCGTCGAAGGCGGTGCCGGGCAGGACGGCGCGGGCGCTCGCGCAGAAGTGGCCGTGGCCGGTGCCGACGTCCAGCCATGTCTTCGGGGCGGGATCGTGCGGGAGCATCGCCTCGGCGCGGGCCCGGTACATGGCGCCACGGCCGCCGAAGGTGCCGCTCATGCGCTGTTCACCGAGGCCGTCGTAGAAGTCCCGGTAGTAGAACTCCAGGCCCTCCTCGCTCAGTTGGGGATTCTGGAAGATGTGGCCGCAGCCGGCGCAGCGGTCGAGGGTGAAGCGGCCGGGCTTGTGCTGGAGCAGGTCGGTCGTGCGCAGGCGGGTGCCGAGCCGGTCCGAGCCGCACCAGGGGCAGTCGGGGCGGCGCGGGGCGAAGAAGCGGTCCGGGCCGGCGGCCAGGTCCCTGCGGTAGGCGGGGCGCAGGGCGGCGATGCGGGCCGCCTTGGCCTCCTTGCCGCTGTTGCTGTTGTTGCCGGTGTTGCCGTTGTGGTCGCTCATCGGCTCTCCGCTGCGAGTCGTTCGAGGTGGGCCGCCGCGGTCCGGGCGCCGCCCGCCGCGCGGAACGCGGTGCGGATCCGGGCGGCGGCGGCCCGGTGGGCGGGATCGGTGAGGACGGTGTCGAGGGCCGCGCCCAGCCGGTCCGCACGGACCCGGCCGAAGCGGACCCGGACGCCCGCGCCGGCGTCCACGACCTGTCCGGCCACGACGGGCTGATCGTCGCGAATGGGCGCGACGACGAGCGGAACGCCGTGCCACAGGGCCTCGCACACGGTGTTGTGCCCGGCGTGGCAGACGACGGCGTCCATCCGCTCCAGCAGCGCGAGTTGGGGCACCGACGGAAGGACCAGGACGTCCTTGTCGCCCGGCGGCACCGCAAGGGCCCCGCCCGGGTCGGCGATCACCGCCTGGACCCGGTCGGCGCGTTCGCGCAGCGCGGTGAGGCACTCGGCGAGGAACCGGCCGCCCGCGTCGGCGTTCGCCGTGCCCAGGGTCACCAGGACCTTCGACCGGGGCTGGTCCAGCAGTTCCCAGGGAAATCCGGGGCCCGCCGGGCGGTCGGCGAGGGAGGGGCCGACGTAGTGGATGTGCGGGGCCAGCGGCGCCAGGGGGCCGATGAGTTCGGGTGTGCTGAAGATCAGCAGGAGGTGCGGCGAGAAGCGTGGGTCGGCGGTGCCGGACGGGTCCCCGATCCGGGCGCGCAGTCCGGTCAGCCGGGCTCGCAGCCAGGCGGCGACCTTCGGCAGGCCGTCGTAGGCGCCGGTGAACTCCGCCGAGGTGGTGGCCGAGGTGGCCCACGGCAGTCCGAGGCGTTCGGCCACCAGGGCGCCGGCGAAGGCCTGCTGGTCGGCCACCACCACGTCCGGGCGGAACGCCTCGGCCGCCGCCCGGACACCCGGCGCCATGGCGTCGGCGAGCGGGAGCAGATACCGCTCCCACAGGAACTTCAGCGCCTCCGCGCCGCGCAGGTCCGGCGGCCGTACGGTGCCCTCGGCGCCCGGCACCGGGCCCGCGCAGCCGAACGCCTGGGCGTCCGCGCCCGCGAGCCGCCGCACCAGCGCCGGGTCCGCGCTCACCCAGGCCACGCGGTGCCCGTGCGCGGCCAGCCGGGCGGCGACGCCGACGGCCGGGTTGACGTGCCCGGTCAGCGGAGGCACCACGAAGAGGAAGGCGCTCATCGCACCCCCGCCCCGACACCGATCAGGTCCAGGATGTGCCCGCCCACGGCCGCCGGCGCCTCCACGAGCACCGAGTGCTCGTGCCCGGGCAGCACGACGGCCCGGTAGTCCGTCAGCAGCCCCCGCATCAGCGGCACCAGGTCCGCGAGGTCCGACTCGCCGCCGTACACGCCGAGGACCGGGCACCGTACGGCACGGATCGCGGCGTGGGTCAGCACCCGGCTGGCGGGGATGTCCCGGCCGAGGCTGGTCTCGCGGGCCAGCCGGGCCGCGCCCTTGGCCAGCCGGGCGGTGTTGTGGCCGCGGTGGGCGGTGATCCAGGCGAGGGCGGCGGGCTCGTTGTGCGCGAGTTCGCTCATGACCCGGTCGAGGATGCCGCCGAGTTTCGCCGCCCAGGCCACGGTCGCGGGCTCGGACTCGATCAGTGTCACGGTGGCCGTGCGCTCCGGGTGGCGGGCGGCGAAGCCGAAGGCGATGGTTCCGCCGTAGGAGTTGCCGACGAGGTGGACGGGCCCGGTGACGGCCAGCCGGTCGAGGAGGGCCTGAAGGTCGTCGATGTTGTGGTCGAGGGTGTAGCCGTGCGGCGGGCGCTCGCTGCGGCCGTGGCCGCGCAGGTCGTACATGACGACGTCGAGGCCGGCCGCGGCGAACGCGGGCGCGACGGTGAAGTAGTAGCTGGCCAGGCTGTCGGTGAGCAGCCCGTGCACCAGGACGACCGTGGCGTGCGGGACGCGGCCGTCGGCCGGACCCATGCGCTGGACGTGCAGCCGGATCCCGCCGACGTCGGCCATCGCCACGGCTCAGCCCGCCTGCGTGGTCTTCGGACGTGTGGTCTTCAGGCTCCACACGACGTACTCCACGAGCCGGCCGACGGTGAGCTCGATGATCTCGTCGAAGTCCATGCCGGCCAGGAACTCGGCGAGGTTGACCCGCTGCCCGTAGCGCTCCTCCAGCAGCCCGGCCAGGGTGACGAGGTCGATGCTCTCCAGTTCCAGGTCGCGGTTGAAGGTGGTGGACATGCCGATGACCGCGTCGTCGTCGCCGTACTCCGCGAGCACCGTGCGGAGCATGCCGGCGAGGTCGGCGAGCACGGTGTCCGCGGTGGGCTGCGCCGGGGCCGGCTGGGTGGGGTCCATCAGGAGTCCTGCCTTCTCGTGCGTGGGTGTCCGTCGTCGGCTCCGGGATCGGTGGTCCAGGCGACCACGTAGGTGCGCTGCGGCAGGGCGGGCGGGTTGGCCGCCGGTGCGCAGTGCACGGTGTAGAGGGGTTCCAGACGGCCGGAGACCAGCAGCCGGCTGCCGTCCGGGGAGGCCTCCAGCACCGTGAAGTCCCGTGGGCGGCCGCCGAATCCGACGCCCTCCGCCTTCGCTACGGCCTCCTTGGCGGCCCAGAACCGGGTGAACCACACGGCTTCCCCGCCGTCCGCGGCGTGGGCGCGCAGCAGGCGCAGTTCGGCCGGGCCGAGCGCGGTGGCGAGGGTGGCCGGGTCGCGTTCGGTGACCTCTTCGATGTCGATGCCGGGGCCGGGCCGCGGGGTGTGCGGCCGGACGATCGCCACGGCCGCCTCGCCGCGGTGGGCGAGCGAGACGTCCAGCGGGGGCAGCGCGCGTCCGTGCACCCCCGTGACGTACGGACGCCCCAACTCGTCGTTGAGCACGCACACTTCCGCCGGGAAGACGGGTCCTTCGCCCTGCCGCCAGAGCCACTGCCGTACGGCGTCCTTGGCCGCGATGCGACCGAGCAGCCACTGCCGGCGGCCGCGCGGCGGGCGCTCGGCGTACCCGGCGCGCTCGGCGCCGCCGAGCGCGTTGCGCATGATCAGCTCGCGGGAGGCGAGGTCCGGCCAGCGCTCGTGCACCAGCGCCCAGCCGCCGGGCATGGCCGCGGAGAGGGTGTGGCGCTCGGGGAAGCGTTCGACGGGCCGGGTGCTGGGGTCGTTGTCGAAGCGGCGGTCCTGCCAGCCGTCGATCACGGCCCACACCCGGCCGCCGACGGCGAGCTCGGCGTCGGCCTCCAGGACGGTGTCCGTGAGGGAGGTGATCCGCAGCACGCAGTCGACGTCCGCGCCCGGGGCCGGGTGGGGGCCATGGAAGCGCATGTGCCGCATCCGTACGGGGAAGACGACGGTCCGCTCGGTACGGGTCGCCATGATCCAGTAGCCCAGCAGCTGGCCCACGTTGTCCAGCAGCGCGCCGGGAGCGGCGGGCGCGGTGATCACTCCCCGGATGTGCCGCTCGCCGATCGCGGTGAGGTCGGTCAGGCCCTGGAACCCGGGGCCGTGGAACATCCAGCGGTCGCGGTAGATCTGGGCCGCGGTGTGCTCGGGGCGGCGTTCGGGGGCGGCCGGGAGGGCGCGGGACGGGGACGGGGCCGGGTGGTACGGGGCGAGTTCCACCGTGGCGCGGGCCGTGGGGCCGAAGGCGACGGTGACGCGGTCCGGACGGCCGGGGACCGGTACGACGGTGACGGTCACGTCGACGGGGGGTGTGGCGGTGAGCCAACGGTCGAAACGGGCCTCGTGCACGGCGACCGCCCGCAGGCCCGGGGCCGCCGCCTCCGCCGCGTCCATCATGTGCCGGACGATCGTGGTGGCCGGCACGACCGGCCAACGGTCCTCGATGTCCGGCCAGTTGGGGCGTTGGCGGAAGAAGCAGTGGTCCAGGAGGTGGGGCATGGTGTGGGGGGAGACGTGGACGGTGGTGGTCGTGGGGGGCGGGGGCACGGTCGGGGTCGTGGTGGGGGTGGGGGCTGGGGCGGTTCGTGCGGGGGCCGGGGGGCGCTGGAGGTTCGGAGCGGCGGGAGTGGGCGCCGCGGCGCCGGGGTCGGCGCCCGTCCGGGTGGGCCGGGCACGCCCCGCGATCAACTGCGCCGCGGTCTGCGCGGTGTCCCGCAGCAGGGCGGTCAGCTCGGCGGCGGCCGGGAAGTGCGGGGCGAGGTCGTCCAGTTCGCCGAGTCCTGGGGCGGCGGGGCGGGCTGTGGGGGCGGGCGGGGGCGCGGGGTGCGGGGCGGTGGACGGACCGGGGCGCAGGTCGGCGCGGAGTGCCTCCAGTGCCGGTCCGGTCAGTGAGACGAGGGCTCCGCCGAGGTCCAGCCGGATGGGTGGGAGGCGCCGGTGTGCCGGTGCGATCGCCGTGGCGGGCGTCGACTCGGCGGGCGTGGGTGCCGTGATGGGCGCGGGCAAGGCCGGTGTCGTGACCCGCGTCGCTGCGGTGTGCGGTGCCACCGCAGCCGCCACGGCCGCTCCCGCCGTCCACAACGCCGTGGCCACCCGGAGCAGTTGGGCCATGCCGCTGCGCTCTGGCACGTTGGCGGCGACGGCCAGGTGGTCGCGGTCGCCCAGGGTGTCGCCGATCAGGGAGGTGAGCCGGCCGGGGCCCATCTGGACGAAGACGCGGTGCCCGGCGCCGTACAGGGCCTCGGTCAGCTCGCGGAAGCGGACGGGTTCCAGCAGATGCCGCACGAACAGTTCACGCACCGCGCACTCGGCCTCGGGGAAGGGCGCGGCGGTCGTCCCGGACCACACCGGAACGGCCGGCGGGTGGAGCCGGAACCGGTCGGCGGCCTCCTTGATGGGCGCGAGGTACGGCCTCAGCATCGGCGTGTGGAAGCCGGAGCGGAAGGGCAGTACCTGGCAGATCACGCCCTGCGCGCGCAGGGACCGCACGAACTCCTCGACCGTCGCGCCGGGCCCGCAGACCATGGACTGGCGGGGCGCGTTGTCGTGCGAGAGCACGATCCCGGAGTCCGCCCAGGACTCGGCGAGCGCGGCGCGGACGTGCGCGGCCGAGGTGCCGAGGGCGGCGAAGGCGAGTCCGGGCACGGTGACGCTGTCCGGGTCGAACTCGGCCATGAAGGCGTCCACTTGGTCCGGTGCGTACAGCCCGCCCGCCGCCATGGCCGTCCACTCGCCGACGCTGTGCCCGGCGACCGCGTCCGGAACGACCCCCATGCGGCGCAGCGCCCGGTCGAGCAGGCGGCCGGCACCGACGACGCCGAAGCCGTGCCGTCCGACGTCACCGACCCGGACGTCCGTGCCCGGCGGTGGGGTGAGGCCGAAGTGGGCGGCGATGTCGTCGGTGCGGGGCGTGAAGTCGCCTTCCAGGCCGGGGAAGACGAACACCGGCCCACCGGCGCCGCCGGCCGGGCCGAGCAGCGGGCCCGGCCGGAACCACACATCGCCACGGCCGTGCCAGCCGCGCCCCTTGGCGACGGCTCGGCGGGCCAGGGCGAGCCGCTTGGCGGTCGGGGCCACGATGCCGAGCCGGACCGGGCCGGCGTCGGGGTGCGGCAGGTCCGGGTCGAGCCCGGCTGCGAGGACGGCCGAGTCGTCGGCATCGAGGCGCGCGGCGAGGTCCGCCACGTCGTCGGCGGCGAGCAGCAGGATCCTCTCGGGCTCGATGACATGGGCGGGAGCGGCCGCGGACCGCGCACCGGGCGCCTCGTCCGGCGCCGAACCCGCCCGGACACGCTCCGGCGTCACGGAAGCGAGCCCCACGGCCCCACCAGGCCCGTACGGCGCCCGCTCGTCCTCGTGCACCCCGGCTCCGGCGCGGGCTGCCGCCGCACTGCCCGACCCGGCAGGCGCTGCGTCCGCGCTCGGCGAGCAGACACGCGCGGCCTCCGCAGACCCAGAGCATCCCGGCATGCCGCCCTGCGCCCCCGATCCAGCACGCGCGCCCTCCCCAGACCCCGAACCTGCACGGCCAGCCTCCGCAGACCCCCAACCCGCACGCGCGCCCTCCCCAAGCCCCGAACCTGCACGCGCGCCCTCCGCGGACCCCGAACCCGCACGCGCGGCCTCCGTAACCCCCGAACGGGAGCGCGAGGCCCTCGTCCGGCCGGACGGTGCGGTCCCGGTCTCCCCCCGCGCGCCACCACGACCCGGTGCCTCCTCCAGCACCACATGGGCGTTGATCCCGCCGAAGCCGAACGCGTTGACGGCGGCCCGGCGGACCGGCCGGCGGGCGTCCGTCTCCCACGGGCGGGCCTGCCCCAGTGTGCGGAAGCGGGTGGCGGCGAGGGCGGGGTGGGGGTCGTCGCAGTGGAGGGTGGGCAGAAGGGTGCCGTGGTGGAGGGCGAGGGCGGCCTTGACCAGACCGGCGACCCCGGCGGCCGGCATGGTGTGGCCGATCATCGACTTCACCGAGCCCAGGACGGGACGGTGGCCCTTGGCCTGCGCGGGCCCGAACACCTCGGTGAGGGTGGCGAGTTCGGCCGCGTCCCCGGCGGGGGTGGCGGTGCCGTGCGCCTCCAGCAGGCCGAGGGAGTCGGGTGCGGCGGGGTCGAGCCCGGCAGCCCGCCACGCCTGGCGCACGGCTCTGGCCTGCCCGCCCGGGTCCGGTGCGGCCGGCCCCGCCGTACGGCCGTCGCTGGCCACGCCGGTGCCCCGGATCACCGCGTACACACGGTCGCCGTCGCGTTCGGCGTCCGCGAGTCGCTTCAGTACGACGACGCCCGTGCCCTCGCCGATGAGGATGCCGTCGGCGTCGCGGTGGAAGGGGCGGATGCGCTGGCTCGGGGACAGGGCGCGCAGTTGGGCGAAGACGCTCCAGAGCGTGATGTCGTGGCAGTGGTGCACTCCCCCGGCCAGCATCAGGTCGCAGCGGCCGGTGGTGAGTGAGGTGACCGCCTGGTCCACGGCGACAAGGGAGGAGGCGCAGGCCGCGTCCACGGTGTAGGCGGGGCCGCGCAGGTCGAGCCGGTTGGCGATGCGGGAGGCGGCCAGGTTGGGGACCAGGCCGATCGCGGACTCCGGGCTGTCGGGTCCGAGCCGTTCGGTGAACGCCGTGCGGACACGGTCGAGTTGGGCCTCGGAGAGCTCGGGTAACAACTCGCCGAGGGTGCGGGTGAGTTGTCCGGCCGTGCGCACGCGCTGGTCCAGGCGGACCAGGCCGGGGGTGAGGTAGCCGCCGCGGCCCAGGGCCACGCCGATCCGGTGCCGTTCGGGCAGCCGCTCCTCTCCGCCGGCGTCGGCGAGCGCGGCGGCGGCCACGTCGAGGGCGATCAGCTGGTCGGGCTCGGTGCCGGGCACCGTGGCGGGCATGATGCCGTACCGGGTGACGTCCACCTCGGCGAGGCCGTCCACGAACCCGCCGCGCCGGCAGTAGATCCGGTCGGGGGCGGCGGGTCCGGTGGCGGAGCCGGGCCGGTAGTAGGCGGCGTCCCAGCGGTCCGCGGGGACCTCGCTGATCGCGTCGACTCCGTCGCGCAGGTTGCGCCAGTAGGCGTCGAGGCCTGGGGCGCCGGGCATCAGCACCGCCATCCCGACGACCGCGACGGGAAGCTGTCCTGCCGTCATGTCACCAGCCCGACGCGGTGTAGACGACTGCGCGGACCGATGGTTCGCCCCAGGCGAGTTCGCGCAGCAGGGCCGCGGTGCCCTCGTCGGGGTCGATCAGCTCGATCCCGCGCCGGGCGTACTCGCGCCCGAGTTCCGCGCCGACCATGCCGCCGTGCGCCGCGGACGGCGCCCAGGGTCCCCAGTGGACGGTCAGCGCGCGCCCCCCCGCACGGTCGGCCCAGTCGGCGCCGAGGGTTTCCAGGGCGTCGTTGGCGGCGGCGTAGTCGGCCTGGCCGCGGTTGCCGAGCACGGCGGCGATGCTGCCGAACAGCACGGTGAACGCGGGCGCGTCCGGCAGGTCGTCCAGGGCGGCGAACAGGGCCGCTGCTCCGGCCGTCTTCGTGCCGTAGACCCGCTGGAAGGACTCGGGGGTCTTGTCGGCGATCAGCCGGTCCTCGATGACACCGGCGGCGAAGACGACCCCGTCGAGGCGGCCGTGTTCGGCATGGATCTCCTTGACCGCCCGTAGCACGGCGTCCCGGTCCCGGAAGTCCACCGAGCGGTAGCGTGCCGCGCTGCCGAGTGCACCGAGCTCCGCGAGGGTCGTGGTGATCTCCCGCTGGGCGAGGACGAGTTCGGCGGCCCGGTTGATCTCGGCGGGGCTGGTCGCCGCGCCGGGACCGGCGGCGAGCGCCGCCCGCAGCTCGGCGGGGGTGCGCGCGGCGGCGGTGCGGGGGTCCTCCGGCGCGGTGGGCGCGGGCGTACGGCCCAGCAGCTCGACACGGCACCGGCAGGCGGCGGCCAGCGTGGCCGCGAACCTCGCGGTGATGCCCCGGGCGCCCCCGACCAGCAGCACGACGGAGTCACGGTCGAGACCGAGTGCCGCCGCCTCGGCGGCGCCGTCCCCCGCGGGCCCGGCGCCGGTGGTGGCGAGCGGGCCCAGGGGGGCGGGCACCAGTGCGAGCCCCTGCCGGGCACCGGCCGCCGTACGCAGGACGACGGGGGCCGGCCCGGGCGCCCGCAGCTCGGCGAGCAGGGCGTCGGCGACGGCCGCCGGGGCGGTGTCCGCGACGGCGACGACCCGGGCGAGCAGGTCCGGGTACTCGCGGCCGACGCTGCGGAACAGGCCGTCGAGGCCGGCCGCCCTGAGCGCGCCCGCGCGGTCGGCGGCCCTGGGGGCGAGCAGCCGGCGCGGGCCGCACGCGAGCGCCGCGCGGAGCACCGGAAAGGCGTCCGGCAGCGCCGGGAGGTCGGGGCCGGGCAGCGCGCCGAGGTACACGACACCGTCGACCGGGCCGTCGGCCGCGGTGAGGAGGTGGCCCGCGTCGAGCGGTACGGCTTCGGCGCCGTGCCCGGCGAGCCGCGCCGCGACCTCCGCCGCCGCGCCCGCACCGTCCCCCAGGAGGACGAAACGCCGACCGGACAGGGCGGGGCCTTGGTCGTCACCGGCAGCCGGGTCCGGCTCCGGGAGCGGCGCGGGCCGCAGCTCACAGCGCCGGGGCGGAACGCCGAGGACGGAGGCGGGGGCGGACCCCGTCGAGGCGGACGCCGCGGCGGCCGGGCCCTGGGCACGCCCGGCCGCCGCGTCGGTGAAGGCACCCTCGGTCCGCTCCTCCGCGTACCCGGCCCGGCCGGCCGCGGGGGGCTCGTCGTGCCGCCCTCCCCCGTCGCCGGACTGCGCCCCCACCCGCGCCGTCAGCCATCCCGTCACCGCGGCGGCCGTACGCGCCTTGGCCAGTTCCTCCAGTTCGGCGTCGTCCAGCACGTCGGCGCCGCCCGCGATGCCCAGCCGTCTGGCGAGTTCGCCCGCTATCTCGGCCCGCTTGATCGAGTCGATGCTGAGGTCCGCCTCCAGGTCGAGGTCGGGCTCGATCATGTCCACGGGGTAGCCGGTGCGTTCGCTGATGATCTCCAGGACGACCCGCTCGACGTCGGCCATCGGGGCTTCATCCACCGGTTCAGTCAACTCCCTTTGCACCGGCGGCAGTTCATGGGCGACCGCCTGCGGCAGCGGTACGGCCGGGAGGGGCGCCGGCGGTGTCGCGCCGGGTGCCGCGCCGAAGTAGGTGAGCAGGACATCGCGCTGGGCGGCGATCATCTCCCGGCTGGTGCGCAGGAACTCGGAGATGAGCGCGTCCCGGTCGGCGGGGGCGCCGTACGGCTGGTCGGTGGTCACGGTCGTCTCCACGACTCGTCGGGCCGGTGCGAGGGCACCGGGCAGGAGTGCTCCGTCGGCGGTGCGGACGAGGTGCCCGTCGACCGTCCAGCCGGGCCGTTTCGGTGCCGGGCCGCGCAGCGCGTCGACGGCGTCCCGGCCCCGCAGCAGCCAGGCGGTGCGCACCGGCTGTCCGGCGACGGCGAGGCGGGCGAGGGCGTCGAGCCAGCCGCGCAGGCCGCTGTGAGGGTCCGGTTCGCAGGCGACCGTGCGATGCGGGCGGTTGCCGAGGATCCGTGCGACGAGCCGGGTGAGGACCGTGCCGGGGCCCGCCTCGACGAAGACGCGCGCGCCCGCCTCGTACATGGCCTCGATCTGCGCGGCGAACGCGACGGGGGCGGCGATCTGGGCGGCGAGCTCGGCACGCACCCCGTCGGGGTCGCGCGGATAGGGCGCGGCGGTCCGGTTGGACCAGACGGGGAACTCCGCCGCCCGCACCGTCTTGTCCGCGAGCACCTTGGCGAACCGTTCCCCCGCAGCGGCCACGAGCGGGCTGTGGAAGGCACAGGCCACGGGGATGCGCCGCGCGCCGAGCCCGGCGTCGCGCAGCAGCCGTACGGACGTCTCCACATCCGCCGTGGGTCCGGAAACCACCGTCTGGTCGGGTGAGTTGAGGTTGGCGACGACGACGGAGGCGGGTGCGCCGGTCGTCCGCAGGGCGCGTACGACGGTCTCGGCGGGGGCGCCGACGGCGGCCATGGTGCCCGGGTCGTCGCCCGCCGCCGCCAGGATCGCGCCGGCCCGCTCGGCGCTCAGCTCCAGCAATGTCTCGGGGTCTAGGGCGCCGGCCGCGGCGAGGGCGACCAGCTCGCCGTAGCTGTGCCCGGCGGCCTGGTCGGGGTGGACCCCGGCCGAGGTGAGGAAGGCGTGTGCGGCGAGGCCCGTGATGCCGAGGGCGGGCTGTGCGGTCCGGGTGTCGGTGAGGGCGGCCCGCCGGCGCTCCCGCGCGGCGTCGTCGAAGGCGGCGGGCGGATGGACGGTGTCGGCGTGCGCGCGACCGAGGTCCAGGTAGTGCTGTAGCTCGGGGAGGTGGACCAGGAGCTCGGCGAGCATCCCGGGACGCTGACTGCCCTGACCGGGGAACAGGAAGACGACCTTGCCCGCCACCGGCCCCTCGATCGGCCCGGCCTCCTCCTCCGCCGGCTCCGGCAGCGGATCCGCCCCATGGATGCCGGCGGCCGGATCGTGGTCCCCGGCGAGGAGGCGCCGCAGTTGTGCGGTGAGTTCCTCGGTGTCCCCGGCCACGAGCGCGGCCTGTACCGGTTCGTGCGAGGTGTCGGCGCGGCGGGCCGCGGCGAGGGCGAGGTCGCGCAGGCGCCAGGGGTGGGCGTCGGCCTCGGCGGCCCGGAGGATCTCCTGCACCTGCCGGTGGGCCGCCGCCGTGTCCCGGCCACGGAAGAGGAACAGCTCGGCCGGCCAGACGTCCAGGGAGCGGCGGGACGGTACAGCGTCGGTGTGCGCGGCCAGCACGGCGTGGAAGTTGGTGCCGCCGAAGCCGAACGCGCTGACCCCGGCGAGGCGTTCGGCGGCCGGTGCCGTCCAGGGCCGGGCGCGGGTGTGGAACGCGAACGGGCTGTCGTCCTCCGACCACGCGGGGTTGGGCCGCTCCAGGTGGAGGGTGGGCGGGGTGACACCGGTGTGGAGCGCGAGAGCGGTCTTGATGAGGCCCGCGAGACCGGCGGCGCACTTGGTGTGCCCGATCTGCGACTTGACCGAGCCGAGGGCGCAGCGGCCTCTCTCCGCACCCGCCCGGCGGAACACGTCGCTGAGTACGGCGAGTTCGGTGCGGTCGCCGACGACCGTGCCGGTGCCGTGCGCCTCGACCAGGCCGACGTCCGCGGGCGAGACACCGGCGTTGCGGTACGCGCGCTCCAGCGCCGCCCGCTGGCCCTCGGGGCGAGGCGCGGTGAGGCCGAGGGAGCGGCCGTCGCTGGCGGAGCCCAGGCCCTTGACCACGCCGTAGATCCGGTCGCCGTCCCGCTCGGCGTCCGCGAGCCGTTTCAGGACCAGGCAGGCCACGCCCTCGCCGAGGGCGATGCCGTCGGCCGAGGCGTCGAAGGCGCGGGAGCGTCCGGTCGGGGAGAGCGCGTGGACGGAGGAGAACAGGACGAAGTCGTTGATGCCGTTGTGCAGGTCGGCGCCGCCGCACAGTACGACGTCGCTGGTGCCGGAGACGAGTTCCTTGCAGGCCACGTCGAGGGCGGCGAGGGAGGAGGCGCAGGCGGCGTCGACGGTGAAGTTGGCGCCGCCGAGGTCCAGCCGGTTGGCGATCCGCCCGGAGATGACGTTGGCGAGCATGCCGGGGAAGGAGTCCTCGGTCAGCCGGGGCAGTTGCTCCTCGATGCCGTCGGGCACCTTGCCGTAGTACGACGGGAGTACGGCGCGCAGGGTGACGGCGCCGGACAGGTCGCTGCCCGCCTCCGCGCCGAAGACGACGGAGGTCCGCGCGCGGTCGAAGGCCCGCCCCCGCTCGCCGTATCCGGCGTCCTCCAGCGCCCGGCGGGCCGCCTCCAGGGACAGCAGCTGGACGGGTTCGATGCTGCCGAGGGAGGCGGGCGGGATGCCGTAGCGCAGCGGGTCGAAGGGGATGCGGGGCAGGAATCCGCCCCACTTGGACGCCGTGCTGCCGGCCGCGTGGTGGACGGCCGGGTCCCAGCGTTCGGCCGGCACCTCGGTGACGGCGTCGCGGCCGCTGACGACGGTGGACCAGAAGGCGGCGAGGTCGGGGGCCTCGGGGAACATGCAGGCCATGCCGACGATGGCGACGTCCAGCGGTGCGGGCGGCTCCGGCGCGGCGGCGGGGGTCGCGTCCGGTCGGGCGGCCCGCCGCGTCAGGAAGTCCGCGGCGCCGTCGGTCACCGAGCGGTGCAGGTCGGCCAGGGTGGTGGGCGCCGAGCGCAGCACGGCGACGTCGCCGGCCATGAACATCCCGTCCGCGAGCTGCCGTTCCTCGTCCACGCCGGCCAACGCGCCGTCGGCCCCGCGCTCGACGCCCTTGCTGGCGATGCGCAGCCGGCCCACGTTGAGCCGTTCCAGTCCCTCCCAGACCTCGCGGTCGGTCAGTCCCTGCGCGCGCAGAGCGGACTCGCGCGCACGGTAGTCGCCGGTGAAGGGGCTCGGGACACAGCGGGTGGCATGGCCGGGGGCGGTCTCCAGCAGTGTGGTCGCGGTGGCGGTGAGCACCTGCCGCTGGAAGAGGGGCCGCACGGCGCCGTGCGCGACGGCCTCCTCGGTGAACAGGTAGGCGGTGCCCATGAGCACGCCCACGGCGGCGCCCCGGGCGGTGAGCGGTGCGGCCAGGGACGCGACCATCGCCGCCGACCGCTCGTCGTGGACGCCACCGGCGAAGAACACCTCCAGCCGCCGGGCGGTCGTGTCGTCGGCGCCCGTCAAGAAGTCCTCCAATGCGGCGAGTTGGGCCTCCCACAGCGGAAAGGAGGCCCGGGGCCCCACGTGTCCACCGCACTCGGATCCCTCGAACACGAACCGGCGCACGCCCGCGTCCAGGAACTGCCGCAGCAGTCCCGGTGAGGGCACGTGCAGGTAGGTGCGGATCCCGGCGCGCTCCAGCGTCTCGGCCTGTGCGGGCCGCCCGCCGGCGACGATCGCGTGCGTGGGCCGCAGGTCCCGTACGGCGTCCAGCTGGGCGTTCCTGATCTCCTCGGGCGCGAAGCCGAGCACGCCCACGCCCCAGGGCCGCCCGTCCAGCACCGCCCGTGCCTCGGTGAGCATCGACCGGGTCCGCTCGCCGTCGGCCAGGGCCAGCGCGAGAAACGGCAGCGCCCCGTCCGCGGCGACGGCCGCGGCGAAGCCCGGCTGGTCACTGACCCGGGTCATGGGCCCCTGCGCGACGGGGAGCCGGGTGCCGAGCGCCCGGCTCATGGCCGACCCGGGGCGCAGGGCCGCGGCCGCACCACCCTCCGCCGCGCCACCGTCCGCCGCGCCACCGTCCGCCGCGCCACCCTCCGCCGCGCCACCGTCCGCCGCGCCGAGCATCGCCGCGGACACCTCCCGCACCGACCGCCGTACGTCGCCGAACCGTTCGGCGAACCGGGCGGCGAGGAAGCCGTCCTGACCCACCGGCAGCAGCCGGCCGCGCAGGTCATCGGCGCCCAGCAGGGCCGCGACCGCGCCGGGGTCGTCGGCCGGCGGGCGCGGGGCGTCCGGTCCCCGGCGCCGCAGTACCCGGTGGCCGCCGAGCACCACGGTCTCCGAGCCGTCGAGGGAGCGCAGCACCGCACGGACCGTCTCGGGCAGCCCCGATTCGGCGAGCAGGGCCAGTTGGCTGTCGAGGACCACCCCGGCGGCACCCCCGGCCACGGCGGCCGCCGCCGTACGCGGGCCGATGCCGCCGCAGGCCCAGACCGGGACGCGGCCCGACTCCTCGTCGGACAGCAGTTGTTGCAGCAGGACGAAGGTGCTCAGCTCGCCGACCCGGCCGCCGCTCTCACCACCGCGGGCGATGAGCCCCTGGGCACCCGCGCGCACGGCCGCGCGGGCCTGCTCGATGTCCGTGACCTCCGCCAACACACGCCAGTGGGAAGGGAGTTCGGAACGAGTCCAGGTTGCGTCCGCGGTGCGCACCACGGTGTCGGGGGCGTCGCCGACCTCGGCCGGGGTCAGCGCGCAGCGCCCGGTCACCCGCACCCCGAAGGGGCCCGGCGCGGACCGTCTCAGCCGGGACAGGGCCTCTCGGGACCTTCGGTCTCCGGCGCCGAGGTCGAGGATGCCGAGCGCGCCGGCGGCACAGGCCGCGGCGGCGAGACCCGCGTCGGGTTCTCCGAACGGGGTGAGACACAGGACGAGGTCACGGAGGCGCACAGGCGAGGTCATGATGCTCCGGCACGATCGGCGAGACAGCACGGTGGGGGGTGTGCGGCGGAACGATCTGGTGCGAGGGCACCGGAAACTAGCCTCGGCCTACTCACGGGTCAATAACGACGTCCCCTTTTCGCGTCCGGTGACATCGATTCGGCCATCGGGTCGAATTCCCCGCAAGAGCCGGAAAACGCGGCAATTCCCCTGACCGCTGCGGGCGGGAAACCATCCGGCTTCCCGCGCCACACCACCACAAACCCGGCAAAGCCCCCGCCCGCTTCACCGCGCACTCACCCGGCCGCAACGCGACGGGACAGCCACTCGAAGTCTGTAAATTCCACATGACTTCGGCGCCGTGGCTCGATCGCGGTCAGGGCCCGGGGGAACGGCCCGCGCCGCGGGTCAGCGGAGCGGTGCGCCCACGGTCCCCGGTACGGCGGCGACCGTGCCGGCGACCCGCGGAGCGACCCGGTGCGCCGCACGCACCGCCCGCACGGGCGACACGGAACCGGTGCGCCACCCGTCGTGCCCGGCGCGGACCTGGGCGATCCGGGTCTCGTCCGCCCGGCCCGGCTCCCCTGGCTCCCCCCACTCGGCGGGCCCGCCGGCCGCGCCCTCCGGCTTCCCGCGCGAGGTGTTCCCGCGCACGGGGCCGTCCCCGGCATCGCCCCTCGAGGACCCACCACCCCTGGCGGACCCCGGCTGCCGCTCCCCTGGCGCGTCCGCCCCGCTCGGCTCCCAGCCCTCTCCAGGCGCGCCGGGACCGCCCGGAGCGCCCATTCCACTCAGAGCACCGGGAACGCCCGGTGCGCCCGGCGCCGCGTACGGCCGCCCCGCCCGGTCGGCCCACGGCTCCAGCACCCAGCGCTGCTCCGGCGAACCGTCTCGCGGCGCCAGCGCGACACGGGCGGACGCGTCGCGGGGGCCCGGAGCGAGCGCGAGGCCCTCGTACCGACGCGGCAGGATCTCGCCGCGCACGGTGATGTCGTACGCCACCTCTCCGGCGTGCACGACGCATCCGGCCAGCACGACGTTCTTCGTCCCGGGGTCGGCGGCCAGGCACAGGGACGGGTCGGCGGCGCTGTGCAGCAGTCCGTCGGCCTGGTACGACCACTGCTGCGAGGCGGCGGCGGAGCACGGCGCGAGTCCGACACCGGCACCCGCGCGCACTCCGTCCCCGCGCACGTCCAGGCAGCGCCCGGAGGCCAGGCCGCGCAGGCCGCCGCGGGCCACCTCGACGGGTTCACCGACCGAGGCGACGGAGGGGGAGGTCGCGGCCCGGGCGCCGGTGCCGCCCGGGTGCGTGGTGTGGCCGACGGGGGCACCCCAGGTGGCGCCCGGTGCGGGGACACCGCTGTCATCGGACCAGCTCCTGACCGCCAGGACGGTGGCGAGCAGCGCGAGCGAGGCCAGTCCGACGCCGATGACCACTGCGGTGCGGTGGCCGCCGACGGGCCCGGTGCGGTGCCTGCCGCCCGCCCCCGCCGGCGCCGGGGCGGGTGCCGGCGCACAGGGCAACTCCTCGGCGGCTCCGCGTCCCGGTCGCGAGTCGAGATAGCGGCGGGCGCCCCAGCCGAGCACGGTCTCGGCGAGCAGGAGGCCCAGGCCGCCGTCGAACAGCGCGAAGGTGTCGGCGGCGTGCCGGCAGTACGCGCAGGCCGTCAGGTGCTGTCGTACGTCCGGCAGCAGGGCGCCGCCGCGGCGCATGGGCACGTCCAGAAGGCGGTTGTAGAAGCGGCATTCCGTGGAGGGCGCGAGTTCCCGGTGGGCGCGTACGCAACCCGCCCGGAATTGCTCGCGCGCCTGTTCCAGGGCAGCGGTCGCGGTGGCCGGGTCGATACCCAGCAGACCGGCGGGTATGTTTATCGGTTCCGCTTCTACCTCGGTGTGCCACAGAAGGCATTGCGAGGCGCCGGGAAGTGCGCGGAACGCGCGTTCGGCGAGTTGTCGTCTTTCCGGCGTTCCGGGCTTTGTCGCACACAGTCCGCGGCCTCCGGCCGGCTTGCGCAATTCCGGCAGGGTCGCGCAGGTCACGTCGTCCGCCGCCCAGGCACGGACGATGTCACGGACGGCGACGAGCAGGTGCGGGCGCAGGGCGCCGCAGGCCGCTCCGCCCGCCATCCGGCCGAGGACCTCGTGGAAGGCGGCGGTGGCGACGAGTTGCGGCGCGGGACCCGCGGAGGCCAGACAGACGACGGCGTAGTCACGGGCGGCCCGCCAGTGCCGGGCCAGCAGCAGGGCCACGGAGTGGTGGTGGGCGGCGTGCGGGCCGCCGAGCCCGGCGGTGAGATAGCGGTCGGACTCCCCGGGCGAACCGGGCAGCGGCGGATAGGGCGGGCGTGGGGGGTGGGGGGACTGCACGGAACCATTTCCTTCCAGCCGCAGGACCGCACACGAAATGCCGTCCTGTCGGAAAGCAGTGCCGATGTGGTGCATACCTGGTCCTGGTACATACCTAAAGGGCCGGCCCGGGCGTTCGACGCCTGCCTTCGCCCTCCCGCGGGAAGGCTCACCTTGGCACACACGACTCACAGGAAACAAGAAGTTCGAATGACTCGGTTTCAAAGTCGGTGAATTGCACAAGAGTTACCGGCGGTATCACTTCCACAGCAGGTTCCCATGTTTCTCCGGGCGCACTCTCATCCGCGTCCCCGAGCATGGGCCTCATGATCGCCCCCCACTGCACAGCGACCCCCGCCTCCGCCCGTACGGTCCGCAAGGCGGTCGTACCGGCCGCCGGACTCGGCACCCGCTTCCTGCCCGCGACCAAGGCCACGCCGAAGGAGATGCTGCCGGTCGTCGACAAGCCGGCCATCCAGTACGTGGTGGAGGAGGCGGCCGCGGCCGGCCTGGAGGACATCCTGATGGTCACCGGCCGGCACAAGCGGGCCATCGAGGACCACTTCGACCACGCCTTCGAACTGGAGCAGGCGCTGGCGGCCAAGGGCGACACCGTGCGTCTGGACGCGGTGCGCGATCCGGCCCGGCTCGCCGACGTCCACCACATCCGCCAGGGCGACCCGCTGGGCCTCGGCCACGCCGTGCTGTGCGCCCGCCACCACGTCGGCGAGCAGCCCTTCGCGGTCCTCCTCGGCGACGACCTGATCGACCCGCGCGAGACCCTGCTGAGCCGGATGCTCGAGGTGCGCGAGCGTTACGCGGGCAGCGTGGTGGCGCTGATGGAGGTCGACCCGGCGCAGATCCACCGCTACGGCTGCGCCGCGGTGGAACCGGCCGGCGAGGACGGGTTCGTACGCGTCACCGGACTGGTGGAGAAGCCGGCGCCCGGGGCCGCGCCGAGCCGGTACGCGGTCATCGGCCGCTATGTCCTCGACCCGGCCGTGTTCGACGTCTTGGAGCGCACGCCGCCGGGCCGTGGCGGCGAGATCCAGCTGACCGACGCCCTGCAGGACCTCGCGGCGGACGGCACGGTGCACGGGGTCGTCTTCGGCGGTCTGCGCTACGACACCGGCGACAAGGCCGACTATCTGCGCACGGTGGTCCGGCTGGCCTGCGCCCGCCCCGACCTCGGACCCGAATTCACCGGCTGGCTCAGGGAGTTCGTGGCGGGACTGGAGCAGGACACGACCGACGGCCGGGACGGACGCCGGGCCGCGTGGAGCGGCGCACACACGTAGAGGGGCCCCTCCCGCGGGCCCCTTTCCCGTACCCCCGTCTCGTCCGGCCGTTGGGCCGCGGCCTCCGGACGACGGCCATCCGGCCCGTCCAGGTGTTCATCACGGGCCGGGCGTCGCACGCGGGCCCGGAGCCGGCGGTCGGTGTGCACGCGCCGGTCGAGGCGGCGCACCAGGTGTTGGACATCGCCACGCCGAGCCGGCCGCGGAGAAGAAGCGGATCGAGTCGGCGCCCGCGGCACCGGGCTGTGAAGGCGGTCCGCGGCTCTCGGGGAGAGTGGGGGTGCGCGCGTCGTGAGCGCCCGCCGCACCCCGGTGCCCTCGGCACCGGGGTGTCCGAGCACCGGCGCGCGTCCGGCGTACCAGGCCGGCGGGGGCGCGAGCGGCCGAACAGGCCGTTCATGCAGTCCTCGTGCCGAGCAGAGTGCACGGCTCCGCCTCCCCGCAGCACGGCCTGCGGGCAGGCGCAGTCCTCGGCCGCGCCGCGCCACCCGGGTGCGCGCTTCAGCAGGACGCGGGATTGAAGAGGGCGATGATGAGGCGGGCGCCGGGCACGCTGCACGGTGCGGCGGCGGTGAGTGTCACCATGCCCGCTCCGAGCCGGGCGTGATGCAGTGGCCGCTCGTCCCCGTCCGGATGCACGCGGACCTCGGCCAGGCGCGCGTAGAGGGGACCGGTCTCGGGGTCCTTCTTGACGTCGTGCTCCAGGCGGCAGAGCGTCTCGTCCTGCGGGTACGCGGCGCAGGCGGCCCGCAGTTGACCCATGAGCGCCGGGGCCCAGCTCCGCTTCCAGTCCAGCAGGGACACCGTGCGGGCCTCGGGGCACAGGAGCATCCAGCGCATGGAGTTCTGCGGCACCGTGCCGGAGGGGAACATGGCGGCGAACGCCTTGTTGTAGCCCAGTACGTCCCACCGGAAGTTGCTGATGAAGGCCATCTCCCCGATGCGGTTGACGGCTCGTTGCCATACGTCCGGGACTCTGAGGCCGTCCTCGGGGCGCAGAGGTGCCGGAGGGACGTGACCGCGCGAGTAGAGCCACAGAGCGGTCCACTCCTGCTCGCCGAAACCGAGGATGGTGGCGACATCGGTCAGCAGGTCGCGCGGCGGGCTGGGCAGGTCACCCCGTTCGAACCTGCCGTACGTGCCCATGGCTCGCTGCAGCAGATGGTCCATCTGGTACTGGGACAGGCCTAGCGCCCTCCGGCCACGGCCCGCAGGGCGCTGCAACCCGTGGCCCTCCGGATCCCCCTGCGCCCGTCGTGCCACGAGGAGCTTCCTCAGTGCCTGGCGATCCATCCCCCGTACTCCCCTCTCTTTCCCAGCCCGCATGAACTTCCATAATGTGGAATATTCATTCCGTTCTTGGCTTCTGGAGGCTAGATGCCGAACCGGCAAGATCTCAACCGGAATCTCACTGCTCAAGACACACCGCAACGGCAAAGGTGGCGCTGTTTTCCATGCATAAAGAGCCCCTGGAATTGGCGGCCTCCGGTTGATCAACATGGTCTCGACCGCTGAACGCGACCGGGGACGGGCGTACTGACGCCCATCTGCCCCGGCAAAAAGGGGGAACGACCGCCGTGTCCCGTGGACCAGGGCTGCCCGCAGGGGAGACAGCGCCCGTCGAGAAGACCATCGCACCCGGCGCCTCGGCCGAACGGCACCGCCGTGCCGGCATCGGCGTGCGGTCGCTGGTGATCTTCTACGTCACCAGCATCGTGGGCACCGGAATCCTCTACGTCCCCGGCGTGACGGCTGAGCAGGCCGGCCCCTCGTCGCTGCTCGCCTGGACGGCGCTGGCCGCCGCCTCCTATCCCTTCGCGAAGTTCTTCGCCGAGATGTCCGCCTGGCGCCCGGATGCCTCGGGGCTGACCGTCATGGTGCGCCTCGGTTTCGGCGAGCGTTCTGCCCAAGCGGCCGCACTGCTTCTGATCGCCACCTATGTGATCGGCAACCCGGTGATGGGCATCGTCTCCGCGCGGTACTTCCTGGACCTGGTCGGTCACCCCGACGGTCCGGTGTACGCGGTGGCGACCGTGTTCATGGCGCTGTCGGTCCTGTTCAACACGCTGGGCCTGCACACCGGGGCGCGGGTCCAGGCGGTCTGCCTGGTGGTTCTGCTCACCGGCCTCGGCGTGTCCGTGGCCCTGGCCGCCCCGCACATGGACGCCGACCGCTACCGCCCGTTCCTCGATCACGGGTGGGGCGGTGTGGGAGCCGCCGTGGTCAGCGCGTTCTTCTCCTTCCTCGGCTGGGAGAACGTCTCAACCCTCGCCGACGACGTATCGGATCCGGCCCGCAGTTACCGTCGTGCCGTGCGCTGGGCCGTCCCGGTGATCGGCATGCTCTACCTGTCGGTGACCGCCGCGTACCTCGCGGTCCCGTCGCGCGGAACCATGGTCCTCACCGCGCTCCTCGCGGCACCCCTCGGACAGACCGGAAGGATCGTCGGCGGCCTGGTGGCTCTGGGGCTGGCCGTCGTGGCCACCAACGCCTGGGTGCTGGGCGCTTCGCGTCTCGTGGCGGCCGGAGCCCGGGACGGTCTGCTTCCGCGGTCGCTGGCGGTCACGTCCGTCGCCAGGGGCGTGCCGGTCCGCGTCCTGCCGGTGCTCGCCCTGTGCTACGCGGCCGTGCTGGGCGGCCTGTCCGTCACCGGACTCGGCGACACCGTCATCCTCACGATGACCAGCAGTTCCTTCCTGATGCTCTACGTCGCGACCGCGGCCGCGGCGATCCGGGCGCGGGCTCCGCGGGCGATCCGCCGCACCGGCCTGCTCACCCTGCTCATCGCCCTGGGGTTCCTGTGCTTCGGCGGCGTCGGCCTGCTCCTGGCCGCGGTGTTGGCCGCCGTCTGCGCGGCCCTGGGTGTGCTGCGCGGCCAGGGCCGCAACTCGGCCTAGCGCGCCGCGGGCGGCCGGCGCCGCCCTCGCATCGGGTCCACAACGGCGCGGACTCGCCCGGGGGGCCGCATGCGCCCTTCCGTGTGCCTCCCGCCGGCAGTCGGCTGCTCGCCCGGAACCGCGCGCCGGCGTCCACTTCACCACCTCGCCATCCCCCCAACCTCGAGCTGAAAGGCCTGGTCACGACCATGCAGCACGACCCGCAGAACGAACCGCCCCTGCACGATGTGGTGGGCATCGGCTTCGGCCCGTCGAACCTCGCCCTGGCCATCGCCATCGAGGAGTACAACGAGAGCGTCCCGCGGCACGAAGCACTCACCGCCGCGTTCGTGGAACGCAAACCGGAGTTCGGCTGGCACCGCGGGATGCTGATCCCCGGCGCCACCATGCAGGTGTCGTTCCTCAAGGACCTCGCCACGCTCCGCAACCCCACCAGCCGGTTCGGTTTCCTCCCCTACCTGCACGACCGCGGCCGCCTGGTGGACTTCACCAATCACAAGGTCTTCTTCCCGACCCGTGAGGAGTTCCACGACTACCTGGAATGGGCCGCCACCGGTGTGGACCACATGGTCCGGTACGGCCTGGAGGTCACCGAGATCAGGCCCGTGGAGTCCCGCGGCACCGTACCGGTGCTGGAGGTGGTGGCGCGCGCGGTCGACGGCTCGGGTGAGATCGTCCTCCACCGGGCCCGGAACATCGTCCTGGCCACCGGGCTGCGGCCCCGGCTGCCCGCCGGCATCGAGTCCTCCGCGCGCCAGTGGCACAGCGGCGAATTCCTGTCCCGGCTCGCCGAGTTGGGCGACACCGCGCCCGAACGGTTCGTGGTGGTGGGCGCGGGCCAGAGCGGCGCCGAGATCGTCGACCATCTGCACCGCACCCACCCGCAGGCGGAGGTGCACGCGGTCATCTCGCGCTACGGCTACAGCCCCGCCGACGACAGCCCCTACGCCAACCGCATCTTCGATCCGCAGGCCGTGGACGTCTATTACGCCGCCGACGAGGCCGTCAAGCGCCGGCTCATGGACTACCACCGCAACACCAACTACGGGGTGGTGGACCTCGACCTCATCGACGAGCTGTACCGCCGTTCGTACCAGGAGAAGGTGCGGGGCGCCGAACGGATCCGCATCCACGGCGCCTCGTCCCTCACCGGCGTCACCGAGCACCGGGAAGGTGTCGACGTCCGCATCACCGACACGGCCACCGGCCGCACGAGCGACTTCACCGCCGACGCGGTGGTGTACGCCACCGGTTACGACGCTCCCGACCCCGCTCTGCTGCTCGGTGACGCCCAGGCGCTGTGCCTGCGCGAGCCCTCGGGGCCGTTGAGCGTCGCGCGTGACTACCGGGTACGCACGACGGAGGAGCTCACCGCGGGCATCTACCTGCAGGGCGGCACGGAGCACAGCCACGGCATCACCTCCTCGCTGCTGTCCCTGTCGGCCGTGCGCGCGGGGGAGATCCGGGACTCGCTGCTGGACCGCCGCTCCGGCGCGCCGACCAGCCGGCCGGCCGCACTCAGCCCGGCGCGGGCCTAGGGGACGACATGCCGCTGACCGAACCCATCCGCCCGGCCGGCACCACTTGGTGCGCGCCGCGGGAGCGTGCCCGGACCGCCGACAGACGGCGTCTGCTGACCTGGACGCCTGCCGGCGCCGTCGTGGGCTCCTGGCGGACGTTGTGCGACGCCTACCGTCGGCTCGGCCACGTCGTGGAGGTCGTGGAACCGTTGCCGGATGTGCCCCACCCGGCCCTGGCCGCCGCCGTGGTCGACGGCAGGGTGCTCGGTGCCCCCTCGGCCGAGACCGACCGAGGATCGGCGTTCCTGCGGTGGTTCGCCCGGAACGGCTGCCGCGCCGTCCGCCCTGCGTCCCACCCGCACGCCGGTCAGGGCGACTACCTGCTGGTCCGCGACCGTCTGCTGGCCGGTCACAGCGACCGCACCGGCCTGTTCTCCCATGCCGAGGCACAGGAGTTCCTGCAGGTTCCGGTCACTCAACTCACCCTGGTGGACCCGCGCTTCCCCCACCTGGACACCGCGCTCACCGTGCTCTGCGCCGACGAGGTCATGTACTACCCGGGAGCCTTCTCCCCCGGCAGCCGGGCCGTCCTGCGCCGGCTGTTCCCCGACGCCCTGCTGGCGACGGAGGCCGACGCCCGGGCCCACGCGTTCAACGCGTTCTCGGACGGGCGGCACGTGCTGCTCCCCGCCACCGCCACGGCCGTCATGGGCCGACTGCGCAGCCGCGGCTACGAGCCGATGGGCCTCGACCTGCCCGCGCTCGACCGGCACTGGGGCATCAAACGAAGCACGCTCGAACTCCGCGCGTCCTGAACACGCACCCCTTGAACCGGGCGCCCCTGACCCCCGCGCCTTCGACACACCCGACGTGCACACCCGACGTGCACACCCGACCTGCACAACCCGTTCGCACACCAACTCGCACACCCGACCGAGGAAGAACCATGGTCACAAAGTTCCGCATCCATGAAGCCCATGCCGCACGGGAGTTCGGCATGGCGTGTCAGCGCATCATCCCCTGGCAGGGGGCAGCTCAGGAGCCGCCCGTGGGGGCCATGGCGTGCTTCCTCGACGGCGGTGCCAGTTCCGCCCCCGACTGCCACGACCAGGACGAGGTCATGATCATCATGTCGGGGTACGGCAGCGTCACCCTGGCCGGCGAGACGGACACCTTCGAGCCCGGTGACGTGGTCGTCCTGCCCCGGAACCAGGAACACGTCGTGCACAACCCCGGGGAGGACCAGTTGACCTGGGTCTCCCTGTACTGGCCCCTGCACGAGCCGGCCGCGGGCGGTGCGGCATGACCTCCTCCACCCCTTCCTCCGGGCAGACCTGGATCACCGCCACTCCGCCGACCCCCAACGGCCCGCTGCACATCGGCCATCTGGCCGGGCCGTACCTGGCGGGCGACGTACTGCGCCGCTTTCTGCGTGCCGAGGGCCAGGACGTCAGGTACACCACCGGACTCGACGACCATCAGAGCTATGTGCCCGTACGGGGCGTGAAGGACGGGGGGCGCGGCCCCGAGGAGGTCGCCGACGGGCACACCGAGACGATCGAGCGCGTCTGGCGCACCGCCGGCGTCGGGTTCGACCGCATCGTGCACCCGCGCGGCGAACCCGGCTACCGGGAGTTCGTCCAGCAGTTCTTCCAGCGGCTGTACGACGCCGGGCACCTGGTGGCACGCACCCGGCCACTGCCGTACTGCGAGCCCTGCGAACGCTGGCTGTACGAGGCGTACGTGGTGGGCGACTGCCCGCACTGCGGCGCCCGGTCCAACGGCAACGCCTGCGAGCCGTGCGGCAGGCCCAACGACTGCGGGGACCTGCTGAACCCGCACTGCACGCTGTGCGGCGAACCCGCCGGGGTGCGCGACTGCCGTCGGCTCTACTTCCCGCTGGCCCCCTTCGCCGACGAACTCTCCGCCTTCTGGGCCCGCGTGGACATGCCGCCGCACCTGAGGGCCCTGTGCGAGCGGATGGCCGCCGACGGGCTGCCCGAGATCGCGGTCAGCCACCCGGGGAACTGGGGGGTCCCCGTGCCGGTCGACGGGCTGCGGGAGCAGCGGATCTACGTGTGGTTCGAGATGGCTCCCGGCTACCTGTGGGAGCGGGACCCCGAGCACGGTGAACGGGGCGACTCGGGGCCCGTGCAGTTCTTCGGCTTCGACAACGGCTACTTCCACGCGGTGCTCTTCCCCGCGGCGTTCACGGCGTACGACCGGAGCATCGCACTGCCCCGCGCCTTCGTCGTCAACGAGTTCTACCGGCTGGAGGGCCTGAAGTTCTCCACGAGCCGCCGGCACGCGGTGTGGGCGCACGAGGAACTCGGCCGCACCGGTCCGGACGTGCTGCGTTACCACGTCCTGGCCGACCGCCCCAACGGCAGGCAGACGAGCTTCAGTCTCGCCGACCTCGCCCGCAGCCGCGAGCACCTCGCGCACGGCTGGGACGACTGGCTGGGCGGTCTGTTCACCGCCGTGGCCGAGGAGTGCGACGGCCGGGTGCCCGCCGAAGCCCCCGGGGGCAGCCTGTG
This sequence comes from Streptomyces sp. NPDC001852, assembly GCF_042891825.1. Taxonomy (NCBI): domain Bacteria; kingdom Bacillati; phylum Actinomycetota; class Actinomycetes; order Kitasatosporales; family Streptomycetaceae; genus Streptomyces; species Streptomyces sp. NPDC001852. The sequence goes on from NZ_JBIATN010000006.1 coordinate 307,190, forward strand.
GGACCGACTGGGCGCCCGGCTGCGCCGGCACGTCGCCGATCTGCGGGACGCCTACGGCGTCGACGGCTTCGACCCCCGCAGGGCGATCGCGCTGCTGGACGAGATCGTCGCGTGTGCCGTCGACTTCGGTCACGTCTGCGCCCATGAGCGGGACCGGACGGACGGCGCGGCGGCGTACCGCGCCGCACTGGCGGGGCAACTGGCCGTCGCGGCGGCGCTCTCGGCGTGGGCCGCTCCCGCCCTGCCCCACGGCGCCGACCGGCTGGCCGCGCTGCTCGGGCTGCCCCCGGGCCGACGGGTCCACGAAGAGGCCCTCGTCCCGCCGCCCGCGGGCACGGTCGTCGGCGGACCGGACCAGGTCAAGGAGATCTTCTGTGCGTGACGGAGCAGAGCCGGCCCGGGTCGCGGTCGTCGGCCCCTTCAGCGGCCCCCGAGCGGCCTGGGGCCGGCTGCTGAGGGACGGCGCCGCCCGTGCGGCCCGCCCCTGGCTGCGTTGGGACTTCCATGACGACCGGGGTGACGGCCCGGCCGGCGGATCCGTGGCGGCCGCCGTCGTCGCCCATGGCGGCTACGACGCGGTGATCGGGCACTTCAACAGCATGGGCGCCCGGGCTGCTCTGCCGCTCTACCGGGCGGCGGGCGTGCCGCTGGTGCTGCCGCTGGCCACCGCGCCCGGGCTGCTCGACGGCGGCGGGGGCAGCGCACTGCGGTGGTGCGCCACCGACCGCGAGCAGGCTGCCGCCCTGTGCGCGGACGCCGCTGCACGCGGGCACCGCCGGCTGCTGGTGAGCGACGACGGCAGTGAGTACGGCGGTCGGCTGGCCGACCTCTTCGCCGAGCCGACCGCGCAGCCGCCCGGCCTCGCCGTCGAGCGGACGGCGGCCCTGACACGGCCGACGGCACCCGGGACGGCGGTGGTGGTGTGCGGGACGCACTTCGGTGCCGCGCGCACCGCCCGACGGCTGCGCGCAGCGGGCTTCGCCGGTCAGTTGTACTTCACCGACGACTGTGCGGTGGCCGAGTTCGCGGAACTGGCCGGCCCGGCGGGGCAGGGCGCACGGGTGGCCCGGCTGCGCGGCGGCGCCCCGGCGCTGGTCGGCGCGGCCTTCGCCGCACTCGTCGCCGCGCTGGAGACACGGTCCGCGGGCGACGGGAGTGCGCAACTGCTCGCCGCGCTGCGCGACCGCGCGGGATTCGGCTTCACCCCGGACGGTGATCCGGTGGCTTCTTCCCCCGGCCACGGCTGGGAGGTCGTCACGGTCCCCGCCACAGCCCGGCGCCGCCGGTACGAGCGGGTGGCCTCCCGTTCCGGGACCGCCGAGTACGACGTGATCGTGATCGGCGCGGGGGTCGTCGGATCGGCCACCGCCGCGGCGCTGTCGGCGGCCGGACGCCGGGTCGCCCTCACCCTGCCCGCCCCGAAGCGGCCCGGAGCCACCGACTTCTCCGGCGGCCTGGTACGGGCCTACGAACCGGAGCCCGCCCAGCGGGCGTTGGCGATACGCAGCAGCACCCTGCTGTGGGGCCGTGACCCAGCCGCCCGGCACGCCGACGGGCCGGACTTCCGCTTCCACCGCACCGGATCGCTGGTGCTGCTGGGCGCGGAGGACCTCGCCGAAGCGCGTACCGGGGTGGCGGAGCTGACCGCCGCCGGCATCGAGGCCCACCTGCTCAGCCCGGGCGAAGTCCACGCCCGTTTCCCGGAGATGGCGGTGGACGACCTCGCGGGCGCCGTGTGGGAACCCGCCGGCGGCTACGCCCATCCGCCCGCTGTGGCCCGGGCCCATCGCGAGCTGGCCCTGCGCGACGGCGCCACCGCCCTGACCGGCATCGTCCGGGAGGTGGCGCAGGGTCCGGACGGCGTGCGCGTGACCCTGGACTGCGGCACGGTCGTCGCCCGGGTGGCGGTGCTCGCCGCGGGTGCCGGAACGCCCGCCATCGCCGGCCACCGGCTGTCGGCCGGGAGCCCCGCGGGCTCCGCTCCGCGGCCTCGGCTGCGCACCCGGCGCATCCGCTACGCGTTCTTCGACCGGGCCGGACGGCTGTTGCCCGCGGTCAACGACCTCGTCACCGGCGTCTGGGGCCGCCCCCAGATGGACGGGCCGGCCGCGGGCGGCTTCCTCGCGGGACGGCCGGTGGACGAGTGGGACGTACCGGCGGGCGGCGGCGAGGAGCTGACCGGTGAGCAGGTCGCGCACATCAGGGCCGGTGTCCGCCGGCGCTGGCCGTGGCTCGGCCATGCCGCGTGTCTCGGCGGCCGGTTCGGTGTCGACCTGTACAGCGAGCGGGGACATTTCCTGGGCGCCGAGGCGCCGGAGTCCCCCCTCGTGCTGGCCGCCGCCTGGTCGGGTGCCGGGTTCAAGACGGCACCCGCCGCGGCGGCACGGGCCGCCGACGCCGCCCTGGCCCTGCTGGCGAGACGTCCCCTGCCCGTCCCGGAAGAGGCCGGGGTGACGACCGCCCCGTGACGTCCCGGCACCCTCACACCCGACCGTCGTTCCAAGGAGTTCCCCATGACAGCTGACGCCGCGTCCGGACCGGAGCTTCCGGTCAACGACCGGACCCGGTTGCGCCGGATGCGTGAGAAGAGCCGTACCCGGCGCTCCGACCTGGATGCCGTACTGGCCGCGGGTTTCCTGTGCCACCTGGGTGTCGTGGTCGACGGCACGCCCATGGTCGTCCCGACCGTGTACGGCGCCACGGCCGACACCCTCTATGTGCACGGGTCCGTGGCCAGTCGCAGCCTCGTCCAGGCGCCCGACGCCACGGTCTGCGTGACGGTGACCCACCTCGACGGCCTGGTCCTGGCCCGGTCCGTCTTCGAGCACGGGGTCAACTACCGCTGCGCCATGGTGTACGCCACGCCGCGCGTGGTCACCGGTCGCGAGGACAAGCTCGAAGGCCTGCGTGTACTGACGGAGCAGTGCATGCCCGGACAGTGGGACTATGCCCGTGGGCCGAGCCGGAAGGAACTCGCGGCCACCACGCTGCTCGCGATCGACCTGGCGGAAGCGTCCGTGAAGGTGCGCACCGGCCCGCCCGACGACGGCGACGGCCCCGACGCCGACCTGGACGTGTGGGCGGGCGTGCTGCCGGTCACCACGGTGTGGGGGCAGCCGGTGGCCGACCCTGCGCTGCGGACCGGCATCGCCCTGCCGCCGCATGTCGACATGGCGGCCGGCACCGAGGTCTTCCCCGCGCGCTCCGGGCGGACGCCGTGACGGCCGGTACGCGCGCCGTGGATCCGCGCACCGGTGCCGCGGTGAAGGCGGCCGACCGCGCACACGTCTTCCACTCCTGGTCCGCGCAGAGCCTCATCGACCCGCTGCCCGTCGCCGGGGCCGAGGGCGCGTACTTCTGGGACTACGACGGCAACCGTTACCTCGACTTCTCCTCACAACTGGTGAACACCAACATCGGCCACCAGCACCCGAAGGTGGTCGCGGCCATCCAGGAGCAGGCCGCCAGGCTGTGCACGGTCGCCCCGGGTTTCGCCGTGGACGTGCGCTCCGAGGCCGCCCGTCTCATAGCGGAGCGGACGCCCGGAGACCTCGACAAGGTCTTCTTCACCAACGGGGGCGCCGAGGCGGTGGAGCACGCCGTGCGCATGGCCCGGGTGCACACGGGCCGCGCCAAGGTGCTGTCCGCCTACCGCTCGTACCACGGCGCCACCGCCGCGGCGATCCACCTGACCGGCGACCCGCGGCGCTGGGCCTCGGACACCGGTGCCGCCTCCGTCGTGCACTTCTGGGGTCCGTACGCCTACCGTTCGGCCTTCCACTCCAGGAGCGAGGAGGAGGAGTGCGAGCGTGCCCTGCGTCACCTGGAGGACGTGATCGTCTTCGAGGGGCCGCAGACCGTGGCCGCCGTGCTGCTGGAGACCGTGGTCGGTACCGCCGGGATCCTCGTGCCGCCGGCAGGGTATCTCGCCGGGGTGCGTGAGATCTGCGACCGGTACGGCGTGGTCTTCATCCTCGACGAGGTGATGGCGGGCTTCGGCCGCACCGGCCGCTGGTTCGCCGCCGACCACTGGGACGTGGTCCCCGACCTGCTCACCTTCGCCAAGGGCGTCAACTCCGGCTACGTCCCGCTCGGCGGAGTGGCCATCAGCGGTGCGATCGCGAGCACGTTCGACCACGTCCCCTATCCCGGGGGGCTGACGTACTCCGGGCACCCGCTGGCCTGTGCGTCCGCGGTGGCGACCCTCACCGCCATGGCCGAGGAAGGCGTGGTGGAGAACGCGGCCTCGGTGGGCGAGCGGGTGCTGGGGCCCGGACTGCGGGCGCTCGCCGAACGCCATCCGAGCGTGGGCGAGGTGCGCGGCCTGGGCGTCTTCTGGGCCGTGGAACTGGTCGTGGACCGTGAGACACGTGAGCCCCTGGTGCCGTACGGCGCGACGGGATCCGCGACCGCGCCCATGGCCGAGTTCGCCGCCGCGTGCCGCAAACGCGGGTTGTGGCCCTTCGTCCACATGAACCGCACCCACGTGGTCCCGCCGTGCACGGTCACCGCCGAGGAGGCCGCGGAGGGGCTGGCCGTCCTCGACGAGGCGCTGAGCGTCGTGGACGCCCACTGCCGACCACGGTGACCGACCCGTCCGTCCGCGTCTTGCCCCCTCTTCCGGCTCTCACAGGAGAAGTGCAATGTCCAGCGTGGTGAACCACAGACCTCGCATCGTTCTGTCGACCGTCTCGTCCGACGCGCACACCTGGAACCTCGTCTTCCTCCAACTGCTCCTGGAGGAACTGGGATACGAGGTGCGCAACCTCGGCGCCTGCGTGCGCGACGAGGACCTCGTCGAAGCGGTCCGCGACGCCCGGCCCGAGGCCGTGGTGATCTCCACCGTCAACGGCCACGGGCACCTCGACGGCGCCCGGCTGATCGCCCGCCTGCGCTCGGACCGGGATCCCGCCGTCGCCGGCACGCCCGCGCTCATCGGCGGCAAGCTGGGCGTGGCGGGCACGGCCGACGCGTCCTTGGCCGAGGGTCTGCTCACCGCCGGCTTCGACGCCGTCTTCACCGACGGCGCCGCACTCGCGGAACTGGGCTCCACGCTCAAGGAACTGATGACTGATCAGTTCGGTGAGGAGGTGGCGGCCTGATGCCGAACACTCCGGACGCCGCCGCCCGCCCCCTGCCCGACCTGCAGGAATACGTGGAACAGGCCGCCGCCCGGGGCGAACTGGTGGTGCAGCCCCGCATGGGCATGTCCTGCCCGCGCCGCATGGCCGACGGACTGCGCTCCGTGACCGGGGCCCGCGCCACCACGCTCGGCACCCTCACGATCGACTCCTACACGCGCGTGGAGGACATCGACGGGGCCGCGGCGGCGCTGACGGCGGGACAGAGCCTCAATGGGTTTCCCCTCGTCAACCACGGCCCGGAAACGACCGCGCAGGTGGTCGCCGCGGTCGAGGGACGCATACCGGTCCAGGTGCGCCACGGCTCGGCACGGCCGGGCCACATCTTCGACGCGATGCTCCCCGCGGGCCTGTACGCGTCCGAAGGCGGGCCGGTGTCCTACTGTCTGCCGTACTCCAAGCTCCCGCTGGCGGCGTCGGTGCCCGCCTGGGCGGACGCGGCCGGCGCGCTGGCCGACGGCGCCGCGGCCCGGGGGCGGCGGGCGCACCTGGAAACCTTCGGCGGCTGCATGCTGGGACAGCTGTGCCCGCCCTCGCTGCTGATCGCCATCAGCGTCCTGGAGGCGATGTTCTTCGCCCAGCGCGGTGTGCCGTCGGTGTCCCTCTCGTACGCCCAGCAGACCAGTCCCGTCCAGGACGTCGAGGCACTCGCGGCGCTGCGGCACCTGGCGGAAGGGCTTCTGCCCCCTTCGGTCGACCGGCACCTCGTGCTCTACACCTACATGGGCGTCTTCCCCGGCACCGAGGCGGGTGCCGGACTGCTGCTGGACGCCTCCGCCCGGATCGCGGTGCGCGGCGGTGCGCAGCGACTGATCGTGAAGACCACCGCCGAGGCCCACCGCATCCCCACGGCTGCGGAGAACGTCGTCGCGCTGGAGCGGGCGGCACGCTCCGCCGCCGCGGCGCGCGGTCCAGCGGAAGATCTTCCCTGGGCGCACCAGGCCGACTACGAGACCGTGTACCGCGAGGCGCTGATGCTGGTGGAGGCGGTCCTGGAGCAGCATGCCGACATCGGCACCGCGCTGCGCAGGGCCTTCGCGGCCGGGATCCTCGACATCCCGTTCTGTCTGCACCGCGACAACGCCGGCCTGGCCCGGGGCGCGATCGGCGACGACGGCCGGCTGGTGTGGTCGCGCACGGGGGCCATGTCCCTGCCCGCCCCGTCCGCCCGCGCCCCGCGGATCACCTCGGACCGGCTGCTGGCCATGCTGCGGCACACCGCCGACTCCCACGACCGGGCCGCGGTGGAGTTGTCCGCACCCGTCGGCGACAGGCCCCACCGGATCGCGGTGGTGGGGTCCGGGCCGCGCGGCCTGGCCGTCGCCGAGCGGCTGGCGGCACGTCTGGCGGAGCTCCCGACCGGGCGCCCGGTCGAGATCAGCCTGATCGACAAGGTGCAGGTGGGCGCGGGCCGAATCTGGCGCACCGGGCAGGACGACTCGTTCCTGATGAACACCGCATGCGGCGAGGTGACCATGTTCTCCGGTCCCCCGGACGACGGGCCGGCCCGCGCCGGGGCCGGACCTTCGCTCGGCCAGTGGTGGGCGTCGACGACTCCGGCCTGCCCCGGCCCGAACGCCTACGCACCGCGCGCCGTGTACGGCAGCTATCTGCGCTTCTTCCTGGATGCCGTGGAGGCGTCGCTGCCCACGGGAGCCGTGCTGCGCCGGGTCACCGCGGAAGTGGTCGATCTCCAGCCGCGCGACGGTGCCTGGCAGCTGACCCTGCGCGACGGCGGGACCCTCGTCTGCGACCGGGTGGTGCTGGCGACCGGCCACCCCGTGCCGGAGCTGACCGGGCAGCAGGCGAAGCTGGCGAGGTTCGCCACCGATCGCCCCGGAGTGCGCTACATCCGGGCCGACAGCGCGGCCGACATGCCGTTGGCGGAGATCCCCCCGGGCGCGCGCGTCGGCGTGATCGGTCTGGGACTGTCGTTCTACGACGTCACCGCCGCGCTCACCACGGGCCGCGGCGGTGTCTTCACCGAGGAGGGCGGGGCACTGCGGTACCTCCCCTCCGGACGCGAGCCGCGGATCGTGGCCGGCTCACGCTCGGGGGTACCGGTTCTGGCCAGGGGCCGGAACCAGAAGGGCCCCGACTGGCGCTACCGGGCACGGCTGTTCACGCCGGCACGGGTGGAGCGGTCGGGGCGCGGCGGTCCGCGTGACTTCGACACCGCGATCCGCCCCTGGCTGGAGGCCGAGATGCGGCTCGTCCACCACGCGACGGCGGTCCGCGCCGCCTGCGGTCGCCAGGCCGAACGGGAGTTCCTCACCCGCTGCGCGGCAGCCGTCGAACGGCACGGACCGGAGAGCGCCGAGGACATCCTCGGCCGGCGCGCCCGTGAACTGGGTGCGGCCGCGCTGTCGCCGCTGGACCTGGAGCGGCTCCACCGGCCGTTCGAGGGCCGGCACTTCAGCAGTCCGGAACGGTTCACGGCCGCGCTGTGCGCCCTCCTGGACGACGACATCGCCCAGGCACGGCTCGGAAACGTGGACGGGCCGCTGAAGGCCGCCCTCGACGTGCTGCGGGACGTGCGCGGCACCCTCCGCAGGGCCGTGGACGATGCCGGACTGACCGCCGCCTCGCACGCCGCGTTCCTCGACCGGTTCGCCCCTTTGAGTTCCTTCCTGGCGGCCGGTCCCCCCCTGGGACGGCTGCGGCAGATCCGCGCCCTGATGGACGCGGGAGTGCTGTCCGTCGTGGGACCTGCCACCCGGTTCGAAGCGGATTGCGGACGCGGCTCGTTCACCGTCTCCTCGCCCCAGGTGGACGGGGCGGAGCAGACGTGCGAGGTGTTGCTCGACGCCCGTGTCCCCGGGCCCTGGCTGACCCGTGACCCGGCCCCGCTGACGCGTCGGCTGGTCGAGGCGGGACTGTGGTCACCCTGGGTCAACCGCGCGGGGACGCCCCGGCTGGAGACCGGAGGGGTTGCCGTCACGGCCGCTCCCTACCACCCGGTCGATGCTCGGGGCGAGCCCGTCCAGGGGCTGTACGTCCTCGGGATCCCGACCGAGGGACAGCGCTGGTTCATGCAGGTGGGCTCGGCCAGGCCGGGCCCGTGGACGGAATTCACCAAGGACGCCGACGCCATAGCGGCCGACGCGCTGCGCGCCGGCGCCGCAGCCGTTCCGCTCGGCGGCGGCCACCGGACAGCTCGCGTCGACGAACCGCAAGGAGCCCTGAGATGACCGCATCCGCCACCGGGCGCCCCGCCAGGTCCGCCGACAGCAGCGTGCGTGCTCCCGCCGCGGCGGAAGACACGGCTGAAGGAACAGCGGAGGGAACGGCTGAAGGAACGGCTGAAGGCGGCGACGCGTGGCAGGCACTGCGCCGCACGCCCGCACACGAACTCTTCGCCCGAAGCCGTCGGCTGCTGCTCGACCTGCGCGACGACCTGGACGCGGCCCGGTCGGCCTTCGACTGGCCCAGGCCTGAGCACTTCAACTGGGCTCTGGAGTGGTTCGACGTGTTCGCGCGGGGAAACGAGCGGTGCGCGCTGGAACTGCCGTCCCGCACGGGGGTGCGACAGGTGTCGTATCACCGGCTGTCCCACCGGTCCGACCAAGTGGCCAACTGGCTCACCGACCTGGGAGTGTCCCGCGGTGACCGTGTGTTCCTCGTCCTCGGTCAGCAGCTTGCCTGGTGGGAGACGGTCCTGGCCTGCCTGAAGCTCGGTGCGGTGGTGATCCCGGGCTATCCCGCGCTCACCCGCTCCGAGGCGGTGGACCGGGTCACCCGGGGCGGCGTGCGCCACGTGGTGTGCCGAAGCGACGCGACCGGGCTGTTCGAAGGCGTCGACCTGGGCATCCGGGTCGCGGTGGGTGAGCCGGTGCCCGGGTGGCAGGAGTACGCGAACTCCGGCGCGGCCGTGGCGCGTTTCCTTCCCGCGGCACCGACTCCTGCGACCGATCCCGCGTTCGGCTACTTCACCTCGGGCACGACGGCGGCCCCCAAGCTGGTCCTGCACACCCATGCCTCCTACCCCATCGGTCACCTGTCGTCCCTGTACTTCAACGGCCTGCTGCCCGGCGACCGGCACGTGAACATCTCGGCCCCCGGCTGGGCCAAGCACTCGTGGTCGAGTCTGTTCGTCCCGTTCACCGCGGGCGCCACCCTGGTGGTGCCGCCCGACCGGGACGCCGAGCCCGCCGCACTGCCGGATGTGCTGCTGCGGCGTCGGGTGTCGAGCCTGTGCGCGCCCCCTTCCTACTGGGCGCGGCTCGTGCCGCACCTCGGCACCGCCCGGCCGCCACTGCGGGAGGCGACCACCGCAGGCGAACCGCTCCCGTCGGGGGTCGCCGAGGCGGTACGCCGCAGCTGGCGCGTGCCCGTGCGCGAAGGGTACGGGCAGACCGAGACCACCGCTCTCATCGGCACCACGCCCGGCATGACGGGCCGTCCGGGATGGCTCGGGCGGCCGCTTCCGGGTTGGGACGTGGTGGTCGAGGACGAGGAGATCCGCATCCGGCTGGAGCAGCGCCCCACCGGCCTGATGGCCGGGTACGACGGCGACGAGGCCCGTACCCGAAGCGCCTTCGCAGGCGGCCGGTACCGCACCGGCGACATCGGAGAGAGCGGACCGGACGGCTGGTTCCGGATCCTGGGACGCAGCGATGACGTGTTCAAGTCCGGAGGCCACCGCGTCTCCCCCTACGAGCTGGAAGCGGTCCTGCGCGCGCACCCGTCGGTGAGCGCCGCCGCGGTCGTGCCCCGGCCTCATCCCGTACTCGGGTCCGCGGCGCACGCCGTGGTGCAACTGCGTCCCGGGTGCACCACCACCGCGGAGGAACTGACCGGCCACGTCGCCGACTTGGTCAACGACGCCGTGCGGGTGCACTCGGTGGAGTTCACCGAGGCTCTGCCACGCACCGCCTCGGGGAAGATCCGGCGCGCCGCCCTGACCCCTGCCGCCGTCCCGGACGCCGAGGAGCAGACAGCATGACCGAGTTCTCCGGGCCCGGCGCCGACGTGGCCACCCTCGTCGCGTCGCCCGGCACCACGGCGCGACGCCCCCGGTACGCGGTGGGCGTTGTCACCTATCTGCTGTTCGCCGTCATGCTCGGCGGTACCGCACCGACACCGTTGTACCCCCTGTACGCCCAGCGGCTCTCCTTGTCCCCCACGATGATGTCGGTGGTCTTCGCCGTCTACGCCATCGGGATCGTGGTCTGTCTGGTCCTCCTCGGAGGCATGTCGGACCGTGTCGGACGTCGCCGTACTCTCGCGGCCGCACTCGGTGTGTCCGCCGCCAGCAGCCTGGTGTTCATCCTGTCCCCGTCGCTCCCGGGGCTGCTGGCCGGGCGGAGCCTGTCCGGTGTCTCCGTGGGCCTGGTGACCGGGGCCGGCACCGCCTACCTCGGCGAGCTCCATTCCAGCCGGCCCCGCGCCGCGCTGATCGCCTCGGTGACCAACATGCTGGCCCTCGGCGCCGGGCCGCTGATGTCGGGGCTGCTCGCGCAGTACGCCCCCGCTCCCACCGCGGCCCCGTACGCGGTGCTCCTCGCGCTGCTGCTGCCCGGAGCCGCGCTGGCCGCACTGCCGGAAACGGTGACCGCCACGACCGGCCGGGCCCTCCCGGGGCGGCTGCGGATCCCCGCCCGGCTGCGCCGTACCTTCATGGCCGCCGCCGTGGCCGTGTTCACCGGTTTCGCGGTACTGGGCCTGCTGGCCGCGCTCACCGGCGACTTCCTCGCCACCGGCCTGCACAACACCAGCCGCCTGATGACCGGTACGGTCGTCTTCGGTGGATTCGCCGCCGCCGGCGCAGCCCAGCTCCTTGCCATCCGTCTCACCCCGCGGACGGGCGCGGTGACGGGCCTGGCGGCCGTCCCGGCGGGACTGACCGTGCTCGTCACGGCACTTCCCGCCCACTCCCTGGCCCTGTTCCTCGCCAGCTCGGTCCTCAGCGGGGCCGGTACGGGACTGGTCTTCAGATCCGGACTCGCCCTCACCCTGGCCGGCACCCCCGCCGAGCAGGCCGGGGAGGTCTCCTCCTGCTATTTCCTCGCGGCCTACCTGGGCCTGACGCTGCCGGTGATGGGCACTGCGGTACTGATCACCCACGGCACCCTGCTGACCGCTGCGCTCACCTTCAGCGTGCTGCTGACAGCACTGGCGGTGCCGAGCGCGCTCGCCGTCCTGGCCACCGTCCCGTCCCGGAGCGGAGCTGCGGAGCGAGCCGGTGGGGAGGACTCCATGTCATAGTCGCGGTGGGCTGCGGGACGAGGGAGAGTGCCGGCGGGGCCGCGAGGGCGAGCAGCGTGCCCCAGGCCACGTACCGCGATTCACCCGAGGACGAGACCCGAGCCGGGCCCGCGGGCATCCCGGTATCCCGCCCTGCGACTCAGCCGTTCGGCCGCAAGGTCCAGACAACCGTCATCTCGCCCGTGACGGCGCCGTCCGCGCGCCGGATCTCGATCGCCACGGGGAACTCGGGACGCTGCCCGGCGTCCAGCTCGGCGACGACCTCGGCGGCCGGACGGCCCAGCGTGGCGGTCGCGGTGACGGCACCCATCGCGAGCTTCTTGTAGGCGATGTCGGCCCGCACGGCGAGCGGCACCGCACGGGAGAGCTGGTCCCCGAAGGCGGCCAGCACGATGGCCCCGCTGGCCGACTCCCCGAGGGTGAACATCGCACCGGCGTGCGGCCCGCCCACGTGGTTGTGGTACGCGCCCTGGTCCGGCAGGGACACGACGGCCTGGTCCGGGGTGGTCTCCAGGAACTCCAGGTTCAGCGTCCGGGCCATGGGCACGGTGGCGGCGAGCATCTCGCCGATCGACATCTGGTCTGCGCTCATGGCGCCATGTTACTCATGAGTAGGAGAAACTGACCAGCACGAATCCGTCACCCGCCGGGCAGCGCCACGGCGTCGGCCCCGCTTCGCAACGACCCTGACGAGGACCGGTGACCGAATCGTGTCTCCGGCGGCACTAGGGTTACTGGCCATGTGGCCAGATCAGCAGCCGCCAGGGGGCGCGCCGAACCCGCAGGGCAATCCGCAGGGCAACCCGCAGCACAATCCGTATCAGCAGCCGGGTTACCAGCAGTCGGGTTACCAGCAGCCGGGCAACCAGCAGCAGAACCCGTACCAGCAGCCCGGGTACCAGCAGTATCCGCAGGCCGGGCCGTACGGTCAGCAGCCGCAGTGGGGGCCGCAGCAGCCGCCCACCGTGCCCGTGCCGCAGGCCCCGCAGGGCGGGGGCCGCACGAAGCTGATCGCGATCGTCGCGGCCGCGGCGGTCGTGGTCGCCGCCGGCGTGACCGGCTATCTCGTCCTCGGCAAGAAGGGCGGCACGAACGACCAGGCCGACGGCGGCAAGGGCGGGCAGCACGCGAGCCAGTCGCCCGCCCCTCAGCCCACGCCCACCTCGTCGGCGTCCGACGACCCGCGCGGCACCCAGTCGGAGAAGCCGACCGTCCCCGGCTGGAAGGTCGTGGTGAACCCCAGGTGGGGCGTCGCCTACGACGTGCCCGCGGACTGGCAGGTCCAGTCGCCGGGCCTCGACATCGGCTTCGACCTCCCGAAGCAGAAGAACGGGATGTCCGACAACATCATCCAGTCGGGCACCGCCGAGGACCAGCCGAAGTGGTGCACGTCCGACGACGACAAGGACGGCCGCACCGAGGACACCCCCCTGGCCGTCGTGGGCTCCAAGGGCGCGAGCGGCGCCAAGAACACGGACGAGATCGCGATCAACACGCCGGCCTGGTGGGTCTACGGCGGCTACACCCAGCCCGACAAGAAGAGCATCACCTTCGACAAGAAGGCCACCCCCTTCACCACCACGTCGGGCATCAAGGGCAGCTACGGATGGGCCCGGTCGAACCACACGCCCCGGAAGGGCAAGTGCGCCAGCGACGGCAAGGCCCTCACCTTCGGCTTCCAGAACTCGGTCCACGACTACGTGTCGTTCAACTTCTACGGGGCCAAGGGCGTGAAGGGCGAGGTGCCCGAGGCGACCATCATGAAGATCCTCAGCACGGTCCGGCTGCACGGGGACCCGACGAACCAGTGAGCCGACGCGGTGTTCCGGCCTGCCACGGCACGGCGGGCCGGAACACCCCGGTGACCGCGTCAGCCGATGCCGAACGCCCCGCCGGGGGGCTCGGGGGACGGTACGGCGTCGGCGTCCTCGACCGGTCGCGCGGAACCGGTGAACTCCCGCACCGCCGCCCCGTGTTCGACCCGCGCCGGAAACGCGTCCGCCGCGGTGCGCCGGGCCAGCGCGGCGGTGTCCAGGGGCCGGTGCGCGGCGGCGAGTACCGCGTTCCCGAACCGTCGGCCGCGTAGCACCGCCGGCTCGGCGATCAGCACCAGCTCCTCGAAAACCATGGCCAGTGTGGCCAGTTGGGACCGCAGGAACCCGAACGGCGCGCCGTCCGCGAGGTTGGCCAGATAGACCCCGCCCGGCCGCAGCACCCGCTCGGCCTCCCGCGCGTAGGCGAGCGTGGTCAGATGCGCGGGCACCCGGGACCCGCCGAAGACGTCGGCGATCAGCACGTCGGCGTGATCGTCCGGGGCCGTCTCCAGCCAGGCCCGGGCGTCGGCGGCGTGCACCGCGACACCCGAGCCCTCCGGCAGTGGCAGATGCTCGGCGACCAGCTCCAGCAGCCCCCGGTCGGCCTCGACGACATCCTGCCGGGATCCGGGCCGGGTGGCCGCCACGTAGCGCGGCAGCGTGAGCGCTCCTCCGCCGAGGTGGAGCACGTCCAGCGGCCGCCCGGTCTCGGCGACGACATCCAGCACGTACCCGAGCCGCCGCGCGTACTCGAACTCCAGATACGCCGGATCGTCGAGATCGACGTACGACTGCGGCGCCCCGTCGACGGTCAGCAGCCAGGCCCGCTCACGATCGACGTCGGGCATGAGCTTGGCGGTGCCGTGGTCGGTGGTGCGGGTCACGGGTATCGATTCGTTCACCTACCCATTGTGGTCCGGCCCCACCGTGGACACGGTCCCCGCACCCACGGTCCGCCCACCCTCACGGATGGCGAACCCGAGCCCCGGCTCCAAGGGCACCTCCCGCCCCAGCTCGACCGTCATCTCGACCATCTCCCCGGGCCTGGCCACACCCACCGGACCGAGGTCCACGTCCCCCACCACATCCGCCGTACGGATGTAGAACTGCGGCCGGTACCCGGTCGCCACCGGCGTCGTACGACCCCCTTCGCGCCCCGACAGCAGATACACCCGCGCCGAGAACCGCCGGGCGGGCACCATGCTCCCCGGAGCCGCCACGACATGCCCGCGGCGCACGGCGTCGCGGGGCACACCCCGCAGCAGCACCGCCACGTTGTCCCCGGCCTGCGCCTCCTCCATCGGCTTGCCGAAGGTCTCGAGCCCGGTGACCACACTGTCCACCCCGGCGCCGAGCACCGAGACCCGGTCCCCCAGGCGGAGCGTCCCCCGCTCCACGGCGCCGGTGACGACCGTGCCCCGGCCGGTGATCGTGAGCACGTTCTCCACGGGCAGCAGGAACGGCGCGTCCAGGTAACGCTCCGGCATGGGCACATAGGTGTCGACCGCGTCGAGCAGCGCCTCGACGGACGCCGTCCAGCGCGGGTCGCCCGCCAGCGCCCGCAGCCCGGAGACCCGCACGACCGGTACGGCGTCGCCCGGGTAGCCCTGGGCCGTGAGCAGGTCGCGGACCTCCAGTTCGACGAGGTCGACGAGCTCCTCGTCGTCCGTGCCGTCGGCCTTGTTGAGCGCGACGACGATGTGGTCGACGCCCACCTGCCGGGCGAGCAGCACGTGTTCGGCGGTCTGCGGCATGATCCCGTCGAGCGCGGAGACGACGAGGATCGCCCCGTCGAGCTGCGCGGCGCCGGTGACCATGTTCTTGACGTAGTCGGCGTGGCCCGGCATGTCCACGTGCGCGTAGTGCCGGGTGTCGGTCTCGTACTCGACGTGCGCGATGTTGATGGTGATGCCGCGGGCGGCCTCCTCCGGGGCGCGGTCGATCCGGTCGAACGGCACGAAGGTGCCGGTGCCGCGCCGGGCGAGGACCTTGGTGATGGCGGCGGTCAGGGTGGTCTTGCCGTGGTCGACATGACCCATGGTGCCGATGTTCAGGTGCGGCTTGGTGCGCACGTAGGCCGTTTTGGACATGGCTGTACCTCGAAGTCTCTTTCCGGTGGTACGGAGCTGCGGGACCCCAAGGGACTGGCCGACCCTCCCCCTGCGGGGTCCGCCGGACGTTCCGGAGAGGGTCAGCTTCGGGCGCCGTCGACAGCGGCCACGAGGATCGGGACGGCAGCCTTCGGCGCATCCGCGACGGCGGATGCTGCGAGGAGGAAGGCGTACCGGAACATGCGGTCGATCATCGCCGAGCGGATGTCCGGCGTCGAACGATTTTCGGCAGCGGGCGAGTTGGAGCCCCCTCAGGCACCGATGTTCTTCAGCGCCTCCCGGACGGTCAGCGGGGCGAACCGGCCCCGCTCCCGCGCCAGGAAGGCCCGTACGGCCCCGGGGTCGGTCTTGGCGTACTCGCGCAGGGCCCAGCCGATCGCCTTGCGGACGAAGAAGTCGGGGTGCCCGGACTGGAGCAGGCAGTAGGTGAACAGCCGGTCGGTGTCGGTGTTTTCCTTGCGGGCCAGCTGGTGGAGCAGGGCCGTGCGCACCGGCCACAGGTCGCCGTCGGTGATCCAGGCGTCCATGTCGGCGGTGAGCCGTGGGTCGGCGACGACCAGGCGCCCGACCACGTGCACGGCGAGCAGGTCCACGGTGTCCCACCAGGGGACGGTCGTGATGAGGTGCCGGGTCACCGGGAGGAAGCCGGAGGAGCACCGTCCGGCGTGCCGGCGCAGATAGTCCACCGCGAAGTAGTGGTACTCACGCTCGGGCAGCGCCCAGCAGCGCAGCGCGATCGCGGTGCAGTCGGCCTCGTCGGGGCGCGGGGTGCCCGCGAGGACGGTACGGGACAGGGTGCGGCGGTCCGGGGTGGGGATGCCGAGGAAGGGCGCCACGTCCTTCATGTACGCCCGCATCGGACCGGCCCGCCCGGGGTCGGCGGCGGCCGCGAACACGGACCTCAGCCGCTCCAGCACGGTGTCGGCGAGAGCACTGCGCGGCACATGCGGCAGGGCCGCACCGGTGACGGTCATGAAGGAACCCTACTATCGAATACGAGTTCGATCGCAGCCCTCGAACAGCAGCGCAGCGCCGCCTCAGGGGGTGGGTTGCACCCCCTTCCGTACCGGCGTTACCTGGAATTACTGGCGGTGAAGCGGCGGAGGTGACAGAGGTGAAAGCCGTCGTCTACGAAGAGCCCTTCAGCGTGGTGGTGAAGGACGTCCAGGATCCCCGTATCCAGCATCCCAACGATGTGCTCGTACGCGTCACGTCGACCGCCATATGCGGCTCCGACCTGCACATGTACGAGGGCCGCACGGCGGCCGAGTCGGGCATCGTCTTCGGGCACGAGAACCTCGGCATCATCGAGGAGGTCGGCAGCGGGGTGACCTCCCTGTCCCCGGGTGACCGGGTCGTGATGCCGTTCAACGTCGCCTGCGGATTCTGCAAGAACTGTCTCGCCGGCAAGACCGGCTTCTGCCTGACGGTCAATCCCGGATTCGCGGGCGGGGCCTACGGCTATGTGGCGATGGGACCCTACAAAGGCGGCCAGGCCGAGCTGCTTCGGGTGCCGTACGCCGACTTCAACTGCTTGAAGCTGCCTCCGGGCGAAGAGTTCGAGACCGATTTCGTGCTGCTCGCCGACATCTTCCCGACGGGCTACCACGGCTGTGAACTCGCCCAGGTCTCCCCCGGCGAGAGCGTGGCCGTCTACGGCGCCGGACCGGTGGGGCTGATGGCCGCCTACTCGGCACTGCTGCGCGGAGCGGCGAAGGTGTTCTCCGTCGACCGGGTGCCCGAGCGGCTCGCCAAGGCGGAGGAGATCGGGGCCATCCCCATCGACTTCACCAAGGGCGACCCGGCAGAGCAGATCAAGGAGCAGACGGGAGGTGAGGGAACCGACAAGGGTGTCGACGCCGTCGGCTACCAGGCCCAGGCACACGACGCCAGCCACGAGGAACCCGCCATCGTCCTCAACGAGCTGGTCCAGACAGTGCGGCCGACGGGCATGCTCGGCGTACCGGGGCTGTACGTGCCCTCGGACCCGGGCGGCCCCGACGACCACGCCCGGCACGGCCAGCTGCTGGTCTCCATCGGCAAGATGTTCGAGAAGGGCCAGCAGATGGGCACCGGTCAGTGCAACGTCAAGCGGTACAACCGCCAGCTGCGCGACCTGATCATCGCCGGGCGCGCCAAGCCCAGTTTCGTGGTCTCCCACGAGCTGCCGCTGGACCAGGCGCCGCAGGCGTACGAGAAGTTCGACAAGCGGATCGAGGGCTACACCAAGGTGGTTCTGCACCCGGGTCACGCGCTCGCCGCGTGAGACACGGGTCCACGGGGACACGGGTCCGGGCGCCACAGGTGCCCGGGCCCGCTCGGTGCGACACACTTGACGGCGATCACACGTGTTCGTCGGTTAATGTCACCGGATGCTCGATGCCAACCGCTCTGGCACCGCCACGGCCTCTCCCCGGGCCGCCGCCACGGAGCTCGTCGAACGCGTGTCACCCCTGCCCCGCGCCGGGTTCGCCGGGCGGTGTGCGCGGGCGCTGGCGCATCCCCACGCCCGGCTGTCGCTGTTGCTCGCCCTGCTCGCCGGTGCCGCCGCTTGTGTGCTGGCCTTCGAGCCGCAGCGGCTGCTGACGCACGGGTGGCCGCCGCAGCTGGGCGGGGCCGCTGCGGCCGCGGTGTTCGGCCTGGCGTACGGGCTGTGCACCGTGGCGTTCGTGCCCCGCCCCTTGCTCAACCTGGCGGCGGGCGCGTTGTTCGGCTCGCAGCTGGGACTGGCGACGGCGCTGGCGGGCACGGTGCTCGGGGCGGGCGTGGCGTTCGGGCTCGGCCGGCTTCTCGGGCAGGAGGCGCTGCGCCCCCTGCTGCGGGGCCGCTGGCTCAGGGCGGCCGACGGTCAGCTGAGCCGGCACGGGTTCCGGTCCATGCTGGCGGCCCGGCTCTTCCCGGGGGTGCCGTTCTGGGCGGCGAACTACGTCGCGGCCGTCTCCCGTATGGGCTGGCGGCCGTTTCTGCTGGCCACGGCCGTCGGCTCGGTCCCGAACACCGCCGCCTACGCGGTCGCCGGCGCCCGCGCCTCCGCGCCGACGTCTCCCGCCTTCCTGATCGCGATGGCCACTATCGCCGTACCGGCGCTGCTGGGCACGGTGGTGGCCTGGCGCAAGCGTCACCACTTGCGCGGCCGGTAGGGGGCGAAGGGTCACGCCGGTCGGACGGCCTCCAGGATCATGGCGTTGGCCAGTCCGCCCGCCTCGCACATCGTCTGCAGGCCGTAGCGGGCGCCGCGCTCGCGCAGGGCATGGACCAGGGTGGTGGTCAGCCGGGTGCCGCTGGCGCCGAGCGGGTGGCCCAGGGCGATCGCGCCGCCGTGCACATTGACCTTGCCCAGATCGGCGCCGGTCTCCTGCTGCCAGGCCAGCACCACGCTGGAGAACGCCTCGTTGACCTCGAAGAGATCGATGTCGGCCACCTTCAGTCCCGCCTTGCGCAGCACCTTCTCCGTCGCCGGGACGACCCCGGTGAGCATCAGCAGCGGATCGGAGCCGGTGACCGCGAAGCTGTGCAGACGGGCGAGCGGGCGCAGGCCGAGGCGGGCCGCGGTCTCGCTGGACGTGATCAGGACGGCGGAGGCACCGTCGTTGATGGGGCTGGCGTTGCCCGCGGTCACGTTCCACTCGATCTGCGGGAAGCGCTCGGCGAAGGCGGGGTCGTAGTAGGCGGGCTTGAGGCCGGCGAGGATCTCCGGGGTGCTGCCGGGGCGGACGCACTCGTCGCGGGCGACGCCGTCCAGCGGCGCGATCTCGGCGTCGAACAGCCCCTTGTCCCAGGCTGCGGCGGCCTTGTGGTGGGAGGAGACGGCGAACTCGTCCATGCGCGCCCGCGTGAGCGACCACTTGGCGGCGATCAGCTCCGCGCTGATGCCCTGCGGGACCAGGCCCTCGGGGTAGCGCTCGGCGACACCGGGACCGAACGGGTCCTTTCCGGCAGGCACGTTGGACCACATCGGCACCCGGCTCATCGACTCCACGCCGCAGGCGATCACGAGGTCGTACGCCCCGGACATGACGCCCTGCGCGGCGAAGTGCACGGCCTGCTGGGAGGAGCCGCACTGGCGGTCCACCGTGGTCGCCGGGACCGTCTCCGGGAACCCGGCGGCGAGGACCGCGTACCGGGTGGTGTTCATGGCCTGCTCGCCGACCTGGTCGACGGTGCCGCCGATGACGTCGTCGATCAGCGCGGGGTCGACGCCGGAGCGTTCGACCAGGGTGCGCAGGGTGTGGGCGAGCAGTTGCACGGGGTGGACGTGGGCGAGGGAGCCGTTCGGCTTGCCCTTGCCGACGGGAGTGCGTACGGCTTCGACGATCACTGCGTCGCGCATGGCGCGGGCCTCCTTGGCCGTCTGGCTGTCCGTGGCGAGCCGGTCGGCCCACCACGGGCAGCTACCAGTGAGTAGGAAATCCAAACTCACCATAGCTCGACGGGTTGGAAAATCAAACCCTCCTCTAGACTGGCCCTCATGGCCGCACGAAAGACCACGCACGACCCGCGCCCCTGCTCCATCGCCGACGCCCTCGCGCTGGTCGGCGAGAAGTACTCCCTGCTCGTCCTGCGCGAGGTGTGCCTGGGCAACGGCCGCTTCGACCAGCTCGTGCGCAACATCGGCGCCCCGCGCGACATCCTGGCCGCCCGGCTGCGCCGGCTCGTGGACGCCGGGATCCTCACCAAGCGCGTCTACAGCGAGCGCCCGCAGCGCTTCGAGTACCGGGCCACACAGGCGGGCCTGGAGCTGGAGCCGGTCCTCATGACGCTCAAGGAGTGGGGCGACCGCCACATCCGCAAGGGCGCCGACCTGCCCATGGCGGTCGAGCACACCTGCGGCAACGAACTGGTCCCGGTCGTCACCTGCCGGGCCTGCGGCGAAGAGGTCCACCACGAGGACCTCACGGCACATCCGCAGGCGCCGGGGTGGACGCTGACCGGACCGACGGCGGCGTGACAGCGCCCCGAAGAGGCGGAGGGCTGCATCGATGTGCGGCTCCGCCGCGTGGGCGCGAACAACCGCGACGAGGCCGCAGGGGCTCGACGGCCTAGCGCGGCACCTGCACCGGCGTGCCGTACACATCGAGTCGGCCGCACATCCCGAACCGCCCCCGCTCAAGCGGCTGCTCGGCGCGTACGGCGGCCTCGGCGAGGTGGGCGGCGTCGCCCGCCGCCAGCTGATCCAGATGCCGCCCCGTCGCCTCGGCCGCCGCCAGCGCGCCGCTCCTCCAGCGCCGGCGCCACTCGGCGACCCGGGGTCGTACGAGCGCGGCGGCGGCTCGGTGGAAGGCGGCCAGCGCTTCCGGGCCGGGAGCGGCCCGCAGGGCTTGATAGCCCTCCAGCGCCAGGTCACGCCGAGCGCGCGCGACCCGCTCCCGCTCGGCCTCCGGGGCGTCGGCCGGGATCGTGGTGGCGGCGGCGTACGCTGCCGGGTCGGCCAGGTACCGCGGCGGAAGCGTGAGCACCGCGTCCCCGGCCTCCGGCAGCCCGCTGTTCTGCATGAGGACGGTGATGCGCAGGTCGTCCTCGTTGACCAGCCGGTGGATGGTGCCCGGCGTGAACCAGGCGACCGTGCCGGGCGTGAGCGGGGTGACCGCGTAGCCGGAGGCGGTCAGCGTCTGCACCGCGCCCCGGCCGCCGGTGACGACGTACGCCTCCGAACAGGCCAGATGGACATGGGGAGTTCCGCCCCGCGCCCCGTCGACGGCGGGCCAGTCGTACACGCACAGCCGGGACACGCCGACCCCGCCCGGCAGGCCCGTGAACGGGTGCTCCCCGGCGCTCACCATGTATGCGCCTCCAGATACTCCACGACGTCCGCCCGCTTCCAGGCACCGTCCGCCACGACGACCCGGTAGCGGCGGCGGAGCGTGTCGCCGGGGGCGAGTTCCAGCTCCTCGAAGAAGGACCAGGAAGGGGCGACGGCGGCGAAGGGCTCGTTGCGGACGAACCAGTGGGCGGGATGGGTGCCGCCCGCGCCGGAGTGGTCGTTCTCCGGGGCGTGCGCGAAGACGAGGGTGGCGTGGCCGTCGGCGCCGTCGTGCTCGCCGGAGTACGCGAGCCAGGGCGCCCGCGTGCCCATCAGCGCGGGCCCCTCCCCCTCCGGACCGGTGATCCGCCCCTCCCGGAAGGCCCGCGGGCCCCTCCAGAACAGGCCGGTGTAGCCCGCGAGTTCGCGCCCGGCCGTGGTCGGGCTGCCGAACCGCAGCGGCTCGGCGCGCCGGTTGGTGACGGCACTGGTCCAGGTGAGCGCCCAGGAGCCGGAGTCCGGGTCGATGTCGTGGACCTCGATCCGCCGCTCCTCCTCGGCCCACAGCTCACCGTCGTACGGATGCCAGGTCAGCCGCTCGGCGATCACCGCCCCGCCGTCGGCCGCGGAGACCTCGTCGAAGCCGGCGTGGCGCATCGAGCCGACCCGTTCGGGCAGTTCGAGGTACCCCTGCCCGTGCACATAGGTGTTGCCGCCCCACAGGTTCGCCCCGGACAGGTGGGAGGCGGTCAGGGACAGACCCTTGTGCCAGCGGTGGTCGTTCGGGCGGTAGTCGGTGACGACGGCGCCGGCGAGGGTGCGGACCGGGTGCAGGTAGGGCCGGGGCGCCTCCCATGCGGCTTCGGGGCGGTAGACGTAGGCGAACAGCTCGACCCCGGTGGCCGGTTCGCGGACGGTGATCCGGTCGCCGTACGCGTGGACCACCCGCAGTCCGCCGGTCATGCCGGGACCTCCTCGGCGGCCACGGGCGCCCAGCCGGGGGCACCGCCGTGCAGGGCGGTGTAGTAGGGGTCGCCGGGGCCGATCCCGCCGGCGCGGACGGTCGTGTCGGTGAAGGCCGACTTGTAGAGGGCCGTGATCAGCTCCAGGCTGGTCCGCCCGTCCGCGCCGCTGCTGCGCGGCCGCTCGCCCGCGCGCATGCTACCGATGAGTTCGCGCAGTTGGGCCAGGTGCGAGCTGGGCACATCAGGGCCGAAATCCCGCCATTTTTCGGTCAGTTCAGCGGGAACGTCCGGGGCCGGGGTGATGCGCCAGTTGTCGTTGGCGTGCCCGTACAGGTGGGTCAGCTCGACGGTCGCGCGCTCGCAGTCGATGCGGATGCGGCTGACCTCGTCGGGGCTCAGCACGCTGTTGACGACGGTCGCGAGGGCTCCGCTCGCGAAGCGGACCAGCGCGGTGGAGACGTCCTCCGTCTCGACGTCGTGCACCAGCCGCCCTGCCATGGCCCGCACCTCGCTCCACGGACCGAGCAGGTCCAGCAGCAGGTCCATCTGGTGGATGCCGTGGCCCATGGCCGGGCCGCCGCCCTCGGAGTGCCACCGGCCCCGCCAGGGCACCGCGTAGTAGGCGGCGTCCCGGTACCAGCTGGTCTGGCAGTGTGCCACCAGGGGCCGCCCGAGGGCGCCTTCGGCGAGCAGCCGGCGCACCTGCCGGGTTCCGGAGCCGAACCGGTGCTGGAAGACGATCGCCGCGTACGGCCCGCCGTCCGCTCCCTCCTCCGCCTCGATCGCGTCGAAGTCGGCGAGCGAGGGCACCGGCGGCTTCTCGCACCACACCCAGGCTCCGGCGCGCAGCGCGGCCACGGTCTGGGCGCGGTGCAGGGTCGGCGGGGTGCAGATGCTGACCAGGTCGGGCCGCTGCTCGGCCAGCATCCGGTCGAGGTCGGTGTAGGCGTGCGGGATGCCGGTCTCGGCGCAGAAGGACTCGACGGCGCCCTGGTCGATGTCGACGGCGGCGACGACCTCGGTCTCGCCCTCCCGTGCGAGCTGGGCCAGTGCGGGCAGATGGGAGCCGCGTCCGATGGCGCCGGTGCCGATGACGGCGGCCCGGATGCGCCGGCCGGTGAACGCGGTCGTCGAACGGGAGTGGTCGGGCCTGGGCTGGCGGGGAGAGGGCGGCATGGGCGGGTTCAGCACTCCTCCGGTTCGGCGGGCGCGCGGGCCGACGATGCGGCAAGCATGTCCAGCAAGCGCTTTCTCCTGCGCTGCAACGTAAGCGGCGGCGCAGGGACCGGTCAACACCAGGGAGCGATCGAACCGTTCAACCACCGATGCGACGCGGCGGCTCCGGCCGGGTGCACGACCCCGCGGCGACGTGGGCTTCCTGGGCCACCCCGACGTGTACGACGGCTGCTGCGAGCCGCCACTGTTTCGGACATCACCCGCGCCTCCTTCCGCGGGGCGGCTCGGCAGGGTATCCGCGTGGTGGTCTGGATCGGCTGAGGGCGCTGCGGCCGGCGACGGTGACCAACCGCATACGTTCTGTGTAGCCGGGCGGTAGCGCAGTGTCAGTCCTTGCCCCTAGGCTGTCCGCATGTCCCCCGATGTCCCGTCCTCTGGTTCCGTGCGGTCTGCCGCCGAGCTGAACGAGCAGATCCGGGCGCTGTGGCTGCGTGCGGGCGGCACCCTGTCGGCCCAGGAGCGCGCGGAGTACGAGCTGCTGGTGGTCGAGTGGGCCGAGGCGATCCGCGGTGCGGTCGTCGAGGCGGCCTGACCCGGCCGACCGGCCGCCCGCCTACGCCCGCAGATGCGCGAGCGCCTCGTCCGCCACCGGATACGGCCGCTCCTCACGCAACAGCCCTGCCGCGCGCACGCCGGCGCAACTGCCGCTTCCAGGTCGTCCCGCCACTGGCGTGACCACACAAACGCTTGGGGGCGGCTCGACTTGGAAGCGTGGCCCGGAGGAGGCCGGCCACCAGGCCCGCGACCACCGACACGAGAAGGACGGTCACGACTTCGTAGCCCCGATGGCGATCTGGAGCGGTGACGGTCGAGCGTGGTCCGGGTCGGGTGATCCTGCCGTGGCGAGGGCATGAGGAAGAGCGGCAGCGCCCGCCTCCACCCTGCGCCCGTGGACGGAGGGGCTCGACCGCTACACTGCCCGCGCTGGTCGAACTGGTGATCCAAGGGCTGGGGCTGTGAATCTCAAGGCAAGACGCGTCGCGTGCGCAGCGGTTCTCTCGCTGGGCATTGTCCCGGTGTCGGCGTGCAGCAGCGCGGGCGGGACCGCCCAGGCAACCCACAAGCCTTTGCCAACTGCCACACGGCGGTCGACGCAGTCGAGCTCCCACCCCACCCACTCACCAGCCGACTCCACTTCGCCTTCGGCAGCAAGTGGGGCACCCATGACGGAGAGCCGGCTCGAGGATGCCGCGATAACCGCCGCAGACGTTCCGGGCCTGCGAGCCGACACAGCACACGACAGCACCGGGATCATGACCCGAACGCTCACAGCGAGCTCTGGGGGGCCGGCATGCACGGAATTCCTGAACGCTTCCAACGCGTCCGCAGACACCTACCATCCCTCTTCCGAGCTGGGCAGGGCCTTCATCACCCACACGGCCGCCGGAACGATGAAGATCAGGGTCTCGTGGGTGGGCCATGCCTCGCCGACCGATGCTCAGCGGGTCATCAACGACACTCGTAGCTCCGCCAAGGGGTGTCCCCGTCTTACGGACGAGGACGGGCAGCAGCGCATGAGCTTGGCCCCCCTGTCACAGCCGGTAATGGGCGACGATTCCACCGTTGTCCGTGTCGGTCTGATCTCCGGCAGGCTCAGCGAATGCGCGACCGTTGGCCTGGTGCGAGTTGGCACGGTATCGCTCACCGTCACCGTGTTCGCACATGACGGGTATTATCCCCAAATACTCCAAGAGGTGGCAAAAGCATCCGTGAGCAAGCTCCAAAAAGCACAACGCTCGACTTGATGGAGCCGGTGCCGGTCAGCGAGCGCCTCAGGATGCGCTGGTAGCCGACTGGCGGCACCGACCAGGCCGGCCCTTCACGCCACACCGGCACCCGCGGCTCCGGGGTGACCTCCGTGTCGGCGGTGGTGTCGCCGCCCGGAGCCGGCGCCTCTACGAAAAACGCGTCCCAGGTTCGGTACGCGAACAACTGCTCAGAAAAGGCTGAACCAGTCACAGAGGAGTCAGGCTTCAGCGCCGGACCTGTGGCTGTGGCCGGTCCCGCGAGTCCAAAGGGACAGACCGCTGCTCGTCGCTACGGCAAGGGTCTGCCCGGAGGGCGAGAATCCAGCGGCACGGAGCTCGGAGTGGTTGGAGTGGAAGATGTGCCACCAACGCTTCGCGCGCGGACCGGAGTGCGGCAATCCGCCGTCGCGAGAGGGATCCGCGTCGCGAAGAACCACGCCCATCGCAAAGGAGCCAACCAGCAAGGCGAACGCCGGCCCAGTAGGCGGTGACCGTGGAGTCCGTGTACCGGGCCCGGACGGGGAACTTCGGTTCCGGGCCGGTGGATTGATCGTTCATGGCAACGGGTTCGGGGCTCCGGCCCGCCCCGTACCGCCGAATGTCACCGCACACCGATTGTCCCCGGCGCGCCTCTTGGCTCCGCGCCCGCCATGCCCAACACTGTGCCGATGACGCAGCGCGCTGAGCTCGCGACCGTGATGGACCGGTTGGCCGTGGACGAGTTGGTCACGGCGTACGCGGTGGCGGTGGACGACGGTGACTGGACCGGGTACCGGATGCTGTTCACGGCGGACGGGCGGGCCGACTACCGTTCGGCCGGCGGCATCGAGGGTGACGCGGGGCAGGTCGCCGGGTGGCTCGCCGAGAGTCTGGCGCTGTTCGCCATGCGCCAGCACCTGATCGTCAACCGCCAGGTCAGGTTCGGCGTCCTGGAGCACGACACCGGCGACACCGCCTCGGTGCGGGCCGACTACCTCAATCCGATGCGGTTCGCGACGAACGGCGGCCCCCCGGCGCCGGACCTGGTGTGCGGCGGCCGCTACGGCTTCACGCTGCTCCGGACACCGGAGGGCTGGCGGCTGCGCAAAGTGACGGTCGAGGAAAAATGGCGGCGCCTTCCGGGACAGGGGACTGCAACCCCGTAAGGGGCGCGGCAAGGGGCGCGGGGCACCGCGCGATCAACCGACGACGGGCCGCGGACACCGCACGACCGCCACCACCCGAGCTCTTCCCCGCACCGCGAGATCCGCCCTACGGCATGGGGTCGCCTCGGCGCCGCCCGCCCCCATGCCCCCTGTCCTAGATCGCCCCGGACGCGCACACTGGAATCAGCGCAGGGTAGGGAGGGCCCACATGAGGACGATCGACCACTGGCTCGCCTCTCCTTGGCGGCGTTCCGGCATCGCGGCCCTGGCCGGTGCTCTCCCCGTGCTCGCGTTCCCCGCGCCGTCGCTGTGGTGGTTCGCGTATGTCGCCCTGGTCCCCTGGATCCTGCTGGCCCGCTCGGCCCCGAGCGGGCGCCGCGCGGCGTACGACGGCTGGAGCGGCGGCTTCGGCCTCCTGGTGGCCGTGCACCACTGGCTGCTGCCGAGCCTGCACGTGTTCATCTTCCTGATAGCCGTCCTGCTGGGCGTGCTGTGGGCGCCCTGGGGCTGGCTGGTGCGCCGCTTCCTGGGCGGGCGGCCGACGCCGGGCCGGTGTACCGCCGCGCTGCTGGTACTGCCGTCCGGCTGGCTGATGGTGGAACTGGTCCGGTCCTGGCAGGGGCTGGGCGGGCCGTGGGGCATGCTGGGCGCCAGCCAGTGGCAGGTGGCGCCGGCACTGCGGCTGGCATCGGTCGGCGGAGTGTGGCTGCTGAGCTTTCTGGTCGTGGCCGTCAACGTGGCGGCGGCCGTGCTGACGTCCGTGCGCGAGGCCCGTGTCCCGGCCGTGGCCTCGCTGGTCGCCACGGCCGCCGCGACCTCGGCCGTGTGGGCCTGGGCGCCGCGCCCGGAGGTCGACGGGCGGGTGCGGATCGCCGTCGTACAGCCCGGGATCGTGGACGGGCATGACAGCGTCGAGAAACGGCTCGACCGCGAGGAGCAGTTGACCAGGCGGCTCGCCGGGCAGGACCTCGATCTGGTCGTGTGGGGCGAGTCCAGCGTCGGATACGACCTGCGCGACCGCCCCGACCTGGCCCGGCGGATCGCCGCCCTGTCCCGCGAGACCGGCGCGGACGTGCTGGTGAACGTGGACGCCCGCCGCTCCGACCGGTCCGGGATCTACAAGAGTTCGGTGCTGATCGGTCCGGACGGCCCGACCGGCGACCGGTACGACAAGATGCGGCTCGTGCCCTTCGGCGAGTACATACCGGCCCGCTCGCTCCTCGGCTGGGCCACCTCGGTCGGCAAGGCGGCCGGCGAGGACCGCGGGCGCGGTAGCGAGCAGGTCGTGATGAACGTCGGGCACGGGCTGCGGATCGGCCCGCTGATCTGCTTCGAGACCGCGTTCCCCGACATGAGCCGGCATCTGGCGGAGGACGGCGCCGAGGTCCTGCTCGGACAGTCCGCCACGTCCACCTTCCAGGGCAGCTGGGCGCCGGAGCAGCACGCCTCGCTCGCCGCGCTGCGGGCCGCCGAGACCGGCCGCCCGATGGTGCACGCGACCCTCACCGGTGTGTCGGCCGTGTACGGTCCGGGCGGCGAGCGGCTCGGTCCGTGGCTCGGCACCGACGCGAGCACCGCCCGGGTGTACGAGGTACCGCTCGCACACGGCATCACGCCGTACGTGCGTTACGGCGACTGGCCGGTGCACGGCGCGCTGCTGGTGCTGGCGGCGCTGTGCGCCTTCGAGAGCGCGCGGGCGCTCAGGCTGCGGCGCGGCGGTCCCCAACCGCTCGTACCACCCGCTCGCACAGTTCATGGGTCGCCAGCGCGTCCCGGGCACTGAGCACCTTCCCGGCGCGCACGGCGTCGAGGAAGGCGAGGACCGCCTGCTCGACGCCGCGCTGCCGGGCCACCGGCACCCAGTCGCCGCGGCGGCGCACCGTGGGCTGGCCCTTGTGGTCGATCACCTCGGCGAGGTTGAGCACCTGACGCTTGGTGTCCTGCCCGGAGACCTCGAGGATCTCCTCGGCGGAGCCGCTGAGCCGGTTCATCACGCCGAGCGCGGTGAAGCCGTCCCCGCCGAGCTGGAGCACGACGTGGTGCAGCAGCCCGTCCTCGACGCGGGCGCGCACGGTGACGTCGTCGACCGGGCCGGGCACCAGGAACCGGAGGGTGTCGACGACGTGGATGAAGTCGTCCAGGATCATCGAGCGCGGTTCCTCGGGCAGCCCGATGCGGTTCTTCTGCATGAGGATCAGCTCGCGCGGGTGTTCCAGGCACTGTGCGTACCCGGGCGCGTACCGTCGGTTGAAGCCGACGAACAGGGTGACCCCGCGCTCCTCTGCGAGGCCCACCAGCCGCTCGGAGTCGGCGAGTTCGTAGGCGAGCGGCTTGTCCACGTACGTCGGTACGCCCGCCTGGAGCAGCCGGGTGACGATCTCGGGGTGGACGGCGGTCGGCGCGTGCACGAAGGCCGCGTCGAGTCCGGCGCCGAGCAGGGTGTCGAGCGTGGTGTGCCGCCGGCCGGCGGGCAGGTGCAGGCTGTCCGCGATCCGGTCGAGGGTGGCGGGGGTCCTGGTCTGGAGGTGGAGGTCGACCCCCGGCTGCATGGCCAGCACCGGCAGGTACGCCTTCTGCGCGATGTCCCCGAGTCCGATGCAGCCGACCTTCACGTGCCTGTCCCCTACCGCTCGATTGTCTCTCCGGCAGCATACGGGGGCCGCCAGTCGGCGATGCCGTCGAAGCCGCGCAGGAGCAGCGCGGGTGCGGCCTTCGAGAGGGCCGCGATCACGGTGTCGCGTACGGCGACGACGGCGGGGCTGGCGGCCATGTTCAGGCGGGCGGCCCTGACGGCCTGGCGGGTGATCGCGGTGGTGCGCGGCAGCCGGGCGGCGGTGTAGGCGCCGAGGTCGCGGCTGTGGTGGGCGAGGACGACAGCGTCCTCGATGGCCTGGTTGCCGCCCTGGCCGAGGGTCGGCGGCATGGCGTGGGCGGCGTCGCCGAGCAGGGCCACCCGGCCCGCGTGGTAGGCGGGGAGGGGCGTGACGATGTGGTGGACGTCGTGCCGGAGCACGTCCTCGGGGCGGGCGGCGGCGAGCACGGCAGGGATCGGATCGTGCCAGTCGCCGAAGAGGCGCAGGAGTTCGGCCTTCTCGTCGTCGGGTGCCCGTCCGCCGGCGGGGGTCATGGCCGCCGCGTAGGCGTAGACGCGGCCGTCCTTGAGCGGGTGGGTGCCCCAGATGCGGCCCCGGCCCCAGGTCTCGTGCGGGGCGAAGTCCACGCCGGGCACCGGGATCAGCATCCGCCAGGTGGTGAACCCCGCGTACTCCGGGCCGGGATGGTCCGGGAACAGGGCGGTGCGCACACGGGAGTTGATGCCGTCGGCGCCGACCACCAGCTCGGCCTCCAGTTCCTCGTCGCCGGTGCCGACCCGGGCGGGCCGCCGGCCGTCCCCGGGATCGGCGAGGGTGGCGGCCGCCGCGGTGCGGACGGCACCGGCCGGGAGCAGGGCAGCGAGGCGGTCGACCAGGGTGGCGCGGGGCAGCAGGACCAGGGGGCCGCCGAAGCGGGCGGCGGCCGCCTCGGCGCTGGAGCGGGACAGCCAGCGCCCGCGCGCGGTGCGCAGCCCGCCGTCACCCTGCCAGGCGGCGAGGTCGCGGATCTCCTCGCCGATGCCGAGCACGTCCAGGGCACGCAGGGCGTTGGGGGCGAGCGAGATGGCCGCACCGACCGGTTCCAGGGAGCGGGCCCGCTCCAGCACGGTGACGCCCCAGCCCCTGCGGTGCAGGGCCGCCGCCGCGGCCAGCCCTCCGATGCCGCCGCCGATGACGATCGCCCGGTCCGACTCGGCCATGGTTCCTCCCGAACCCCGATGGACTACACCTGTAGTACACGCGACTCTACTACAGCCGTAGTGAGACAGATAGGGTCACCTCATGGCCGTACGCACCCCCAGCGCCTCCCGCGCCGACCTCGTCGCCGACGCCGCCCTCGCCCTGCTCGCCGAGCGCGGGATGCGCGGGCTGACGCACCGGGCGGTGGACGAGACGGCGGGGCTGCCGCCGGGCTCGACGTCGAACGTGGCCCGCACCCGGCAGGCCCTGCTGGAACTGGCCGTACGACGGCACGCCGAGCGCGAGGCCCGGGTGCTGGCCCCGGCGGAGCTGCCGGATCCGAGCGGCGGAGCAGACGCGCTGGCCGACGGGCTGGCCCTGGCCCTGCACCGCTCCCTGACCCGGGGCCGCGACCTGCTGATCGCCCGCTACGAACTCGCCCTGGAGGCCACCCGCCGCCCCGAGCTGCGCGCTTTCTACGACCGCGCCGGCGCCGTCTTCAAGGAGCAACTGGCCGCACTCCTCACCGCGGTGGGATCGACCGACCCGGCCCGGCATGTGCTGTCCCTGGTCGCCTGGGCGGACGGGCTGATGTTCTCCTGCGCGGCGGGTTCGTTCAGCGCCGAGGAACCGGGTCTGGAGGAGATCCGCAAGGGCCTGCGGGAACTGCTCACGGGGATGCTGGGCCGGTGAAAAATCCCTGGTGGAGGGCATGTTGTTCGGCGAGGATACGGGCATGACGACCGAACGCCGAGAGCCCGCCCCGACCGCCGGTGAACGCGCCATGCTGGAGGGCTGGCTGGACTACCACCGCCGGACGCTGGCCTGGAAGTGCGAGGGACTGACCGACGAGCAGCTGCGGACCGCGTCCGTGCCACCCTCCGAGCTGTCCCTCATGGGGCTGGTGCGGCACCTGGCCGAGTGCGAGCGCGGCTGGTTCCGCAAGGTGCTGGTGGGCGACGACCCCGGCCCGATCTACTACACGGAGGAGGACCGGGACGGCGAGTTCCATCTCACGGAGGCCGACACCTGGCAGGAGGCGTACACGACCTGGCAGGCGGAGATCGAGATCGCCCGGCGGAACGCGGCCGGCTTCGAGCTCGACGACCTGTCCAAGGGAAGGAGCCGGTTCAGAGACGAGCCGTTCACCCTTCGCTGGATCTACACCCACATGATCGAGGAGTACGCCCGGCACAACGGCCACGCCGACCTGATCCGCGAGCGCATCGACGGCGCCACCGGCGGCTGAACGTCAGCCCCTGTGCACCGGAACCCTCCGTACGGGGCACGAGATCACCCGTGCGGGGGCATCAACCTCGGCTCCCTGCCGCCAACCCGGCCGCCGAACCAGCAGAGTTGACCGGGTGCATCGAACGACGACCACCGCAGCGCTCCTGGTCACCGTGGCCGTCTCGGCCCTCTCCGGCTGTGTGACGGTACCGCGCCCCGCGACACCCGCGCCGCAGAGGGACACGGCCCCCTCGCTCCCGACGGCACCCCGGCCGGACGGCAGCACGAAACCCCGCTCGGTGCAGGCACCGGCGCAGGAGGCACTGGAGATGACGGGGCCGTCCCGGCATCCGAGCCCCAGGCCTCCCGCGTCCCCGGACCACCCGACCGGGCCACCCCGGGTCGTACACCGCCCACCGGCTCCCCCGAGCCACCACGCCTACCCCGAGCCGCCCCGGCACTCCCGCAGCACCGTCCCGGACCCGTCGAGGGCAGCCCCGAAGACACCGGACGTGTGCGCCCTCGGCAGGCAGTACGGCGGCTGGCGCACGGACAGCCCGGAGGCGGAGATCTGCGAGCGGGCATACGGCCACTGACAAGCAGCCCGGCGCTAGGGCCTGTCTGACAATTCGCGTCGTCGCCCGAAGGGCGGCCGCGCGGCGTCAGGTGCGTGCTCTGGGGGTCCCCCCGGCCGAAGGCTGGGGGAGTGCCGGCCCCAGACCCTCGTACTGGACGTACTTGGGTCTGGGGCCGGTGCGGCGAGAGTGCGTGCATGGCGTCGCGCGGCAGACGGGAATTGTCAGACAGGCCCTAGTCGCCCAGCCGCAGCTCCAGCCGCCCGATGGCCGCCCACACCCCATCGCCGTACCCGTCGTCGGCCAGAGCGGCAGCGAACTCACGGGCCCGGCACAGATGACTGCGGGCGGCCTCGTCCCGGCCCAGCTTCACGTAGTCGGCGGCAAGATTGAGATGGAGCGAGGGAAACAACCCCCGCACGCTCAGCGGAGCGCCCCGCTCCTCCGCCGCCGACAACGCCCGGAGGTCCCAGGCGAGTTCGGCCTCCGGGTCCTCCTGGGTGTCGGCGAGATAGTGGGCCAGGGTGCAGCGGTGCAGCGGGTCGCCGTCCTCGCCGATCTCCGCCCACAGGTTCAGGAAGCGGCTGCGGGCCTCCTCGCGGTCACCGCCGTGGTGCAGCATCACGACCTGCCCGATCCGCGTCAGCAGGGCATCCGGTGCCGCCTGCTCCTGTTGCTCCGCCACGGGGCCCTCCGGGCTGTCGACCGTTGTGTGGTGCTGACGCTAAACGGCGCCGCCGGGATAACCCGGCAGGCGGCGCCGTGGTGCGATCGGCAGATGGTCGGCTGGGGGCTCGTCGTGGCGGGTCGTGCCCACGCGGCGGAGCCGCATGTCGATACGGCCCCGCGCCCCTTCGAGGCGCCGCCCTCAGCCCAGGTCGGGGATCCGCCAGTCGATCGGCTCGTGTCCCTGCGCGGCGATCGCCTCGTTGATCCGGGTGAACGGGCGGGAGCCGAAGAACTTCTTCGCGGACAGCGGCGAGGGGTGGGCGCCCTTGACCACGACGTGCCGCTCCTCGTCGATCAGCGGCAGCTTCTTCTGCGCGTAGTTGCCCCACAGGACGAAGACCGCCGGGTCGGGGCGGGAGGCCACCGCGCGGATCACCGCGTCGGTGAACTTCTCCCAGCCCTTGCCCTTGTGCGAGTTCGCCTCGCCGGCCCGCACCGTCAGCACCGCGTTCAGCAGCAGCACGCCCTGCCGGGCCCACGGCATCAGATAGCCGTTGTCCGGGACCGGCAGGTCCAGCTCCTCCCTCATCTCCTTGTAGATGTTCCGCAGGGAGGGCGGGGTCTTCACGCCCGGACGGACCGAGAAGCACAGGCCGTGGCCCTGGCCCTCGCCGTGGTACGGGTCCTGGCCCAGGACGAGGACCTTGACCTGCTCGTACGGCGTCGCGTCCAGCGCGGCGAAGACCTCCTCGCGCGGCGGGTAGACGCAGCCCTTCGCCCGCTCCTCCTCGACGAACTCGGTCAGCTCCTTGAAGTAGGGCTGCTGCAGCTCGTCGCCCAGAACCCCGCGCCAGGACTCGGGCAGCATGGCGATGTCGGTCACGTCAACGTCCTCACGATGTGGATCAACTACGGCGTGTGGTCACTTCCAGGCCTCAGAACCTACAGGCGACCACTGACAACCGGCATGAGAAGGCCGGTTCGCCGAACATCACCAGCTGGTCTTGCGGTGGAGTGCCCACATCATCATGATCGTCGACGGGTCGAGGGCCTGCTCGCCGCCCGAGATGTCCTCGCTGGCCGCGATGAACTGACGGCCCTGCCACAGCGGGATCAGCCGGGCGTCGTCCACCATGATCTGCTGAGCCTGCTCCATGTCCTTGACCGTCTGGGCGCGGTCGCTCTCCGCCCGCGAGTGGGGCAGCAACTGGCCGGTGATCTCCTTGGACGGGTAGGGCGTACCCAGCGCGTTGTGCTCGCCGACGAACGGGGCGATGAAGTTGTCCGCGTCGGGGAAGTCCGGGAACCAGCCGCGGCCGAACACCGGGTACTCGCCGTTCTGGTAGCCGACCACATAGGTCTTCCAGGGGCGGCTCTTGAGCGTGATCGTGAACAGGCCGGAGGCCTCCAGCTGCCGCTTCAGCTCCTGGAACATCAACGCGGTCTCGGAGCCGTAGCGGTCGGTGGTGTACCAGAGGGTGAGCGGGACGGGCTGGTGGATGCCCGCGTCGGAGAGGATCTTGCGGGCCTTGGGGACGCTCGGGTCGCCGTAGTCGTCGAAGAAGCCGGTGGTGTGTCCGGTCAGGCCCTTGGGGACCATCGAGTACAGCGGGTCGACCGTGTCCTTGTAGACCTTGTGGGCGATGGCGCCCCGGTCGACGATCTGGGCGACGGCCTTGCGGACGGCCGGCTCCTTGGCCCAGGGGTCCTTGGGGTTGAACACCAGGTAGCTGATGTCGACGCCGGAGCCGTCGACCAGCTGCAGGTTGCTGGTGGCGTGCTGCTGGAGGGCGAGGATGTCGTCGGCGGCGAGGCCGCGGTAGGTGACGTCGATCTGCTTGTCCCGCAGCGCCTTGACCATCTCGGCCGAGTCCTGGAAGTAGCGGATGGTCACCGCGTCGTTCTGCCGCTTGGCGAAGCCCTGGTAGTTGCCGTTGGCGACGAGGACGGCCTGCTTGCCCTCCTCGTAGGACTGGACCTTGTACGGCCCCGAGCCGTAGACCTGGTCGTCCTTGCGCAGGGAGCGCGCGGGGTAGTCGTCCGGGTCGACGATCGACATGGCGGGGGTGGCCAGCACGAACGGGAAGGTGGCGTCGGGCTGGTTGAGGTGGAAGACGAGCTCGCGGTCGCCGAGCGCCTGCACCCGGTCCAGGCTGCCGAGCAGCGGCGCGGGTCCGCCGGGGGCGTTGATCGTGCGGATGCGGTCGATGGACTGCTTGACGGCCTGGGCGTTCAGCGGGTTGCCGTCGGCGAACTTCAGGCCCGCGCGCAGGGTGCAGCGGAAGGTGCGGCTGGAGGAGTCGGCGAAGGAGCAGCTCTGGGCGGCGTCGGGCTGGGGCGTGGTGGCACCGTTGGGGTAGGCGAGGAGCGTCTGGAAGATGTTCCGGTACAGCTCCCAGGAGCCGTCATAGGCGCCGGCGGGGTCCAGCGTGCTGGGGGCGCTGGTGGTACCCACGACGATCGGGCCCTTGCTGTCGCCGCTGTTGTCGGAGAGCAGGCCGCAGCCGGCCACCAGGGACATGGACGCGATCGCCGCGACTCTCCGCAGGAATCGGTTCCGGTTGAACACGCGCACGCTCCTCGATCTGCCATACCAAGGGTCGGCAGACCATACCGCAGCGTCCGGCGCCCTGAACCTCCCCGGAAAAAGGGGCTTCTTGATCGATTTCGCGATGACGACGTTGTCAGTCCGCTGTGCGGATTCCACCGGGCGTTCCGGGCGCCGATCCGTCCGAAAATCGGCGCCCGGAAGGTGGCTCAGTGCACGCCGGCGTTGAGGAACATGCCGCCGTCCACGACGAGCG
Source organism: Streptomyces sp. NPDC001852 (assembly GCF_042891825.1). Classification (NCBI taxonomy): domain Bacteria; kingdom Bacillati; phylum Actinomycetota; class Actinomycetes; order Kitasatosporales; family Streptomycetaceae; genus Streptomyces; species Streptomyces sp. NPDC001852. The sequence continues at coordinate 342,348 of NZ_JBIATN010000006.1, forward strand.
TCTGACCGGTGATCCAGTCGGACTGCCCGGAGGTGAGGAAGGCGGCGGCCCCGCCGATGTCGGAGGGGACGCCGAGCCGGCCGAGGGGGTAGGCGGCGGCCGCCTCCTCCTCCCGGTTCTCGTAGAGGGCCTGCGCGAACTTGGTCTTGACCACGGCCGGGGCGATCGCGTTGACCCGCACCTTCGGCGCGAACTCGTGCGCCAGCTGCTGGGTCAGGTTGATCATCGCGGCCTTGCTGACGCCGTAGGCGCCGATGAACGGCGAGGGCGCGAGGCCCGCGATCGAGGCGATGTTGACGATCGCACCGCCGTTGTCCTTCTGCCAGGCGTGCCAGGTCTTCTGGGCGAGGCCGAGCGCGGAGATCACGTTGGTCTCGAAGACCTTGCGGGCCACGTCCAGGTCGAGGTCGGCGATGGGGCCGAAGACCGGGTTGGTGCCCGCGTTGTTGACCAGGAAGTCCAGGCGGCCGAAGGCCTCCATGGTGCGCTCGACGGCCTCGGCCTGGTGGGCCAGGTCGTGCGCCTTGCCGGCGACGCCGATGACGCGGTCCGAGCCGAGCTTGTCGACGGCCTCCTTCAGCGCGTCCTCGTTGCGGCCGGTGATGCACACGCGGTCGCCGCGGGCGACCAGCGCCTCGGCGATGCCGTAGCCGATGCCGCGGCTGGCGCCCGTGACGAGTGCGACCTTGCCCGAGAGCTCGGGGAGTTCAGCGGAAGTCATGTACCTGTTCCCTCAGTTGAGCGGTCCGCCGGCGACGTACAGCACCTGGCCGGAGACGAAGCCGGCCGCCTCGCCGGTGAAGAAGGCGATGGCGTTGGCGATGTCCTCGGGCTCGCCGACGCGCTGCACGGGGATCTGGGTGGCGGCGGCCTTCTTGAAGTCGTCGAAGCCCATGCCGACGCGGTCGGCGGTGGCCTTGGTCATCTCGGTGGCGATGAAGCCGGGGGCGACCGCGTTGGCGGTGATGCCGAACTTGCCCAGCTCGATGGCGAGCGTCTTGGTGAAGCCCTGCAGGCCCGCCTTGGCGGCGGAGTAGTTGGCCTGGCCGCGGTTGCCGAGCGCCGAGGAGGAGGACAGGTTGACGACACGGCCCCAGCCCGCGTCGACCATGTGCTTCTGGACGGCCTTGGTCATCAGGAACGAGCCGCGCAGGTGGACGTTCATGACGGTGTCCCAGTCCGAGACGCTCATCTTGAACAGCAGGTTGTCGCGCAGTACGCCCGCGTTGTTGACCAGGATCGTCGGGGCGCCGAGCTCGTCGACGATCCGGGCGACGGCCGCCTCGACCTGCGCCTCGTCGGAGACGTCGGCGCCGACCGCGATCGCCTTGCCGCCGGCGGCGGTGATCTTCTCGACGGTGTCCTTGCAGGCGGCCTCGTCGAGGTCGATCACGGCGACCGCGCGGCCCTCGGCGGCCAGCCGTACGGCGGTGGCGGCGCCGATGCCACGCGCCGCGCCGGTGACTACCGCGACCCGCTGTTCAGTGGTGGACATTGCTGCTTCTCCTCGCCCTTGAGAGAACCCGTCAGGTCCTTCGGGGACCTTGTCGGTGCGGTGAGCGACCGCTTAGTACCTTCAGCACACGTGACGCTAGAAGCCCTGGCACCCGGTGTCAACGGCACACCGGGTGCGTGTGATCCATTACCTCACCAACAGGTCCAGCAACCGTTCCGTCTCGGCCGCCGGGTCGGTGGTCAGGCCGGTGTGCACGGGGCCGGGCTGGACGACCGTGGAGCGGGGCGCGATCAGCCAGCGGAAGCGGCGCCCGGCGTCGTCCCCGGCCGCCTGGCCGGCCTCCTCGCCGCCCGCGCAGTGCCGCTCGATCGCGCCGAGCGCCGCCCCGATCCCGGCCACGTCCGCCTCCGGGTCCAGCGCGAGCAGCCGGGCCTCGTCCAGGTGGGTGCGGGCGCCGACATAGGCCCGCGCGCGGCTGTAGACGACGACGCCGGCGTTGATGCACTCCCCGCGCTCCACGCGCGGTACGACCCTGAGCAGCGCGTACTCGAAGACGTCCCGGTCGCCGCCCTGGCCCGCCCGCGTGATGTGCCGCTCGGTGACATGGCCGGCCATGTGGATGTGGGTCTCGCTCACTTGGTCCCCTCGATGCCGGTGATGCGTTCGTGGACCACTGCCGCCCGCGCGAGCAGCGGCCGTGCGTAGGCCCGGCGCAGGTCGTCCGGGGTGTCGAAGCCGGGCTCGCCGGTGAGCCAGGCGTCCGGGATCTCGGCGGTGACCTCGGCGAGCAGGTCCTCGGTGACGAGGGGGGCGAGGGAGCCGGCGGCGGCCCGGACGTCCGGGGCGAAGCGGGCGAGGGCGTGGTCGGAGGCGTCGTAGGGGCGGGCCGCGGAGGATTCGGCGGAGGGCCAGTTGTGGTGCCAGATCATCGTCGCGCCGTGGTCGATGAGCCACAGTCCGCCGCGGTGCACCAGGAGATTGGGATTGCGCCAGGACCGGTCCACGTTGTTGATCAGCGCGTCGAACCAGACGATCCGGCCGGCCTCCCCGGGGCTCACCGGAAAGGCGAGCGGGTCGTAGCCGAGGGCGCCGGAGAGGAAGTCCATGCCGAGGTTGGTGCCACCGCTGGACCTGAGCAGGTCCTGCACCTGCAGTTCGGGTTCGCCGAGGCCGAGGACGGAGTCCAGTTGGACCGTGACCAGCCGGGGCATCCGGAATCCGAGGCGGCGGGCGAGTTCGCCGCACACCACCTCGGCGACGAGCGTCTTGCGGCCCTGTCCGGCACCGGTGAACTTCAGGACGTAGGTCCCGAAGTCGTCGGCCTCGACGAGCCCCGGCAGCGAGCCCCCCTCACGCAACGGCGTGATGTAGCGGGTCGCGGTGACTTCCTTGAGCATCGCCCCAGGTTACTGGGGCACGGCCGACCGGCTTGACGTGGTGGGGACGACAGGTTCGGCGGATGGCGCGACAGCGGGCTCACAGCAGTCCGAGAGCTGTGGCTTACGGCCGTCTCATGCCCGCACCGCAAGGATCGATCTGGATGCCCGTCTGAACGGGTGGCGTCCGGGCGCCGTACCCCTGGACGGATCACGAGAAGCTCCGCGGAAGGGAACCCCACATGACCAGCGCATCGCCCCAGCCCCATGCCGGACCGGCCCGCCGTACCCTCGTGGCGGCGGCCGGAGCTGCGGGACTCGCCGCCGCGCTGACCGCCTGCGGTTCGGGCGACAACTCGTCGGACACGGCGAACACCGGGTCCGGTTCCTCCGGCTCGACCGGTTCCACCGGGTCGACGGGGAGCACCGGCTCCACGGGCGCGTCGCAGAACGGCGGCGGTTCGGCCGGTGGCACCGCCCTCGCCAAGACCTCGGACATCCCCGAGGGCGGCGGCAAGATCTTCAAGGACCAGGGTGTCGTCGTCACCCAGCCGGCAGCGGGCCAGTACAAGGCCTTCTCGTCCAAGTGCACCCACCAGGGGTGTGCCGTGGGCAGCGTGGCGAACGGCGTGATCGTGTGCCCGTGTCACAACAGCCACTTCTCCGCCGACGACGGCAGCGTGAAGCAGGGTCCCGCGACCCAGCCGCTGCCCGCGGCGAAGATCACCGTCTCCGGCGACGAGATCAAGCTGGCCTGAGCCGTCTCAGGCTCGCCCGCGCGGCCGTTCGAGACAGCCGAGCACCTCGTCGGTGGTCGGGACCGTGGCGACCAGCGCGAGGGTGTGCCTGATCACCGCGGGGGTGTACTCGGCCGGTACCCCCGCGACGGCGTCGGCCGGAACGACGACGGTGTAGCCCAGGTTCACCGCGTCGAACACCGCGTTGGGTATCGCCACATTGGCGGAGACACCGGTGACGATCAGCGTGCGGCAGCCGAGGTTGCGCAGCAGGGCGTCGACGTCGGTGCCGTGGATCGGGGACAGGCCGTGCAGCCGGCGTACCACGAGGTCCTCCTCGGCGACCTCGATCGGCGGCGCGACCCGCACCGCCGTGCTGCCGCTCAGCTGCTGCACCGCAAGCCGTTCGGCGGCCCGGAACAGCCGGGCGTTGCGGCTCGCGCCCCGGCCGTCCGGTCGGCGCTCGGCGATCGCGTGGACGACCTGGACACCGGCCTCGTGGGCGGCGGCGACCAGCCGGGCCACGTTGCGCAGCGCGCCGGAGGAGCGGGCCTCGCGGGCGAGTTCCGGCAGGGCGCTGTCCGGTCCGACGACCCCCTGCTGGCACTCCACGGTGAGCAGAACGGTGCTCACGGGGTCGAGGAGTTCGCTGAGCTGTTCGTACGGCGGCATACCCGTTTCCTTTTCTGACGAACTGTCAGAGGATCGCCAGGACACGATAGTTCGCCGACACGACGTGGGAGAAGAGGGGGCCGTATGACCGTGACGGAGCAGCGCCGGGGCCGGAAGATCATGATGACGCCGGGCGAGCTGGACGCGTTCCTGACCGCCCAGCGCACCTGCCGGGTCGCCACCGTCTCGGCCGACGGCGCACCGCACGTCAGCGCGCTGTGGTTCGCCTGGGACGGCACCTCGCTGTGGCTGTACTCGGTGGTGCGCAGCAGGCGCTGGGCGCAGCTGCGCCGGGATCCGCGGGTGGCCGTCGTGGTCGACTCGGGCGAGGAGTACGACCAGTTGCGCGGCGTCGAGCTGTCCGGCCGGGTCGAGTTCGTGGGCGAGGCGCCCCGCACCGGGGAGCTGTGCGCCGAACTCGACACGCCCGAGACGCTGTTCGCGCGGAAGAACTTCGGCCTGGACGAGATGCCGCACGACGGCCGCCACGCCTGGGCGCGGCTGACCCCGGAGAAGATCGTCTCCTGGGATTTCACCAAGCTGGGGGCGCTGTAGGGCTCAGCCGACCTTCTGTGCGGCGGTGCGCAGGGCGTCCACCGCCGCCCGGATCGACGGGCGGCGGTCGGCGTCGGCCCGCCAGATGACGTACACGTGCCGGCGCACCCGCTGCCTGAGCGGCACGAGGACCACGCCCTCCGGCACCGGGTGCCGGCCCAGCAGCGGCGCGATGCACACGCCCAGGCCCGCGGCGACCAGGCCGAGTTGGGTGTGGGTCTCGCCCGCGCGGTGGCCGACGATCGGCTCGACGCCCTTGGACCGCAGCGTGAACATCAGCCACTCGTGACAGAACTCGCCCTCGCCCCAGGTGATCCACTCGTCCTCGGCGAACTCGGTGAGGTCCACCTCGTCCCGGCCGGCGAGCCGGTGCCCGACCGGCATGGCGACCTCGGCCGGATCGTCCAGCAGGGGCGCCTTGACCAGGCCGTCGGGCACGGGCATCGGCTTGTTGTACCAGTCCAGGACCACTGCGAGATCGAGATCACCCCGGACCACACCCGCGATGCCCTGCTCCGGCTCCAGCTCGCTGGAACGCACGCGCAGCCCGGGATGCCCGGCCCGCAGCGCGCCGAGCGCGACCGGGAAGAGTCCGCGCGCGGCGGTCGGGAACGCGGACAGCCTGAGCTCGCCGACGACCTGCCCGCGATGCGCCTCCAGGTCGGACTCGGCGAGCTCGACCTGCGAGAGGATGCGCGCCGCGTGCTCCGCCAGCAGCCGGCCGGCGTCCGTGAGCCGCACCCCGCGACCGTTCCTGGCCAGCAGCTGCTGGCCGATCTCGCGCTCCAGCTTGCCCAGCTGCTGGGACACGGCGGAGGTGGTGACGTGCAGCGCGTCGGCGGCGGCGCTGACCGAGCCGTGCCGGGCGAGGGCGTCCAGGGTACGCAGGCGCTCCAGGTTCAACATGTAAGTGATTCTACGAGATACCAGGTGAGAAATCTCGATTGTGCTACGAGGTCGTCTCCAGCATCGTGGAGACCATGAGCACGGTCACCGCACCCCGAACCCAGTCCCCCGCCCCCGCCCGTCCCCGCGCCCGCCTCGACTGGCGGCTCCGCTTCGGCGCCCTGTCCCTGATCTGGGGCTTCAGCTTCCTGCTGATCAAGGTGGGCACGGAGGGCTACGCGCCCTTCCAGGTCACCCTCGGACGTCTGGTGTTCGGTACGGCGGTACTGGCGGCGACGATGGCGGTCAAGCGGGAGAGGCTGCCGCGCGGGGCCCGGCTGTGGGGCCACATGGCCGTCGCCGCGTTCTTCCTGAACGCCCTGCCGTTCTCCCTCTTCGCCTACTCCGAGCTGACGATCCCGTCCACCCTGGCCGGCATCTGCAACGCCACCTCGCCCCTGTGGGGCATGGCCCTGTCCCTGGTCGCCCTCTCCGAGGACCGGCCGACGCGCGTCCGTGTGGCCGGCCTCGGCCTCGGCTTCCTCGGGGTGCTGACGGTCCTGGGCGCGTGGCAGGGCTTCCACGGCCTGGACGCCACGGGTACGGCGATGGCGCTGCTGGCCTCGCTGAGCTACCCCGTCGGCTGGATCTACGTCCGGCGGACGCTGGCCGGAACCGGGAACTCGCATCTGTCGATGACGGGCGGGCAGCTGTTGCTCGCAGCGCTTCAACTGGCCGTCGTGACGCCGTTGTTCACCAGCTTCCCCGCGCATTTCTCGCTCGTTCCGCTGCTGGCGATCGCCACACTGGGTGCGCTGGGCACGGGGCTGGCGGTCCTCATTCAGTACGGCCTGGTCGCCGAGGTCGGACCGACCACCGCACAGATGGTCACGTACTTCATTCCCGTCATCGCCACGGGTGCGGGTGTGGCCATCCTCGGGGAGTCGTTGCGGTGGACGACGCCGGTGGGGGCGCTGATCGTGCTGGCGGGGGCGGCGCTCACCCAGGTTCGGGGGAAGAAGGGCGCCTGAGAGGGAGGCCCCGCCGCCCCTCGCCCACTCGCCCTCAGCCGTACACGCGTGCCGGAGACGGTCGTACCGCTGCCGCCACCGCGTCGGCCAGGGGGGCGATGTCCTCCTCGCCGAGCGTCGAGATCGTGACGCGGATCGCCGGTCCGCTGTTCAGGCGGAAGCGGGCCCCGGGTGCGACGGCCCAGCCCGCCTGCAGCAGCCGGGCCACCGCACCCGTCTCGTCGGGGACCGGTACCCATACGTTCATGCCGCTGCGGCCGTGGGCGACGACTCCCCGTTCCGCGAGCGCGTCCACCAGCGCGTCCCTGCGGGAGCCGTACGCCTTCGCCACCGCCGCCCGGTCCACCGCGCCCTCCCTCCACAGCCGGACCACGGCGCGCTGCAGCAGCAGACTCACCCAGCCGGGACCCAGGCGCTGGCGGCCGCGCACCCGGTCGACGGTGACCGGGTCGCCGGTGACGACGGCCACGCGCAGGTCGGGACCGTAGGCCTTGGAGGCGGAACGGACCACGGCCCAGTGGTCGGTGACTCCCGCGAGGGGGTGCAGCGGGAGGTCGACGATGCCGTGGCCGTGGTCGTCCTCGATCAGCAGGGTTCGCGGGTGCTCGCGCAGGACCGCGCGCAGGGCACGCGCGCGTGGGGCGGTCACCGAGGCGCCGGTCGGGTTCTGCGCGCGGTCGGTGACGATCAGCGCGCGGGCCCCGGACTCCAGGGCCCGGCGCAGGTCGTCGGGGCGCGGTCCGTCGTCGTCCATGCCGACCGGGAACGTGCGCAGGCCCAGCGCGGGGACCAGGTCGAGGACGCTGCCCCAGCCGGGATCCTCGACGGCGACCGCGTCGCCCGGTCTGAGGTGCGCGGCGAGGACGCGCTCGATGGCGTCGAGGGCGCCGGACATCACGGTCAGCGGGCCCTCCGGTACGCCGTCGGCGTCGAGTTCCGCGCGGGCCATGCGGATGAGCTCCGGGTCGACCGGGTCACCGCCGTAGAGGACGGGCCCCAGATCGCCCTCCTCCGCCGCCGCGGCGAGGGCCGGGGCCAGGCGGGGCAGCAGGGCCGGGTCGGGGTTGCCGGCCGCCAGGTCGCGGCCCCCGGCGGGGACCTCCACACGCAGTTCCTCGCGGCCGGTGGTGGCCGGCTTGGCCCGGACCCGGCTGCCCCGGCGGCCGGCCGTCTCGATGACCCCGCGCTCGCGCAGGGTGCGGTAGGCGGCCGCCACGGTGTTCGGGTTCACACCCAGCCGGCTCGCCAACTCCCGCATGGGAGGCAGGACTTGGCCCGGCCGCAGCGCACCGGCGCCGACGGCCCGCTCGACGCTGGCCGCGATCTCGGCTGCGCCGCGCCCTTCGATGGGATACTCTCCTAGCACAAAGAACATTATGCACTAGTGCAATGTTCTCCGCCAGATCCGCCAGATCCGCCAGATCCGCCAGAATCGCCGTTGCTCGTCGATGGAGGAACCGTCATGCAGGGGACGACCGAGGAAACCCAGGCCGCCGCCTACACCCCGACCGACCGCACCGTGCCCACCCGCTCCGCGGACCGGGCGTCGTACGACAGGGAACTGGTGCACGCGATACTCGACGAGGGGTACGTCTGCCACCTCGGCTTCGTCCGCGACGGCGCCCCCGTGGTGCTGCCGACCCTGTACGGCCGGGTCGGCGAGCGGCTGTACGTGCACGGCTCCACCGGTTCCCGCCCGCTGCGGATGACCGGCGAGACCGACCCGGGCCTGCCGGTGTGCCTGACGGTCACCCACGTGGACGGGCTGGTGCTGGCCCGCTCCGCCTTCCACCACTCCATCAACTACCGCTCGGTGGTGGTGCACGGCATCGCGCGCCAGGTCACCGACCCCGAGGAGCGGCGGCTGGCCCTGGACGCGCTGGTGGACCATGTCGTGCCGGGCCGCGCCGCCGACTCCCGGCCCGCGAACAAGAAGGAGCTGGCCGCCACCGCGGTGATCCGGCTGGACCTGGACGAGGTCTCGGCCAAGGTCCGCACCGGCGGCGCGAACGACGAGCCGGAGGACCTCGCCCTGCCGCACTGGGCCGGCGTCGTCCCGCTCCAGAAGGGCTACGCGACCCCGGTCCGCAACGCCGACCTGGCGCCGGGCATCGAACTGCCGGACTACCTCAAGGCCCGGTAGGACCGGCCGGGAGTCACACAGGGGCCGATTCCCCGCCGCCGGCCGCGCGGGCCTCGCTCACCGCGAGGCCCGCGACCGCCCCGAGCAGGAGCAGGGTGCCGGCCGCGGTGGTCGCCGTGAGCCGCTCGCCGAGCAGGACGACGGCGAGCACGGCCGCGGTCACCGGCTCCAGCAGCATGACCACGGACACGGTGGCGGACCGTACGACGGCCGCCCCGGCGAAGTACAGGGCGTACGCGAGGGCCGTGGGCACCGCGGCGATGTAGAGCACCAGCCACAACAGCCGTGCCGGGTGGGCGGTGTGCGGGAGCAGGCCCTCGTGCGGGGCGAACGGCAGCAGGCACAGGCCGGTCACCGCGAAGGCCCCGACGGTGGTGTCGGAGGCGTCGGTGCCTCCGCCCCTCCCCCACCAGCGGGTCAGCAGGGTCATGGCGCCGTAGCCCGCGGCCGAGAGGAGTGCCAGGAGCACGCCCGTCGGCCGTACGGTCGCGGCCGAGCCGCCGAGGGTCAGCACGGCCAGCCCGGCGAGCGCCCCGGCGACCGCCATCACCCCGCCGGCGCCGAGCCGTTCACCGAGCAGCAGCCGGGCGCCGAGCGCGATGAGGACGGGACCCGCGCCGAGGGTGACGACGGTGGCGACGGCCAGGCCCGTCGAGTCCACGGCGGCGAAGTAGGCGGTCTGGAACACCGCCAGGCCGAGGCCGGTGGCGAGGACCTTCCCGGCCCGGCGGAGCGGGGGTTCGGTGCCGGCCGGGCGGGTCCGGGGGCGCAGTCCGCGTCCGGCGAGCAGCAGGACCAGGCCCAGCGCGCAGCGCCAGAAGGACAGTCCGAAGGCGCCCATGTCACTGGTCCGGTAGACCAGCGAGGCGGCGGCGCCGGCGGTGCCCCAGGCGGCACCGGTGATGATCAGGTAGAGCAGGCCACGCCCGACGGGCAGGCCAGAGGCAGCGTTCGACGTCGTCAAGGGAAACTCTTCCGCAGAAACGCACCCGGAGGTGCGGAAGTTCGGGGGCGGCCCGCTCCAGCGGGGCGCGCGGACTTCGTCTGCGGGCAGCACCGTCCGGCCCGGCGCAACTGCGCGGGCCGAGGTCCCGGAGGCCCGCCTCAGGCGGCCGGGGGCGGAAGGACGAGTGCGTTCGACGGCATGACCGGCACCTTATGCAGTCGTGCCCCGGGGCGCCACATCCCTTTCGAGGCCGCCGGCCGCGACCGGCTCGGCGGAGCCCTTCGCGGGGGTCGAGGACTGGGCGATGAACGCGCCGACCAGGACGACCGCTCCGCCGGCCACCTGGGGCGCCGACAGGTGCTCGCCGAGCAGCACCCAGGCCAGCACGGTGGCGACGACCGCCTCCAGGCAGGCCACGACCCCGGCGACCTGCGGCGACAGCCGGCGCACGGACAGCACCCCGGTGACGTACGCGACGACGGTGGCGACCAGCACGATCCAGCCCAGCAGCGCGAGGGCCGGTACGGCGGTGCCGTTCATGTCGGCGGAGCCGGTCAGCACCGACCAGCGCATGCTCCAGGGGCGGGCGACGACCGTCAGCGCGAGGGCACCGACGAGCAGGCCGTAGGCGATGACGCCGAGCGGATCGGGTGCCTCGTCCCCCGCGTCGCCGCCGTGGTCGGCCAGGACGAAGTAGCCCACCTGGCAGCAGGCGGCACCGAGCGCGAGCAGCAGGCCCAGGGCGTCGAAGCTCAGCCCTGACCAGACCTCCACCACGCAGGCGAGTCCACCGGCCGCGAGGACCACACCGAGCGCCGCGGCGCGCGTCACGGGCCGCCGCTGCACGAACCGGACCCAGCCGAGCACCAGCGCGGGCGCCAGGTACTCGATGAGCAGCGCCACGCCCACCGGGATGCGGGAGAGGGCGGCGAAGTAGCAGGCCTGGACGCCGGCGACGGCGAGCAGTCCGAACCCGGCGAGCAGCGCGGGACGGCGGCGCAGCAGCGCGCGGTGCCGTACGGCGACGGGCAGCATGACGACGGCGGCGCCGGCCACGCGCAGCCAGACCACGTGGAGCGGGTCGAGTCCCGCCTCGATCAGCGGCTTGGCGGCCACTCCTGACCCGCCGAAGGCCAGCGCCGAGGCCAGCGCGAGACCGAGCCCGACGCCCTTGCCGCGGCTGCCCTGACTGCTCTCTGACGTATGCACCGGCACATGATGACAGGCCACGACATGAGCGTCATCCCTGTTGACACCTGTCTCAGGGGCTGGACGTCTCCGCCGGTGTCAGCGGCCCGGACCGCCGTCGCCGGCGTACTCGTCCACGCCGGCTGCGATCCGGTCCGCCCCGGGGCCGGTTCGGTCCGTCCCGGGTCCGAGCCGGGTGTTCAGCTCGCGGACGCCCGCGCGTTCGAGGACCTCGACGGCCCGCGAGGCCGGGTCCGCGGTGAGCGCGGCGAGCAGGTCGATGCCGCTGACGCGGGGCTCGCCGCGCAGCCGGGCCCGCTCGCGGGCGTCGGCCAGGGCCGTCGCGGCCGTGGGCGACCAGCCGGCGGTGTCCCTCGGCCCGCGTGCACGGGGGACGGCCGCGGCGGGAACGACGGCGAGCGCGCCGGAGTCCTCGACGCTGCCCTGCCAGCGCAGCCCGTAGCCGATGCTGCGCTGCACGAGGTAGCCGAGCAGCCGGGCGAGTTGCTGCGGGCCGCCGACGGCGGCGCGGACCTCGGGGTCGTGTTCCAGGAGGGAGTGCAGCAGATGGGCGGTGTCGGTCTGGCGGTCCCCGTCCCGGACGGCCCTGCGGCGGGCACCGGCGACCACCGCTGCCAGCTCGGCACCGAGCACGGCATCGTCGTCCGGGTGCGCGGCCGCCTCGTCATGGGCGGTCCAGGGGGTTGTACGGGGTTGCACAACCCCCACCCCATCAGCCTCAGCGGGCGGAGTCATCCACGAGGGGAACCATCTTCGCGTCCCACGGGGAGTGGACGCCGGCGTTCGGGATTTCATCCTTACGGAGGAGATTCGGCGGAACTGACGGTTCATCAGTATTGTATGTTCGCGCCTCTGCGGCTACGTTCCGCGACACCCTAGCCCGCTACGCCCGATCTGAAGGGGTGGTCGCATGGCCGAAGTCAGCGCGGAGGCACGCATCCAGGCACCGGCCGAGAAGGTGTGGGCCCAGCTCACCGACTGGTCGTCGTACGGAGAGTGGAACGCCACCCACACCAGCTTCCCCAAGGGGGGCCCTCAGACGCTGGCCGTGGGCGGGACCTTCCAGGAGAACATGAAGCTGATGGGCTTCCCGGCCGAGGTCGACTGGACCATCGAGGAGCTGGAGCCGGCACGCGTCTTCGCCATCCGGGGCAAGGGCCCGATGGCGGTGACGGTTGCCACCCGCTACACCCTCACGCCCGACGGCGGCGCCACGGCCGTCCGGATCGACGGCGAGTTCACCGGCGCCGCAGTGTCGCTGATGGCGGGCAAGCTGAAGGACTCGGCGACGGCCGCGCTGAACGAGTCGCTGCGCAAGCTGGCCGGCCTGGTCGCCTGAGCCGGGACACGGGAAGGCGCCCCGCGGAGGTGCTCCGCGGGGCGCCCGGACCGTCGTACGAGCCCTCAGTGCTGGTCCGACCGTCGTACGAGCCTCAGTGCTCGTCGGCGAGGATCAGGTACAGCTTCTTGCGGGCGTCGTTGATGACGGCCAGCGCCTTTTCGCGCTGTTCCTTGCTGCCGGTCTTCCAGACCTGGCTGAAGGCCTCCATCAGACCGAAGCCGGCCTGCCGGATCTCGCCGAGGGCCTCCCAGTCGACCCCGCGGGAGGCCTCCTCCCAGGGGGCGTCCGGACCCTCGTCGGCGGCGGCGCGCCCGTCCTCCGTGAGCGCGAACAGCTTCTTGCCCCCCTCGCTCTCACTGGCGATCAGGCCCTCGTCCTCCAGGAGCTGGAGCGTGGGGTAGACCGAGCCGGGGCTGGGCTTCCACGCGCCGCCGCTGCGTTCGGCGATCTCCTGGATCATCTCGTAGCCGTGCATGGGGCGGTCCTTGAGCAGGGCCAGGATCGAGGCCCGCACATCACCGCGCCGCGCCCGCCCCCTCGGGCCACCCCGCCCCCTGGGCCCCCAGGGGCCGGGACCGAAACCCGGGCCGCCGGGGCCGAAGCCCGGACCACCCGGGCCGAAGGGCCCGAAGGCGGCCCGCCCCCGGTCGAATCCGCCCATGCCTCGCGAGCCGGGGCCGTCGTGCCCATGTCCACGCTCGTATCCGTGGGTACGCATGGCGATCACTCCATTCCATCGATGATCTGTCTCGTCCGTATCGCGTACCTTTCGCGATGGCTCAACGATATATCGGAACCGATCGCATGACAAGGCCCTTCCCGGCAGCGGGGTCCCCTGACCTGTCGCAGCGAAGTTCGACCGGTCTCACTGAAGATCGGCGACCGACGCCGAGCGGCCCTGTGCGCCCTGAGAGGATCAGGGCATGGCGGACTCACCTGTGCAGATCAATGCCCTGATCGTCGATGCCGCTGACCCTGAGCGGCTTGCGGCGTTCTGGTCCGAGTTGCTTGGCCGGCCAGTTGTGGGCCGCATGGGACCCTATGTATGGCTGCAACGCGAGAACGGTCTGGGCCTGGGCTTCCAGCGAACCGGCGAGCCCAAGTCGGTGAAGAACCGCATGCACTTCGACGTCACCTCACCCAACCCGCCTGCGGAGCAAGAACGTGTCGAGGCGCTCGGCGGGCGCCGGCTGGAGGAGTACGACGCCGGCGGGTTCCTGGTGATGGCGGACCCCGAGGGCAATGAATTCTGCATCATCCCCGAAGGCCCCTTCGAACTCGATGACGAGGGACGCGCGGACTACCTCGTCTGACCGCCCTTCCCGTCCGAACCGGAAGGCCGTCGACTCCCCCGCCGTCACCAGAGTTGCGGCGGTGCTCCAGCTCACGCCACCCGTCGCCCTCGCTGCTCGACAAACGGCATGAGGAATCACTGAGACGAGTCAAGTGGGGTGCCCTTGGGTGCTACGGCCGGTCAGCCGCCCGCAGAGGGCAGCCGGTGCCGACGCGGGAGGTCAGGTCCGCGCGGAGTGCGGTGAGCTCGGCCATGCGCGCGTCGATGACCCGGATCTTGTCCTCGAACAGGGCGGACAGGGCCTCGGCGCTGTCGGGGGCCGCCCGCAGCTCCTCGCCGTGCCGGGCGATCTCGGCCAGGGTGAAGCCGAGCGCCTGAGCGGTGCGCACATAGCGCAGCCAGATCACGGTCTCCGGCGGGAAGTCGCGGTACCCGTTGGGGAGACGGTCGCCGTCGAGCAGGCCGATCTTCTCGTAGAAGCGAAGGGTGTCCTTCGACAGCCCCGTACGCGCGGCCAGTTCTCCGATGCGCATGACTCCCCCGCACGCAGGTCGACTTGACCTTGGAGCGTACTCCGCTGTTTAGCGTGGGCGGCGCCCGAGCGAGCCCTCCCGAGGAGCCCCCCATGCCCCCTGCCGCCCCCGCCTATCTGCGCCTCGTCCGCACGAGCGGCTGGTACGACCTGATCGTCACGGCCGGTTTCGCCACGCCGTGGACCTACGCACTGCTGCACCACCTGCTGTCGGCCGGAGGCGACGCGGTCGGTCTGGGCACCATGCCGGCCCTCACCCCCATGCAGACCCTGTACGCCAACCTGATGGGCTCGGTCGTGGTCGTCTGGTCCGTCCTGCGCGTGGTGCGGCCCCTCCCCCTGCACGGGCTCCTCGACGGCACCGCCCGCGCCCTCTTCTCCCTGTGGCAGGCCTACGCGCTGGCGCACGGCGGGCCCGCGGTGCTGTGGCCGTTCCTGGTGCTGGAGGCCGCGTTCGGCCTCGCCCAACTCGCCCCCTGGGCCGGGGTGCGGGCCGCCACCGTGCGCGGCGCGGGCCAGGGTTCGTGAATTGGCCTTTGGGCCGGCGGCCGGCGCGGCACTAGCGTCGCCGCCATGCGCATTCGAATCGTGGACGCCTTCACCGACCGCCCCTTCGCCGGCAACCCGGCCGGAGTCCTGCTCCTGGACGACGTCTTCCCGGACGACGACTGGCTCCAGAACATCGCCATGGAGGTCAACCACGCCGAGACCGCGTTCGCCCGCCGGCTGCCCGAGGGCGGCGAGGCCGACTGGGCGCTGCGCTGGTTCACGCCCGTCGCCGAGGTCGACATGTGCGGGCACGCCACGCTCGCCACCGCCCACGTCCTGCACACCACCGGCGCCCACGAGGGCCAGGTGCGGTTCACCACCCGCAGCGGCGTGCTCATCGCCACGCCCGCCCCGGACGGCTCGATCACCCTCGACTTCCCCACGGCCCCGCTCACCCCGGCCGAGATCCCGGCCGGGGTCGCCGAGGCCCTCGGCGCGCAGCCGGTCGCCGCCTTCGACACCGGCCCGAACGTCGGAGACCTGCTGGTCGAGCTGGCCGACGAGAAGACGGTCCTGGGCCTCGCACCGGACCACAAGGCCCTCGGCGCCTACTCCTCGCGCGGCATCATCGCCACGGCCCGCGCCGACGACCCGTCCCGCGGCTACGACTTCGTCTCCCGCTGCTTCTTCCCGAACGTCGGCATCGACGAGGACCCGGTCACCGGCAGCGCCCACACCGCGCTCGCCCCGCACTGGTCCGCCCGCCTGGGCCGCGACGACCTCACCGGGCTGCAGGCCTCCCGCCGCACCGGTCTGGTCCGCACCGGCCTGCGCGGCGAACGCACCCTGCTCACCGGCCGCGCGGTCACGGTGATCGAGGGCGAACTGCACGCGTGACCCCGGTCCTCAGGCAGTCGGCAGCCAGCCCACCCTGCCCGCGAGCAGGGCGTAGCCGACGAACGCGCCGATGTCGAGCAGGGAGTGGGCGACGACCAGCGGACCGACCCGCCCCCAGCGGCGGTACAGGTACACGAACACCACGCCCATGACCATGTTGCCGATGAAGCCGCCGACGCCCTGGTAGAGGTGGTACGAGCCGCGCAGGACCGCGCTGGCGACCAGCGCGGTCCCCGGGGTCCAGCCCAACTGGCCCAGCCTGCGCAGCAGATAGCCGACGACGATGACCTCTTCGAGGACCGCGTTCTGCACGGCGGACAGGACCAGCACCGGGAACTTCCACCACACGTCGGGCAGCGCCTCGGGCACGACCGTGAGGTTGAAGCCGAGGCCGCGGGCGGCCAGGTAGAAGGCGATCCCGGTGCTGCCGATCACCGCCGCGACCCCGGCGCCCCGGCCCAGGTCGGGCCAGGGCCGGGTGCGGTCGAAACCCAGCGTGCGCAGGCTGCCGCCCTCGCGCATGAGCAGGTGGGCGACCAGGGCGACGGGGACCAGCGCGGTGGCGATGCCGAACAGCTGCCAGGCCAGGTCGAGCCAGGGGCGGCCGGGTGCGGCGGAGGCGTTGAGGGTGGCCGCCTGGTCCTTCAGACCGCCCGGCTTGGTGACCGCGCCGATGAAGCTGATCAGCGCGGAGACCCCGCTCGCGCCCAGCGAGAGCGCCAGGACGAGCAGCGTCTCGTCCCGCAGGATGCGCCGCGGGTCGTGCTTCCGCGCCCCGGAACCGGCCACCGAGTCAGCCTCCACCTGCACCCCTGCCTCCATGCGGCTCATGGGCCCCTGGCCCACCTCTGCCCGGCAAGGATCGCAGAAGGAGTGATGAGGACGGCGTACAGGGCGGCGCAGCGGCCCTCAGCCCAGGGGAACGGCCTCCGGCAATCCCACCGGCCACATGTGCACCGGTTCCCCGACATGCATCAGCTCGGCGTAACGCCGTGTCGTCGCCGCCAGTGCCGCCTCGCGGGTCAGCCCCTGCTCCAGCAGTCGGTGGAACGTGGCCGCCTGCCAGGACGCCCCGTTCACCCGGCGCCGGCAGCGCTCCTCGATGACGCCCAGGTAGAGGTCCCGGTCGGCCGCCTCCACGCCCCACGCGTCCAGCCCGGCCGACGCCAGGGGCAGCAGCTCGTCGCGGACCAGGGTGACCGCGTCGACCTCGCCCGTGCCGCCGTAGCGTCCCCGCCGGGGCCACACGAACCGCGCGTCGATGCCGTACCGGCACGCGGCGTCGAAGTTGGCCTCCGCCACGGCGAAGGGCAGCCGGCTCCACACCGGGCGGGACTCCTCGGCGAGGGCGCGGACCAGGCCGTAGTAGAAGGCGGCGTTGGCGATCACGTCGGTGATGGTCGGCCCGGCCGGCAGCACCCGGTTCTCCACCCTGAGGTGCGGGACGCCGTCGGCGATGCCGTACACCGGCCGGTTCCAGCGGTAGATCGTGCCGTTGTGCAGCACCAGTTCGGCGAGCCTCGGTGTGCCCCCCGCCTCGACGACCTCCAGCGGGTCCTCGTCGTCGCAGATGGGCAGCAGGGCGGGGAAATAGCGCAGGTTCTCCTCGAACAGGTCCTGGACGGAGCTGATCCACCGCTCGCCGAACCAGATGCGCGGCCGTACGCCCTGTGCCTGGAGCTCGGGCGGGCGGGTGTCGGTGGACTGCAGGAACAGCGGGGGCCGGGACTCGCGCCACAGTTCGTGGCCGAACAGGAACGGGGAGTTGGCGCCGACGGCGATCTGCGCGGCGCACGCCACCTGCGCGGCGTTCCACACGTCGGCGAACCGGGCGGGGGTGACCTGGAGGTGCAGCTGTACGGAGGTGCAGGCGGCCTCCGGGACGATCGACTTGGAGGTGCAGACGAGGTGCTCCACGCCCTCGATGTCGAGCCGGAAGTCCTCGCCGCGCGCGGCCACGATCTGGTCGTTGAGCAGGGTGTAGCGGTCGTTCTCGGAGAGGTTGGAGGAGACCAGGTCGTCGCGGTCGAGGGTGGGCAGGATGCCGATCATGACGATGCCGGCGTCCACCTCTCCGGCCTTGCGGTCCGCGTAGGCGAGCGAGGTCCGCAGTTCCTCGGCGAGCCGGTCGAATACCCGGCCGCCCAATCGGTGTGGGGCGATGTTGACTTCCAGGTTGAACATGGCGAGTTCTGTTTGGAAATCGCGGCTCGCGATACGTTCCAGCACCTGTCCGTTCAACATTTTCGGCATACCGTCGGACCCGGCGAGATTCAATTCGATCTCGACTCCCATGAGGTTCTTGGGACGGTCGAATCGCTTCTCCCGCAGCAGTCGCTCCAGTCCCGCGAGACACTTCTGGAGCTTTTCGCGGTAGCGCTGGCGATCGGACAGGTCGAACCGCCCCGCCACGACCTTCTCCCCCATCGAAGTGTCCCTCCTCGGATGGGCGGGCCGGCGATCCGGCCGCCGGGCTCCCGGGTGCAGGGGGGATGATGCCCAGCGGAAGCGATCGATAACGCCCCGCGCGGGCCCGGTACCCGCTAGTCTCTCCGAATGTTCCCCGCGGCACATTCACGGGGCATGCGTCGGTCTGCAGCAACGGGTTCCCGCAACACCTCGTGAAAAACGCCGACGACATTCGGCCGACCGCTACCTGCGCGTATGACGAGGTCAGCGGTGGCGGGCGGGCCGGGGATCGGGAGGAGCCCCGCAAATCGTCGGCGTATTACCGCCTTGCGCGACTTCCCGAAATGAGATAGACGAAACAACGGCCGAACAAGCGTCATATAAACTTCGCCCACAAGGCGGAAGGTTGACGCCTCGGTCCTGGTTCCTGCCGTGTTCAGGCCGTCCCGGTGACGGGCGGCAGGCCGAGCCGCACCCTTGTTCACCGAACCGGGCCTTCACCCTTTCGGCCTTCTGTGAGCAGACAGCGCCGTCCGCCCCACCCCTCCTCGCGCCGCCGCGCCTGTCGAACGAGAGAGGCGACCCACATGCCGCTGCACGTGCCCCCTGCCCCCGCGCCTGCCCTGCGCTCCGTCCTCACCGCCCTCGGTTCCCCCACCGCGGTACGTGAGGCCCCTACCCCCTCCCTGCGCGCCGCGCAGGGGCCGACGACACCCGAACTCCCACTGCCCGTGCATGTCCTGGACCGCATCACCGCACCGGGCCTGTCCGCGACCCGGCTGGCCGGCTGGCGCTTCCTGATCCGCTGCGGCGACCGGGCGGTGGCCGCGGCCGACACCATGCTGACCCCCGACGGCTGGGCCTTCTCGCACTTCTTCGAGGGCCCGTACGTCCTCTCCACCGAGCGCGCCCTGCACCAGGCCGAGGCGCTGCAGCAGCCGTACCAGGCGCGGCTGCTGTCCGTGCCCGGTCTGTACATGCTCACCCTGTGGCTGCACGGCGACCTCACCGCCGACGGGGCCGAGGGACACCCCGCCGACACCGATCTGCTCGTCCCGCTGGCGCCGGCACCGCCCGGCATACCGGCGCACCGCCCGTTCCGGGTCACCGAGTTGCTCCCGGTGCTGACCCATCGCGCGACCCCGCTGCCCCTGCTCGGCCCGCCCGTCCTGGACACCCCCGCCGCCTGACCGGTCGGCCGCGTGCCCCGCTCACCCGGAAGGGATGCGGGGTACGTCCATGTCAGGGGTCTGGCCTGCAGGGACTAGCCCGATCCGACCACTGCGAACCATCCGAAGTGACAGTGCACTTGGACTGAACCGTCCGCGCGGGTGACGCGTCATGAACCTGTGAGAAGCGGTGCTGCGAAATCCCTGCGGAACGACGCCGAGAAGGCAACACTGGGTTCCGACCGACTTATCACCACGGGGGACGGCCATGACCACGACAGAGCGAGAGATCCCACCCATGTGCCAGCACCAGCCGCCGTGTCCGCCAGCCGAGTCCGCCGACCGGGAGTCCGCCCGTCTCGTGGCGCACCACCCGGAACAGGGGTGGAGTCTGCTGTGCAACGGCGTCCTCCTCTTCGAGGACACCGGTGAGCTGCTGCCCGACGGCCGGGTCATCGCTCCGCACCGCCCGCTCGGTGCGGAGCAGGTGATGACCGCGGCCTGAGCGGAGCGCGGGCGAACGACCCGAGGGGCCGGCCGCACCCTGCGAGGAGTGCACCGGCCCCGATGTGTGTCCAGAGGTGGCTACCGTGTGTAGCCGGGCCCTAGCGCAGTGCCTCCCGCAGTGCCTGGTACGCCGGCTTGGGGTTCAGCTGCTCGTCCCACGGCAGGGCGGCGCCCTCGCCCGGGAAGACGGCCGGGATCCAGGAGTACTTGTCGGTGTAGTCCCAGATGGTCACGCCCACGCACCGGCGCACGGCCAGGCAGGCCTCCGTCAACTGCCGGTACCAGCTCGCCTGCTCGGTCAGCTTCTCCTCGGTCGCCGGCAGTTGCATCCGTACGTCGACCTCGGTGAGGGCGGTGTCCAGGCCCAGGCCGGAGAAGCGGCGCAGGTTGTCCTCCAGGCTGGAGGGATAGCCGTACTGCAGAGCGAGGTGGGTCTGGAATCCGATGCCGTCGAGCGGCACGCCCCGGGCCCTGAGGTCCTTGGCCAGCGCGTAGTAGGCGTCGCTCTTCGGGCCTGTCGCCTCGATGTTGTAGTCGTTCAGATAGAGCCTGGCGTGCGGGTCGGCCTCGTGGGCCCAGCGCAGGGCGTCGGCGATGTAGCCGGGGCCGAGGGTCTTGTACCAGAGGGTCTCGCGGTAGCTGCCGTCCTCGTTGAAGGCCTCGTTGACGACGTCCCAGGAGTACACCTTGCCCCGGTAGTGCCGTACCTCCGTGGTGATGTGCTTCTTCAGCACGGCCCGCAGTTCGCTCGCGGTCCACTGCCCGGAGGTGAGCCAGTCGGGCAGCTGGCTGTGCCAGACCAGGGTGTGGGCGCGGACCTTCTGGTGGTTCCTCCGGGCCAGGTTCACGATCTCGTCGCCGTTGGTCCAGTCGAAGACGCCCTGCTGCGGCTCGGTGGCGTACCACTTCATGCCGTTGCCGGGCGTGATCATGTCGAACTCGCTGCCGAGGATCTTCGTGTAGGCGCTGTCGGCGAGTTCGGGGTTGTCGGTGGCGCTGCCGAAGTAACGGCCGTGACGCTGGGCCAGTTCCGCGAGCGTCGGCTGCTGTGGACCCGCCTGGGCGGCGGGTGCGGCGAATGCGGCGGCCACGAGGGCGGCCGCGAGGGCGCCGGTGAGTCTGAGACGGGTGCTCTTGCTGGGCATGGTGCGACTCCTGTCTCTCAGAGGTGGGTTCAGCCCTTGGTGGCGCCCGCCGTGAGACCGCCGACGAGCTGGCGTTCGGCGACCGAGTAGAAGGCGAGGGCGGGGACCATGGCGAGGACGAGGTAGGCGAAGACGCGTGCCGTGTCGGCGGAGTACTGGCCCTGGAACTGCTGCACGCCGATCGGGATGGTCCACCAGGTGCTGTCGGTGAACACCAGCAGGGGCAGGAAGAAGTTGTTCCAGCTGGTGACGACCGCGAGCACGGAGACCGTGCCGAGCGCGGGGCGGGCCATCGGCAGCAGCACCCGCCAGAAGAAGCCGAGCGGTCCGCAGCCGTCGAGGGTGGCGGCCTCCTCCAGTTCGCCCGGGATCTGCCGGAAGAAGCCGCGCAGGATGATGATCGTCATCGGCAGCCCGAACGCGGCCTGCGGAAGGATCACGCCGAGCGGGTTGTCGAGCAGGCCCATCGAGCGCAGCAGCAGGAACAACGGCAGCGCCGCCACCGCGAACGGGAACATCAGCCCCATCGTGAACAGCGTGAACAGCACTTCCCGCCCCCGGAAGGCGAACCGCGCGAAGGAGAACGCGGCCAGCGCCGAGACCGCGACGACGATCACCGTCGTACCGACCGCGATCAGCGTGCTGTTGCCGACCAGCCGCCAGAAGGAGCCCGAGCCGAGGATGTCGCCGTAGTTGGCGAAGACCCACGGCTTCGGCAGCCCGACGGGGTTGCGGGAGAGCTGGTCGGTGGACTTGAAGCCGGAGAGCAGCGCGTACAGCAGCGGTACGGCCATGACGGCACCGACCGCCACCAGGACGACGTGCAGCGGAAGCGTACGGCCCCTGCGGCGGGCGCTCATGCTCCGGCTCCCCTCATGTTCGTGGTGGCCCCTTCGAGGTCGCGGCGCAGGACGAACCGCTGGTAGGCGAGGGCGAAGACGAGGCTGATGGCGAACATGACCACGCTGATCGCGCTGGCGTAGCCGACCTGGTAGCGCTTGAAGCCGTACTGGAACATGGTCACGGCCATCGTCTCGGAGTGGTGGTCGGGACCGCCCGCGGTGACGACCCAGACCAGGTCGAACAGCTGGATCGACCCGATCACGGACAGGAACACGCTGATCCGCAGCGTGGGCGCGAGCAGCGGCAGTGTGACGTGCCGGAAGCGCTGCCAGGGACCCGCGCCGTCGACGATCGCCGCCTCGGTCAACTCGGCCGGTATGGACTGCAGTCCGGCCAGGTAGAGCATCATGTGGAAGCCGAAGTACTTCCACATCATGACGAGGAACAGCGTGGCCATCACGGTGGAGGTACCGGCGAACCACTGGCCGCCGAGCCCGTCGAGGCCGATCGCCTTGAGGACGTGGTCGGCCAGCCCCTGGTCCGGTGCGAAGATCATGCTGAACAGCACGCCGGTGATGGCCTCGGACAGCACGTACGGCGCGAAGAACAGCATCCGGTACACCGCCCGGCCGCGCACCTTCTGGTTGAGCAGGACGGCCATGGCGAGCGCGAACGGCAATTGCAGCGCGAGCGAGAGCACGACCAGCAGCAGCATCCGCCACAGGTCGCCCTGGAACACCGGATCCTGCAGCAGACGGCTGAAGTTGTCGGTGCCGGTGTAGTCGGACGGCATCCCGAAGCCGCCCCAGCGGAAGAAGGACGCGTACAGCGCGAACAGGATCGGCAGCAGGACCAGGACGCCGAAGAGCGCCAGGGCGGGCAGCTGGAGGCCGACGGCGGTGAGCCAGTGCAGGGCGCGCCGACGGCTGCGCTGCCGGCCGGCGCCGGCCGCCGGGGCGGGCAGGACGGCGCCGGGCCCGCCCCGCTTACCCCGTCTGCCCCGCTGATCCGGGAGGAAGGTGGAGGTCATCGGGCGCCCTACTGCTCCTGCTTCGCGGTGCTGGTGATCGCCTGCGTGACCTGCTGCGGGGACTTGGAACCGGCGATCAGTCCGGCCACGCTGTCGTTGACCTGCTGACCGAGGGCGGGGGCGTAGGCCTGGTCGAGGTAGAGCTGGAAGCCGGTGGCACCCTTCAACTGGGCCTGTACGGCCTTGATGTTGGGGTCGGTGAGGACGCTCTCGGCCGCCGGTACGACGGGAAGGGTCTTGGTCTTCTGCACGAGTTCCCGGTCGGTGGTCTCGGAGGCGAAGAACTTCAGGAAGTCCACGGCCGCCTGCGGGGCACCCTTGCGCAGGGCGTGGCCACCGCCTCCGCCGAACACCTCGGTGATCTTCCCGGCCCCGCCCTCGACCTCGGGGAACGGGAAGAATCCGAGGTTCGCGCCGAGCCCCTTGCCGGCGTCGGCCTCCACGACCGGCGCCCACTGGCCCATGAGTTCCATGGCGGCCTTGCCGTTGCCGACGGTCGCGGCCTGCCCGGTCGGGGAGGAGTAGGCGGCGCCGAGGAAGCCCTTCTGGAAGGGCTGGAGGTCGACGAGGTCCTTCAGGTGCTGCCCGGCCTGGACGAAGCCGGGGTCGGTGAAGTCCTTCTTCTCGTCGGCCTTCTGCAGGGCGTCGACCCCCGCGGTGCGCATCGCGAGGTACGCCCAGTAGTACATGCCGGTCCAGCTCTCCTTGCCGGCCAGCGCGAGCGGGGTGATCCCGGCGGACTTGAGCTTCTTCACGGCGTCCAGGAAGCCGCTCCAGGTGGTCGGGGGCGCGCTGATCCCGGCCTTCCTGAAGAGCGCCTTGTTGTACCAGAAGCCGATCATGCCGATGTCGAACGGGATGCCGTACAGCTTGTCGTCGATGAGGTACGGCTGCTTGGCCACCGACATCAGCCCGTCGGCCCAGGGCTTGGTGCGGTCGGTGAGGTCCTCGACCAGCCCGGCGTCCACCTGCTGCTTGAGCACGCCGCCGCCCCAGGTGTGGAAGATGTCCGGCAGCTTCCCGGAGGCGATCAGCGCCGTCATCTTCGATTTGTAGGCGTCGTTCTCCAGCTGGACTATCTTGATCTTGACCTTGGGGTTCTGGGCCTCGAACTTCTTGGCGAGACCGGCCCACACGGTCTTGGTGGGCTGTGTGGTCGAGATGTTCCACCACTCGATCGTGGTCGTCCCCGAGGACGACCCCCCGTCCGAGCCGCCGCCGCAGCCGCTGAGTGCGGTCACACCGAGACCGGCCGCGACGGAGGCCGCCAGGAAGCCGCGGCGGGACAGTGCAGGGTCGCCCATCGTGCGCTCCTTCGAAAATTTCGGAGTTGCTTCGCAGGGGTTCGGTTCCGAAACATTCGAAGAAAATCCCGAACGTTCCGAACGGCGACTCTAGAAAGGCCCGTAGGGGGCGTCAAGGTGTCGTGCAGGGCCACCTGACCGGGCAGGCCGCGGCCGTCCCTTTCGGCCGGAGTTCGGCGACCCGGCGACGCAGCGAGCCGATGCGCGTGTGGCCCACATCGGCAGCGGGCATTCGAGCACGGCAGTTGACGCTGCCGGACGCCGTACCGACCTCGGGCGGCGTCTACGCCCCCGGCAGGGATCGCCCAGAGGGCCTCGAAAGTTTCGGCCGAGCCCGCCGAATCTTGGCGGCGGGCCGGCCACCGCCCGGCGAAAAGAGTCCGTCCGTCCGGCTGGTCGGATCGGCGCTTGGGGAGTGGGATGGAAGGAAGCAACGGCCTTGCAGGGCGGGCACGTCCGCGCGCGAGACACCCGGCGTCGCCCGCGAGGAACGGTGGAGTGATGTCCGGTTACGACGCCTCGGCGACCGCTCGGGTGGTGGTCGGTGTGAGCGGCTCCCTGGGCAGCGTCACGGCACTGCGGCGGGCCACCGCGCTCGCCCGCCGGCTGGGAGCGGAACTGTGGCCCGTGCTGGCCTGGGAGCCGCCGGGCGGTGATTCCGCCGCGCGCCGCTCCCCCGCCGCCGGCCTGCTGGTCGAGGACTGGCAACGGCTGGCCCGACAGCGGCTGGTCTCGGTGCTCGAGGAGATCTTCGGCGGAGGCTCCCCGGGTGTGCCGATGCACGCCCTCGTCGTCCGCGGTGCCCCGGGCCCGGCGCTCGTGGCGACCGCGGACCGGGAGGACGACGTCCTGGTGGTGGGCGCGGGCCGGCGCGGTCTGCAGCGCGCCTTCTCGGGTCACGTCTCCCGGCACTGCCTGGCGCACGCGGTCTGTCCGGTGCTCGCGATACCCCCGTCACCGCTGGAGTCGGAGCTGCTGTCCGTCCACCGGCGCAACGCCTGGCATCTGCGCATGGACCTCCGGCGCCTGTGAAGCCGGCTCCGTGCACTGCACGGCGGGGCCTCCGCCACGGTGGGTCGATCAGCACTGTGAACCATGACACTCGGTGGCCGTCCATGGGGCGCCGGGCGACCTGTGAGCCGGTCGGCCCTGCTCCCCGGCAAACCCCTCCGGCCTCCGCTTCTTGATGCGGCTCTGGCATTCCCACGTCATTCTTAACGCAAGATTGACGCCCCCCGAGCCCGTATGCGTGGGCCCAGGCGTCACTCTCCGCTTACGCTGATGCCGCCGTCCGCGTGATGGCCGGAATAGAGCTGAGCCGCACACAGGAGCCCACTGATGGCCACGACCGAGCAGCCTCCCAGTACCAACCGCCTCCG
Source organism: Streptomyces sp. NPDC001852 (assembly GCF_042891825.1). NCBI lineage: Bacteria > Bacillati > Actinomycetota > Actinomycetes > Kitasatosporales > Streptomycetaceae > Streptomyces > Streptomyces sp. NPDC001852. The sequence continues at coordinate 367,698 of NZ_JBIATN010000006.1, forward strand.
GGCCTGGATGCTGGAGGGGCTGTCCGACATGGGCAAGGCCGGCGGCCACACCGGCCCGCACGCCGAGCCGGAACCCGCGCACAAGGGCCAGCGCTGGTACCGGGTGATGTGCCTGACCGGTGTCGACTACTTCTCGACCCTCGGCTACCAGCCCGGCATCGCGGCCCTGGCGGCCGGCCTGCTGTCCCCGATCGCGACCATCGTGCTGGTCATCGTCACGCTGGCCGGTGCCCTTCCCGTGTACCGCAGGGTGGCCGAGGAGAGCCCGCGCGGCGAGGGTTCCATCGCGATGCTGGAGCGACTGCTGTCGTTCTGGCAGGGCAAGCTGTTCGTGCTCACACTGCTCGGCTTCGCGGCCACCGACTTCCTCATCACCATCACCCTGTCGGCCGCCGACGCCTCCACGCACCTCGTCGAGAACCCCCACCTGACCAGCTCCCTGCACGGCCACCAGATGGTGATCACGCTGTTCCTGGTGGCGCTGCTGGGCGCGGTGTTCCTGAAGGGCTTCCTGGAAGCGATCGGTGTCGCGGTCGCTCTGGTCGGCATCTACCTGGCGCTCAACCTGGTCGTTGTGATCGTCGGCCTGTGGCACGTCATCACGGCCGGGCACGTGGTCACCGACTGGAGCACCGCCCTGACGGCCCAGCACGGCAACATCTTCGTCATGGTCGGCGTGGCCCTGGTGGTGTTCCCCAAACTGGCCCTCGGCCTGTCCGGGTTCGAGACCGGCGTCGCCGTCATGCCCCACGTCCAGGGCGACCCGGACGACACCGAGGACGCCCCCAGGGGCCGGATCCGCGACACCAAGAAGCTGCTGACCACCGCCGCCGTCATCATGAGCGGCTTTCTGATCGCCACCAGCTTCATCACCACGCTGCTCATCCCGGAGAACGAGTTCAAGACCGGCGGCCAGGCCAACGGCCGCGCCCTCGCCTACCTCGCCCACCAGTACCTCGGCGGCGCCTTCGGCACGGTCTACGACGTCTCGACCATCGCCATCCTGTGGTTCGCCGGCGCCTCCGCGATGGCGGGCCTGCTGAACCTGATGCCGCGCTACCTTCCCCGCTACGGCATGGCCCCGCACTGGGCCCGCGCCGTGCGCCCGATGGTCATCGTCTTCACGCTCATCGCCTTCCTGGTCACCTGGATCTTCGACGCCAACGTCGACGCCCAGGGCGGCGCCTACGCCACCGGCGTGCTGGTGCTCATCAGTTCCGCCGCGATCGCGGTGACCATCGCCGCGCGCAAGGCCGGGCAGCGCAAGTGGACCATCGGGTTCGCCGTGATCTCCGCGGTGTTCCTCTACACGACCGTGGTGAACGTCATCGAGCGTCCGGACGGTGTGAAGATCGGTGCCTGCTTCATCGTCGGCATCATCCTGGTCTCGCTGCTGTCCCGGCTGGCCCGCGCCTTCGAACTGCGCGTGACCCACATGACGCTCGACCCCATGGCGGAACGATTCATCCGGGACATGGCCAGCCGGAAGATACGGTTCATCGCCAACGAACCCGGGCACCGGGACAAGGCCGAGTACCGCGACAAGGTCGAGCAGATCCGGGCCGACAACGACATGCCGGAGCAGGAGGACTTCGTCTTCGTCGAGGTCACGGTCACCGACCCGTCCGAGTTCGAGGCGGGCCTGACCGTGCGCGGCGAGGTCCTGCACGACCGTTACCGTGTGCTCACCCTGGAGTCCTCCTCCATCCCCAACGCCCTCGCCGCACTCCTCCTCCATGTGCGCGACACGACCGGCTGCACCCCGCACATCTACTTCGAGTGGACCGAGGGCAACCCCTTCGCCAACTTCCTGCGCTTCTTCCTCTTCGGCCAGGGCGAGGTCGCCCCGGTCACCCGCGAGGTACTGCGCGAGGCGGAGCCGGACCGGGAACGCCGGCCGCGGGTGCACACCGGGTGAGACCGGGGGCGCGGGGCTGTGTTGATATGCGGCTCCGCCGCGACGGGGGTCCTCCGGGTTCGAGCGAAGCCGAGAACTGGGGGGAGTGACCAGCCACGACGGACCCGCAGACGCCCGGCGGCACATCGCGGCACTTCCAGCGGAGCGCTCAGCGGCCGAACCAGCGCCTGGGCGGCCGTACCTCCAGCCGCCCCATGCTGAGCCGGCCGTGTATCCCCACCCGGAGCACGGCCGACGTCCCCGCGTCGCCGGCCGGCCGCACCTTGGTCTTGCCGTAGCCGATCACCAGCGCGTCGGCGTCCACGACGACGCCGGGCCGGGTGATCAGCCGCAGGGTGCCGCCGCGCATGTCGAGGTCGATGCGGAGGGTGTCGTGCGTGATCACCGCGCCGGAGAAGTCGAGGGTCACGTCTCCCCAGGCGGACGCGATCTCCATGCGGCGCGGCACCGCCCAGCCGTCCGCGCGCACGGCCGACGCGCCCTGCTGCTCGATCCGCACGACGTCCTTGACCCGTGCGGTGCCGCCCGCGTCCGGCAGGTCGGCGGTGAGCACCGACAGCTCGCCGAGCGTGCGGGCGGACAGGGCGGCCGTCACCCGCTCGTCCAGTTCCTCGGCCGTGATCCGGCCGTCGCCCGCGGCGCGCGTCAGCGCGTCCACCACCCGGTCCCGGTCCGCGTGCGAGGCACGCAGTCCGGACGGCACCTCCGTGTGCAGCAGCTCGGCCGCCATACCCTCACCCCGATTCAGCACGCCCCCGCAGGGAGCCATCGTCACGCACTAACGCTATATCGCGTTATACCCAACGGCCAACCCCACGTCCACGGTTCCCCTGGTGTAGCCCTATCGTGACCGGCATGCAGTCCTACACGATCGGCCAGGCGGCTCGGCTGCTCGGCGTGAGCCCGGACACCGCCCGCCGCTGGGCCGACGCGGGGCGGGTGGCGACCCATCGCGACGAGTCCGGGCGACGGCTCATCGACGGCAGGGATCTCGCCGCGTTCTCGGTCGAACTGGCCAAGGCGGGCAGCGGCGAGGAGGACGCCTCCTACACCTCCGTACGCAACGCCTTCCCCGGCATCGTCACGGCGATCAAGCTCGGCGACGTCGCCGCCCAGGTGGAGATCCAGGCCGGCCCGCACCGGCTGGTGTCGCTGCTCACCCGGGAGGCCGTCGAGGAACTGGGCCTCGAGGTCGGCATGGAGGCCACCGCACGCGTGAAGTCCACCAACGTGCACATCGACCGCGTCTGACCCACCCCGCCCGACGCGAAGCGCCACGCGCGCGCGGTTCAGCGAGGTGCCGCAGCCATGGGCCCGGGTGAGGCGGGCACCGGGCCGTCACAGCGGTAGCCGCCGTCCACCCGGATCGCCGTGATGCCGCTGATGTGCCGGGCCCCGCACCGGTCCTGCGGAAGCACCAGCTGGGGCCCGGCCATGTCCAGCGGGGTGTCGTCGATGCGCACGCCCAGCAGGACCGGGGCGTCCGCGAAGTCGGGGTCGATCTCGGCCCAGGACAGCACCGCGTGATGGCCGTCGGTGCCGGTCACCGCGATGAGGAAGCGCAGCCGGTCCTTGCGGCGCGCCGCGTCGAAGCCCGGCCCCGCGTCGGCGAGGACGTCGTACAGGCGCGGGCCCGCGAACCGGTGGTGCTGGACGCCGCTGGTCGCACACTCGAAGCTGACGGCCACCCGGTGCTGCGGCCAGCGGAGCAGGTCCGGCACGGTCAGCCGGGCGGGCCGGGCCAGATCACCGGTCAGGGCGACTTCCACGAGCGTCATCTGCGACCACCTCCCGCAGGACCGTACCCGCCGCGAAGCGCCGTACAAACGCACATGCAAGCTACAAATCCCAAGTCTGCAGCTCATGCGATGCGACAGGAGACTTACAGCTGGCAGATGCGGCAGTATCATCGCCGCACGGCCGGTGGTCCCGGCCGTGACAGGGCGCGACCGTCGTTCCACAGAACCGAGGAGTAGATCCGTGATGACCCGTTCCGTGCGCCGGACCCGGCGGATGCTGCAGCTGGCCGGTGCGGGAGCCGCCGCCCTGATGGCACTCAGCGCCTGCTCCTCGTCCTCGGACTCGTCCAACGCGAAGTCGGACACGTCGAACTCCGCCTCCCCCAAGCTGTCCGGCAACGTCACCGTGTTCGCCGCGGCCTCCCTGAAGGAGAGCTTCACGGCTCTGGGCAAGGAGTTCGAGCAGCAGCACCCGGGCACCAAGGTCAGCTTCAACTTCGGCGGCAGCGACACCCTCGCCGCGAGCATCACCGGCGGTGCCCCGGCGGACGTCTTCGCCGCCGCCAGCCCCAAGACCATGGCGATCGTGACGGGCAAGAAGGACGCAGCAGGCACGCCGGCGACCTTCGTGCGCAACCAGCTGGAGATCGCCACCCTCCCGGGCAACCCCGGCAAGGTGTCCTCCCTGAAGGACCTCACCAAGTCCGGCCTGAAGGTCGTGCTGTGCGACAAGACCGTGCCGTGCGGCGCTGCCGCGCAGAAGGCCCTGGACGCCGCCAAGCTCAAGCTGACCCCGGTCTCCTACGAGCAGGACGTCAAGAGCGCCCTGAACAAGGTGGAGCTGAAGGAGGCGGACGCGGCGGTCGTCTACAAGACCGACGTGAAGTCCGCCGGCGGCAAGGTGGAGGGCGTGGAGTTCCCCGAGTCGGCCAAGGCGATCAACGACTACCCGATCGTCCTGCTGAAGAACGCGCCGAACGCCCAGGCCGCCAAGGCGTTCGTCGCCCTGGTGCAGTCCGCCGAGGGCCAGAAGGTGCTGAGCGAGGCGGGGTTCCTCAAGCCGTGACCTCGCTCCACGAGCCCGGCGCCGCGACCGGTCCCCGCACGGACCGGCCGCGGCGTCGCCGCGTCGGCACGGGGGGCCGGCGCGGGGTGCCGTTGCCGCTGCTGCTGCCGGGCGTGCTGGCGCTGGCGTTCCTGCTGGTGCCGCTTCTCGCGCTGCTCGTCCGCGCGCCCTGGCGCAGCCTGCCGGGCCAGCTGACGGGCACCGAGGTGTGGCAGGCGCTCCAGCTGTCGCTGGTCAGCGCCACGGCGGCGACGGCGGTGAGCCTGGTGCTGGGCGTGCCGCTGGCCTGGCTGCTGGCCCGTACGGAGTTCCCCGGCCGGGGCCTCGTACGGGCGCTGGTGACGCTGCCGCTCGTGCTGCCGCCGGTGGTCGGCGGTGTGGCGTTGCTGCTGGCCCTCGGCCGCAACGGCGTGATCGGCCAGTGGCTGGACTCCTGGTTCGGGATCACGCTGCCGTTCACCACCACGGGGGTCGTGATCGCGGAGGCGTTCGTCGCGATGCCGTTCCTGGTCATCAGCGTCGAGGGCACCCTGCGCGCGGCCGACCCGCGCTTCGAGGAGGCGGCGGCCACGCTCGGCGCCTCCCGCTTCACCGCGTTCCGCCGGGTCACCCTGCCGCTGATCGCGCCCGGCATCGCGGCCGGGGCCGTCCTGGCCTGGGCCCGCGCGCTCGGTGAGTTCGGCGCGACGATCACCTTCGCGGGCAACTTCCCCGGCCGCACCCAAACCATGCCGCTCGCCGTCTACCTGGCCCTGCAGAACGACCCCGACGCCGCGATCGCCCTCAGCCTGGTCCTGCTGGCGGTGTCGATCGCGGTGCTGGCGGGGCTGCGGGACCGTTGGATGAGGGGGGCGTGAGCGTGGCAGCGGACCCGGGGCATGTGCGAACGTACAGACCCATGACCGACATCGACGCCCCCGAAGCCGGCCTGCTGACGGTGGGCGACGAGGGACTCGACGCCCGGCTCGTCGTGGACCGCGGCTCCTTCGCGCTCGACGTGGCCCTGAGCGCCGCCCCCGGAGACGTCCTCGCCCTCCTCGGGCCGAACGGCGCCGGCAAGACCACCGCCCTGCGCGCCCTCGCCGGACTCACCCCGCTCACCGGCGGCCATCTGCGCCTCGACGGCACCGCCCTGGAACACACTCCCCCGGAGTCCCGCCCGGTCGGCGTGGTCTTCCAGGACTATCTGCTCTTCCCGCACCTGTCCGCGCTGGACAACGTGGCCTTCGGCCCGCGCTGCCGGGGCGCGTCCAGGGCCGAGGCCCGGGCCCGGGCCGCCGCATGGCTGGACCGCCTGGGCCTCGCCGGCCACGCGGCCGCCAAGCCACGCCGCCTGTCCGGCGGGCAGGCCCAGCGCGTGGCCCTCGCCCGCGCCCTGGCCACCCACCCGAGGCTGCTGCTCCTGGACGAGCCGCTTGCTGCCCTAGACGCCCGTACCCGGCTGGAGGTCCGCGCCCAACTGCGCCGCCACCTGGCCGAGTTCGAGGCGGTCGCCGTCCTGGTCACGCACGACCCGCTGGACGCCATGGTGCTCGCCGACCGGCTGGTCGTCATCGAGCACGGCCGGGTCGTCCAGGAGGGCTCACCCGCCGACATCGCCCGCCATCCGCGCACCGACTACATCGCCCAGCTGGTCGGCCTCAACCTCTACCGGGGACAGGCGGACAGGCACACGGTGCGGCTCGACGCGGGTCCCACCATCACGACCACCGAGGTGCTGTCCGGTCCGGCCTTCGTGGCGTTCCCGCCGTCCGCCGTCACCCTGTTCCGGGACCGGCCCACCGGCGCCAGCGCCCGTAACCTCTGGCGCTGCGAGGTGGCCGGCCTGGAGACGCACGGCGACCAGATCCGCGCCGACCTCACCGGCGAACTCCCGCTCGCCGCCGACCTCACCACGGTCGCCGCCGCCGACCTCGACCTGCATCCGGGCGCTGCCGTCTGGGCGACGGTCAAGGCGACGCAGACGCACGCATACCCGGCCTGAGCGGGCGGGCGCCTACCGTGGGTGCCCATGACCCTGAGCATCCGCAACCAGCTCCCCGGCACCGTCACGGAAGTGCGACCGGGAGAGGCCATGGCCACCGTCAAGCTCCGTCTGGAGGGCGGCCAGCACCTCATGGCGGCCATCACCAAGGAGTCCGCCGAGGAGCTCTCCCTCGCCCCCGGCTCGCCCGTCCGCGCGCTCGTGAAGTCGACCGAGGTGTCCCTGGCCACCCGTCGGGTGGAGGGCCTGTCGATCCGCAACCAGCTCCCCGGCGCGATCACCGGCCTCACCACCGGCGCCGTCATGGCCACCGTGAAGATCTCCGTCGACGGCGGCGAACTGACCGCGGCGATCACCAAGGACGCGGTCGCCGACCTCGGCCTCTTCGTGGGCTCCGACGTGTTCGCCCTCATCAAGGCGACCGAGGTGTCACTGGCGACGGCCTGAGACGGCGGGGCCCCGCCCGGAAACCGGACGGGGCCCCGGGGGTCACCGCTCGCTCAGTCCTCGTACGCGTCCAGCGGCGGGCAGGAGCACACCAGGTTGCGGTCGCCGAAGGCCTGGTCGATACGGCGCACCGGAGGCCAGTACTTGTCGGCGGCCGAGACACCGGCCGGGAAGACGGCCTGCTCGCGGCTGTAGGCGTGCGCCCACGCGTCGCCGAGGGCGGCGGCGGTGTGCGGCGCGTTCCGCAGCGGGTTGTCCTCCGTCGGCCACTCGCCCGAGCCGACCTTCTCGATCTCCGCGCGGATGGCGATCATCGTGTCGCAGAACCGGTCCAGCTCGGCGATGTCCTCCGACTCGGTCGGCTCGATCATCAGCGTGCCGGCCACCGGGAAGGACATGGTCGGCGCGTGGAAGCCGTAGTCGATCAGGCGCTTGGCCACGTCGTCCACGCTCACACCGGTCGCCTTGGTCAGCGGGCGCAGGTCGATGATGCACTCGTGCGCGACCAGGTTGCCGGGGCCCGTGTAGAGCACCGGGTAGTGCGGCTCCAGGCGCTTGGCGATGTAGTTCGCGGAGAGCACGGCCACCTGCGTGGCCCGCTTGAGGCCCTCGCCGCCCATCAGCCGGACGTACGCCCAGGAAATGGGCAGGATGCCCGCGGAGCCCCAGGGGGCGGCCGAGATCGGGCCGACGCCCGTCTCCGGGCCCGCGGCCGGCTGCAGCGGGTGGTTCGGCAGGTACGGCGCCAGGTGCGAGCGGACCGCGACCGGGCCGACGCCGGGGCCACCGCCGCCGTGCGGGATGCAGAAGGTCTTGTGCAGGTTCAGGTGGGAGACGTCACCGCCGAAGTGGCCGGGCTTGGCGAGGCCGACCAGCGCGTTGAGGTTGGCGCCGTCGACGTACACCTGGCCGCCCGCCTCGTGCACCTGGGCACAGATGTCGGCGACGTGCTCCTCGAACACGCCGTGCGTCGACGGGTAGGTGATCATCAGTACCGCCAGCTCGTCGCGGTACTGCTCGATCTTCGCCCGCAGGTCCTCGACGTCGATCTCGCCGTCCTCGGCGGTCTTGACGACGACGACCTTCATGCCGGCCATCACGGCGCTGGCGGCGTTGGTGCCGTGCGCGGAGGACGGGATGAGGCAGACGATGCGCTGCTCGTCGCCGTTGGCCCGGTGGTAGCCGCGTACGGCGAGCAGACCGGCCAGCTCGCCCTGTGAACCGGCGTTCGGCTGCAGGGAGACCTTGTCGTAGCCGGTGACCTCGGCGAGACGTTCCTCCAGCTCACGGATGAGCGTGAGGTAGCCCTCGGCCTGTTCGGCGGGCGCGAAGGGGTGCAGCTGACCGAACTCGGGCCAGGTGACCGGCTCCATCTCGGTGGTCGCGTTGAGCTTCATGGTGCAGGAGCCCAGCGGGATCATGCCGCGGTCGAGCGCGTAGTCGCGGTCGGCCAGCCTGCGCAGGTAACGCAGCATCGCCGTCTCGGAGCGGTGCTGGTGGAAGACCGGGTGGGTGAGGTACGTGTCGGTGCGCAGCAGCGCCTCGGGCAGGGCGTCCTCGGCGGTCTCGTCGAGGGCCTCGATGTCGCCCTTGACGCCGAAGGCGGACCAGACGGCCTCCAGCTGGGCCCGCTTGGTGGTCTCGTCGCAGGCCAGGGAGACGTGGTCGGCGTCGGTCAGGTGGAGGTTGACGCCGTTCTCCCGCGCGGCGGCGACGATCTCGGCGGCCTGGCCGGGCACGCGCGCGGTGAGGGTGTCGAAGAAGGCGCCGTGCACGATCTCGACCCCGCCGGCCTTCAGGCCCTCGGCGAGGAGGGTGGCGTACCGGTGCGTGCGGCGGGCGATGGTCTTCAGGCCCTCCGGCCCGTGGTAGACGGCGTACATGCCGGCCATCACGGCCAGCAGCACCTGCGCGGTGCAGATGTTGCTGGTCGCCTTCTCCCGGCGGATGTGCTGCTCACGGGTCTGCAGCGCGAGCCGGTAGGCCTTGTTCCCGTCGGCGTCGACGGAGACGCCCACGAGGCGGCCGGGCAGGCTGCGCGCGAACTTCTCGTGCACCGCCATGTAGCCGGCGTGCGGACCGCCGAAGCCCATCGGCACGCCGAAGCGCTGGGTGGTGCCGACGGCGATGTCGGCGCCGAGCTCGCCGGGCGAGGTCAGCAGCGTCAGGGCGAGCAGGTCGGCGGCGACGGTGACGAGCGCGCCGAGCTCGTGCGCCTGGTCGATGACCGGCTTGATGTCGCGTACGGCACCGGAGGCGCCCGGGTACTGGATCAGCACGCCGTTGATGTCACGCGCGGCGATGTCGGCCGGGATGCCGTCGCCGAGGTCGGCGACGACCACCTCGACGCCGGTCGGCTCGGCGCGGGTCTGGATGACGGCGATGGTCTGCGGAAGCGCGTCCGCGTCGACCAGGAAGAGGCCCTTCTTGTTCTTGCCCATGCGCCGGGACAGCGCCAAGGCCTCGGCGGCGGCGGTGCCCTCGTCCAGCAGGGAGGCACCGGAGGTCGGCAGGCCGGTGAGGTCGGCGACCACGGTCTGGAAGTTCAGCAGGGCTTCCAGCCGCCCCTGGGAGATCTCCGGCTGGTACGGCGTGTAGGCCGTGTACCAGGCCGGGTTCTCCATGACGTTGCGCAGGATGACCGGCGGCGTGAAGGTGCCGTAGTAGCCGAGGCCGATCATGGAGTCGAGGACCTGGTTGCGGTCGGCGAGCGAGCGCAGCTCGGCGAGCACCTCGGCCTCGGTACGGGCGCCCGGCAGGTCGAGGGCGTCGGCGTTCTTGATCACATCCGGGACCGCCGCGGCGGTCAGCTCGTCCAGCGAACCGTAGCCGACCTGCGCGAGCATCTTGGCCCGCGCCTCCTGGTCGGGCCCGATGTGGCGCTGCTCGAACGGGATGCCCGCTTCGAGCTCCGAGAGCGGAATACGATGGGCGGTCATTGCGGAGGCCTCCTGGTCTGACGCGACCTTCGAAGGGCACCACGGCGCGGGTGCCCGGACGGCCTCCCCCTCTGTCATCTCAACCTGAGAGCTTCACCGGGTACGTCCCGGTTTTCACCGTCGGTGAGAGCGGGAGCCGTCGACACCCGCCCTGCTTTCCAGAGTGACCTCGTCCGTGCGGTACGTGAGCCTGAGAGATTCCGGGGAGGATTTGCTCCTTCGGCGCCTCCGAGGTGGTCGGAGGACTCTCCCGCACGGGGTCAGCAGCCGCTGTCAGCCTACCAGCGAGGTCAACGCCCGAGCCCTCGAGTGGCCGCCTCCCTGAATGTGCTCTTTTGTAGTGCTTACGGATGAGTTGCGACCACGTGGAGGGAGAGGGACCGTGCAGACCGACATCGATCCGCGCAACCTGATCGGCCGCAAGGCGTTCGACCGCAACGGCACCAAGATCGGCACCATCGACGAGGTGTACCTCGACGACGCGACCGGCGTGCCCGAGTGGGCGGCCATACGCACCGGCCTGTTCTCCCGCGACGCCTTCGTCCCCCTGGAGCCGAGCGAACTGATCGAGGGCACCCTCCGTGTCCCCTTCGACCGCGCGCTGATCAGGGACGCCCCGGACTTCGGCGTGGGCCGCCACCTCTCCCCCGAGCAGGAGCTCCAGCTCTACCACCACTACGGCCTCGACGTGGCCTCACCTGCCTCGGCCCCGGACCACGAATTCGGCAAGCTGGCGGGGTCGGAGGAAACCTGATCGTCCTCAGGGGTCCGGGGCGGAGCCCCGTGCCGGTGATCCGAGACCAAGGGCAACGGATCAGCGGCCTCCAGCGCAGGATCCTCGACGAAGAACGTCCGCACCCGCCCCGGAGCGGACTGCGGCGTCTCGAAGCGCACGGTGACCCGCCCCAGCCCACTCCCCTGCACCCACCCGTGCCCGTACTCCGCGTGCCGGACGTCCTGTCCCGCCCGCCAGTGCCTTTCCACGGGCTCCGGCCGCTCCACGACCACCTCGGCCTCGGCCTCCTCCGGCGCCTCCGCCGCCCGCGCGGGCAGGGCCTGCGCGAACAGATCCTCCTGCGTGTAGTCGGCGAGCCCGGAGACGCCCACCCCCAGCAGCCGTACCCCGCCCGTGGTGTCCACGGAGTCCAGCAGCCGCGCCGCCGCCTCCCGCACCACCGCCGGATCGTCCGTCGGCCCCCGCAACGTCTCCGACCTGGTCAGCGTCGAGAAGTCGTACCGCCGTACCTTCAGCACGATCGTCCGCCCCGACAGCCTGGCTCCGCGCAGCCGCCCCACGCACCGGTCGGCGAGCCGCTGCACCTCCAGCCCGATCCGCAGCCGGTCATGGATGTCCACGTCGTAGGTGTCCTCGACCGACACCGACTTCGCCTCGCGCTCGGCGACCACGGGCCGCTCGTCGTGGGCCAGGGCCATGGCGTACAGCGCGTGCCCGTGCGCCTTGCCGAGCAGCCGGACCAGCTCGTCCTCGCCCGCTTCGGCCAGCTCCTCGACCGTGGTGATCCCCGCCCTGCGCAGATGGTCCCCGGTGGCCGGACCGACCCCCGGCAGCGTCCGCACCGGCATCGGGGCCAGCAACGCCCGCTCGGACCCCGGCTCGATGACCACCAGGCCGTCCGGCTTGGCCTGCTCCGAGGCGATCTTGGCGAGCATCTTGGAGGCGGCGAGTCCCACCGATCCGGTCAGCCCGGTGACCGCCCTGATGTCCGCGCGCAGCTTGATCCCGGCCAGCCGCGCCGACTCCTCGTCCCAGGCCGTCCCGCCCGCCTCCAGATCCACGAACGCCTCGTCCAGGCTGAGCGGCTCCACCAGCGGCGACAGCTCCCGCAGCAGTGCCATCACCTGCTCGCTGATCGCCCGGTACACGGTGAAGCGCGGCACCAGATACGCGGCATTGGGTGCCAGCCGGCGCGCCTGGGCCATGGGCATCGCCGAGTGGACCCCGAAGACCCGTGCCTCGTACGACGCGGTGGCCACCACCCCGCGCGGTCCGAGCCCGCCCACGACGACCGCCTTCCCGCGCAGGCTCGGCTTGGATGCCTGCTCCACCGAGGCGTAGAAGGCATCCATGTCGAGATGCAGGATCGTGGGCGCGTTTCTCACATCTCCGATGCTGCACCACGGCACTGACAATGCCCCGCCGCGGACGGGACCGGTGTCAGACCGCCCGGTTGCGGCGCCGCGCCAGTTCGTCCGCGGGGTTGTGCCCGACGAGGGTCTCCCCGGTGTCGATGCGCTCGCCGTGCAGCTGGGAGAGCGCGCTTTCCACGTCCCGCCACACCACGCCGACGGCGATCCCGAAGATGCCCTGACCGCCCTGGAGCAGGGCGTGGACCTCGTCCGGCGAGGAGCACTCGTACACCGTGGCGCCATCGCTCATCAGGGTCATCCGCTCCAGGTCGCGGAAACCGCGTTCCCTGAGGTGCTGCACGGCCGTGCGGATGTTCTGCAGCGAGACCCCGGTGTCCAGGAAGCGCTTGACGATCTTCAGTACGACGACGTCACGAAAGCTGTACAGCCGCTGCGTGCCCGATCCGTACGCGGGCCGCACGCTCGGCTCGACCAGACCGGTGCGCGCCCAGTAGTCCAGCTGCCGGTAGGTGATGCCCGCGGCCGCGCAGGCCGTCGGGCCGCGGTAACCGATCTGTTCCGACCCCATGGACGCCGCCCCTCCGCCGTTCGGCACCACCGTTGGCCGCTGCGGGGCGTGATCGACCGCGCTGCTCGGCTGGGGGTACCCCCTGTTCGAACGCAGCTGAGAGCTCGGGGGAGGGTACGGACCGCTCTCCCCGAACCCGCGTCCGGGGGCACCCCCAGCCGTACCGTCGCCGCTGGTTCTCACGCCGACCTCCGTCCTTGACCTGCCCTCACGACGGTAGGCAGTCACCAGGGGTGCGTCAACGATCGCCACACTCGGCACGCCGAGTGATAATCACCCTAGGAGTGGTTTCCCGTGTCCCACCGCGGGGAAAGGCTAGCCGAATGCGTTCGGGGGAGGGCCTAGGACGCTCTCAATGGCCGGTGGCACGTGCCCGTGCACGGGGTGCCGACGCTCACCGGCGTTCGTCTTCACTGGCTGCTGGTGCCGAAGTCCTCGGGCGAGATCTGGTCGAGGAACTCGCGGAACTTCTCCACCTCGTCCTCCTGCTCGTCCGGGATGGCGATGCCGGCGTCGTCCAGCACCGCGTCACTGCCGTAGATCGGCGTTCCGGTGCGCAGGGCCAGCGCTATGGCATCGGAGGGACGCGCGCTGACCTCGACGCCGCTGGCGAAGACCAGCTCCGCGTAGAAAACACCTTCCCGCAGATCGGTGATGCGTACTTCGGTCAGCTCCTGGCCCACGGCCTCCAGCACGTCCTTGAACAGGTCGTGGGTCAGCGGCCTGGCGGGGGCCATGCCCTGCTGGGCGAAAGCGATCGCCGTCGCCTCCCCCGGCCCGATCCAGATGGGGAGGTAACGGTCGCCTCCCACTTCGCGCAGGAGCACGATCGGTTGGTTGGAGGGCATTTCGACCCGGACACCTACGACATCGAGCTCGTTCACACAGCAACCCTAGGCCGTGCCCGGGATGTTTGGGTAGTCGGGCCGGGAACAGGTGCCCGATCCGGCCGCCGGCGGCTCCGGGCGTTCACGGCAGCCGTACCCCGAGGGCGGTCTGCACCAGCGCCGCGTGCAGTTTCACCGTGAGCGCCGCCAGCTCCTTCGTGCGGGCCTCGGCATGGGCCCTGGTCTGCGGGTTGCGGTGGCGCCTGAGCGGGGCCACCACCTGGTCGACCAGCCCGGCCTCGCGGTCGGCGGCCGCCTTCATCACCCGCAGGTGCCGTGGCTCGATCCCGAACCGGCCCAGCTCGGCGACGAGCGAGGCCACGGTGACCGCCTCGGCGTCGTACGCCCCGTCCTCCAGGGGAGCGATGAGCCCGTACGACTCCCACTCCTTGAGGTCGCCCTCGTCGATCTCCGCGGCCGCCATCAGCTCGGTCCTGCCGATCCGTGCCACCGTGGGCGCCGTGGCCTGCTCCGGAGCGTCCTCACTCGTGCGCTGTCGGCCCACCACGGGCAGCTGGACGGCCTCGCCCCGCTCCATGGCGTCCAGGTGCTCGCGGATCACCTTGAGCGGCAGATAGTGGTCCCGCTGCATCCGCAGCACATGCGCCAGGCGCTCGACATCCCCGGCGCTGAACTTGCGGTACCCCGACGGGGTCCGCTGCGGCTCGATGAGCCCCTCCGACTCCAGGAAACGGATCTTGGAGATGGTGACTTCGGGGAACTCGTCGCGCAGCGCGTTCAGCACCGTGCCGATGCTCATCAGCCCACTGTCCCTGGCGGCGGTACCGCTCCCGGCACCGCCGCTCGGTGTTTGAAGCATGGACCTTCCCTGGGAGTCCCCCCGGACACCGGTCCGGGGGCGGGTCAGATGCCCTGCCGGCTCGCGTAGAACACCAGCCGGTACTTGCCGATCTGCACCTCGTCACCGTTCGACAGGGCGACCTGGTCGATCCGCTCGCGGTTGACGTACGTGCCGTTCAGACTGCCCACGTCGGCCACGGTGAACGAGCCGTCCGGGGAGCGCCGGAACTCCACGTGCCGGCGCGAGACCGTGACGTCGTCCAGGAAGATGTCGCTCTGCGGGTGGCGTCCGGCCGTGGTCAGGTCGCTGTCCAGCAGGAAGCGGCTGCCCGAGTTCGGTCCCCGGCGGACCACCAGGAGTGCCGAGCCCATCGGCAGCGCGTCCACCGCGGCCTGCGCCTCGGGCGACAGCATGGGCACCTGCGTCTGGCCGGTGACCTCGGAGTCGTAGGCCTCGAGACCGGAGATCGAGATCGTGGACGTCGTCTCGGCGGCACGCTCCGGCGCCACCCCGGGGCGCAGCGGCGCGCCACAGTTGGAGCAGAAGCGGGCGTTCTCCGCGTTGCGGTTACCGCACCTCGTACACACCAGGACCGACATCGACGGATCCTCCTGCGGCTGCCCCGCCGGGGCGTTGGACGCGTACGGACCGGGGGCGAACCCTCCACCCGCACCTGAGGTTGACGGTTGCCCGAAACCTATGCCGCCGGACTGGGCAGGGTCAACCGACGCCCCGCCCTGACCTCCGGAAATGTCGCCGCCCGGACCAGCGACCTGATCCCGGAACAGCGGGCGCCGCCCCTCCGCGTCAGGCTGTGCGCGGTGACGAGCGGTCGCGTTGTCGCCGCCCTCTCGCGCGCTCTTGCGGAACAACTTCGCAAACAACTTCACGGGCGATTCCCCTTGACCGAAACAGACCCGCCCGTGGGGCAGGACGAACCCTGATTGCCTACACCGGCCGAGCCGGACATTCTCACAACGTCCGTATCCACCGGACAGTTTCCACCACGCACCACCCCTTCGATGCGCCGACCCCCCGCAACCTCATGCCCTTGCCGGACGTCCCCCATGCACCACCGGTTCACTGGGAGGACGACCGAGCGTAGTCAGGCCGCTTCGCCTGCCGCAAGGCGTCGGCGACGATCTTGCCCGACTGCTGGACCGTCACCGTGGCCTGCTCCTTCTCCAGTGTCTGCACCACGCCTCCGGGAATGTTCAGCGCCGGCTCCAGGTCCTGCGGCTTGCCGATGACCTTGAAACGATAGGGGGCGTTGATCTTGTTCCCGTCGACGCCCACGCCGTTGCCGGAGTCCGTGAAGTACGTGCCGGCAACCACCCGGACCCCGTTCACCTGGATCGCCTCCGCACCGGCCGCGCGCAGCTCCTGGATCGCGTCGAGCAGCATGTCCGCCTTGACCGTCCCCTTCGTGTCCTCGATCGTCATCGTGATGCCGGGACCCTGCGCCGCCACGGTGCCCGCCAGGATGCCGAGTTGCTTCTCCTTCTCGGCCGTCTGCTTGCGAGCCTCCGCCGCCTGGTCGGAGCTGCTCTGCAGTTCCTGGCGCTGCTTTTCGAGTCCCTGCTTCTCGTCCTCAAGACGCTGAGTACGCGCATCCAGTTCATCGAGGATGCGGACAAGATCCTCCTGACGTGCGCCGCGCAGCGCGCTGTCGCTGTCGCTGGTGGACGCCACCTGCACCGCCAGGCCGAACCCGAGGCCGAACAGCAGCAGGGCGACGATGAGTTGGGCCCGGGTCAGCCGCGGTGGCCACAACCCCTTCACCAGCCGCTGCCGGCCGGTCAGCGGCTCCTCCGTCTGCTGCTCCGGCGCCGGCTCCGGTGCCGGCGCGGGCACCTCCTCGGGCAGTTCCTTGCGCAGCCTGTTCTCCGGCTTCGCCGGCTGCTCGTCCGGCGCGTTCGGCTCGTTCTGCTCACTCATCGGTGTCACGCCCGGAACACGTGTCGCCGGATCGCCGCGGCGTTGGAGAAGATCCGGATGCCGAGGACGACCACGACACCCGTGGACAGCTGCGCACCCACGCCCAACTTGTCGCCCAGGAACACGATCAGCGCGGCGACGACGACGTTCGACAGGAACGACACCACGAAGACCTTGTCGTCGAAGATCCCGTCGAGCATGGCCCGCAGACCGCCGAACACGGCGTCCAGCGCCGCGACGACGGCGATCGGCAGATAAGGCTCGACGACCGCCGGAACCTCGGGCCGGACCAACAGGCCGGCCACGACTCCCACGACGAGGCCCAGTACGGCGATCACGATGTGCCCTTCTCAGTCTTGCCGGTGCTCGGCTGTGCTGTGCGTACGATCACACTCGGTGCGGCAGGCAACCGCACGTCACTCTCCGTGGAGATGGTGGCGCGGATGCCGAAGTCCTGCTCCAGCGCGTGCAGATACAGGCCGTCCGCGCTGTTCTGGAACCGGTTGTTCAACCGGCCCCCGTCCCCCACCGCCAGCACCGTGTACGGCGGCACCAGCGGCCTGTTGTCGACCAGTATCGCGTCGCCCGCGGCCCTGATCGCGGACAGGGAGGTCAGCCGCTGCCCGTTGATGGAGACGGCCTCGGCACCGGACTGCCACAGCCCGTTCACCACGCGCTGCATGTCCCGGTCGCGCACCCGGCCGGTGTCGGAGAACCCGGAGGTCTGCCGCGGGTTGGTGCCGTCACCGCCGGTGCTGGCCTCCTTGGCGTCGTCCACGACGAGCCTGACGCCCGGACCGTGGACCGCCGTGGCGCCCGACAGCACGCCCACCAGGTCCGCCGGCGCGCTGCCCCCGCTCGACTCCAGCGCCGCCCGCTGGCGCGCGCCGACGTCGTCCCGGAGCCTGTCGACCGTACCCTCCAGCTTGTCCGCGTTCGCGGTCTCGCTGTCGATGCGGTCGATCAGCTCCTGCCGCTCCTTGGCCACCACTGGGGCCGCCGCCTGCGTCTGTGCCGCCCCCACGGTCACGACCAGCGCCGCGAGGACGAGGCCCGCCGCGAGGCCGAGCTTCGCCCTGAGGGTCCTGGGCAGACCGCCCTCACCCTGGGACTTCCTGCGGGCGGCGGCCTCGGCATACCCGTCGTCGAGACTGTGGTCCATGACGTTGGTGATCAACGACATGGAGGCGTCCGGGCGCTGCGCCCGCGTGGGGCTGCTCCGAACGGGGGGTTGCTGCGGCATGCCGCACATCGTCGCATGTCGCGAGGAGTACCTCCGAATGGCCCCACCGGCGTGCCGGACAGGCCCCCTTGGGGGACACTTGTCCGGCACGCGCGCGTGCGTGGATTTTGCCGTCCGGTGGTCCGAGTTCCCTTACCTTCTCTTACCGTCCGGCGCTGTCCACGACGGCCGACCACTCGTCCAGCAGGGCCTGCGCCGAGGCGTCGTCGGGGCCCTCGGCCCACAGGTGGGTGACGGCCTCGGCCGGGTCGGGCAGCACCATCACCCAGCGCCCGTCCGTCTCCACGACCCGCACACCGTCCGTCGTGTCGACAAAGCGATCTCCTGCGGCCTCGACCACCCGCCGCATGACCAGACCCTTGACGGCCCACGGCGTGGCCAGATCCCGCTTGAGGACATGCGCCCGCGGGATCCGCGCGTCGATCTGGCTCAGCGTGAGCTGCGTGCGCGCCACCAGCCCGATCAGCCGCACGAAGGCCGCCGTGCCGTCGTAGACGCTGCTGAACTCGGGGACGATGAAGCCACCCTTGCCGTCGCCGCCGAAGATGGTGCCCTCCTCGCCGCCGACCCGCGTGAGGTCGTCCGGCGAGGTGGTGGTCCACTCGACCTGGGTGCCGTGATAGGCGGCCACCTGCTCGGCGATCCGGGTCGTCGTCACCGGCAGGGCCACCCGGCCGCTGCGCCGCTCCGCGGCCACCAGGTCCAGCATCACCAGCAGCGCGCGGTCGTCCTCGATGATCCGGCCCTTCTCGTCCACGAGCGACAGCCGCTCCCCGACGGGGTCGAACCGGACACCGAACGCGGCTCCCGAGGACGCCACTATCTCGCCGAGCCGCACCAGTCCCTTGCGGCGCATCTCCTCCGTCTCCGTGGGCCGGGACTCGTCCAGACCGGGGTTGATGGTCAGGGAGTCCACGCCCAGCTTGCCGAGCAGGCTGGGCAGCACCAGCCCGGCACTGCCGTTGGAGGCGTCCACGACCACCTTGAGACCGGCCTCGGCGATCCCGGTGGTGTCGACGTTCCGCAGCAGTGATCCGGTGTACGAGTCGAAGACGCTCGCCGGGAAGTACAGGTCGCCGATCTCGCCGGGGAACGCCCGCCGGTACTCCTGCCGCGCGAACACCCGGTCCAGCTTGCGCTGGCTGCCCTGCGACAGGTCCGCGCCGTTGCCGTCGAAGAACATGATGTCGACCGAGTCCGGCACACCCGGCGAGGTCCGGATCATGATGCCGCCGGCGCTGCCCCGCGCGGTCTGCTGGCGGGCCACCGGCAGCGGCACGTTCTCCAGGTCCCGCACGTCGATGGCGCTGGCCTGCAGAGCGGAGATCACCGCCCGCTTGAGCGCACGGGCGCCTCGGGAGTGGTCGCGCGCCGTGGTGACCGTGGAGCCCTTCTTGAGGGTGGTCGCATAGGCGCCGGCCAGCCGCACGGCGAGTTCCGGCGTGATCTCCACGTTCAGGATGCCGGACACGCCACGGGCACCGAACAGATGGGCCTGTCCCCTGGACTCCCAGATGACAGAGGTGTTGACGAAGGCGCCGGCTTCGATGGTCTTGAACGGGTAGACCCGGACGTTGCCCTGCACGATCGATTCCTCACCGATCAGGCACTCGTCACCGATGACCGCGCCGTCCTCGATCCGCGCAGCGCGCATGATGTCGGTGTTCTTGCCGACGACGCAGCCACGCAGATTGCTGTGCTGCCCGACATACACGTTGTCGTGCACGACCGCCTTGTGCAGAAAGGCGCCGCTCTTGACGACGACGTTCGAGCCGACGACCGTGTGCTCCCGGATCTCCGCGCCGGCCTCGACCTTCGCGTAGTCGCCGATGTACAGCGGTCCACGCAGCACGGCATCGGGGTGCACCTCCGCACCTTCGGCCACCCACACACCAGGAGAGATCTCGAAGCCGTCGATGTCGACGTTCACCTTGCCCTCGAGAACATCGGCCTGGGCCTTCACATAGCTCTCGTGGGTGCCCACGTCCTCCCAGTAGCCCTCGGCGACAAAGCCGTAGATGGGCTTGCCTTCCTTCATGAGCTGCGGGAAAACGTCGCCGGACCAGTCGACCGGAACGTCGGGTTCGACGTAGTTGAATACCTCGGGCTCCATGACATAGATGCCCGTGTTGACCGTGTCGGAGAAGACCTGTCCCCAGGTCGGCTTCTCCAGGAAACGCTCGACCTTGCCTTCCTCGTCGACGATGGTGATGCCGAACTCCAGCGGGTTGGGAACCCGGGTCAGACAGACCGTGACCAGGGAGCCCTTCTCCTTGTGGAAATTGATCAGCTCCGTGAGGTCGAAGTCGGTCAGGGCATCGCCGGAGATGACGAGGAAAGCATCGTCCTTCAACGCCTCTTCGGCGTTCTTGACGCTTCCGGCGGTACCGAGTGGCTTCTCCTCATTGGCATACGTGAGCTCCATTCCGAGCTCTTCGCCGTCGCCGAAGTAGTTCTTGACGAGCGATGCCAGGAACTGGACGGTGACAACGGTCTCGGTGAGCCCGTGCCTTTTGAGCAGCCGTAGCACGTGCTCCATGATCGGGCGGTTGGCCACAGGCAGGAGCGGCTTGGGCATGCTAGAGGTCATGGGGCGCAGGCGGGTGCCTTCGCCCCCGGCCATCACGACGGCCTTCATGTCGGAAGCGTCCTCCTCCAAGAGACGACGGTCTAGCCGACTTCACCCGTCCAGATTGTCCCGCACTTTTCCACCGCGGGCCATCGTGGCGTAACGTCCGGACAATCGCCGAGCTCAATCGGCCATGGCGTCCGCACGAACCAGACGGCGGACCTGTACCACGTAGAGCACTCCTGCCCACCAGTAGAGCGTTGTACCCCATCCGGCGAACGCCCATCCGAAAATAGCAGCCAGTGACGCGATCCAGGTGCTGCCGTCGCTGAGGAGCAGCAACGGGAAGGCGTACATCAAGTTGAAGGTCGCTGCCTTCCCGAGGAAGTTCACCTGCGGCGGCGGATACCCGTGCCGGCGGAGGATACCCACCATCACCAGGAGCATCAGCTCACGCGCGAGCAGGAGGGCGGTCAGCCAGAGCGGCAGGATCTCCCGCCAGGTGAGACCGACCAGCGTGGAAAGGACATAGAGCCGGTCGGCGGCGGGGTCGAGAAGCCGGCCGAGACTGCTGATCTGATTCCAGCGCCGTGCGAGCTTGCCGTCGAGATAGTCACTGATCCCGCTGAAGGCCAGCACGAGGAGGGCCCAGCCGTCGCTCTTGGGACCCCCGAACTCGGGCCTGAGGATCAGCCACAGGAAGAGGGGTACGCCGACGAGCCGCGCCATGCTGAGGATGTTGGGGATGGTGAGGACCCGGTCCGTCTGGACACGGGTCTCCTGGACCTCCACCCGGGGGCCTCCTGTGCGAAACGAGCCAACGATGCTCCCTGACCCTACCTCAACGCAAAAAAGCTCCGGCTCCTGGGCAAGTGCCCAAGAGCCGGAGCTGTAAAAGGAGTTCGGCGGCGTCCTACTCTCCCACAGGGTCCCCCCTGCAGTACCATCGGCGCTGTGAGGCTTAGCTTCCGGGTTCGGAATGTAACCGGGCGTTT